>DASZHJ010000345.1:0-5085 GCA_035938015.1 Allostellaceae bacterium
ATGCGGTCGGCATAGGGCAGCACCCGCGGCGCCACCTCCATGAGCTCCTTGAGCAAGAGGTCGCGATCGACCAGGCCGGCACCCAGCCCGGTCAGCAGCGCATTGTGGTGCATCAGCAGGTGATCGATTTTCTCCGGCAGCGTCTCCGGCTCCGCGAGATCGCAGACGCGGATGGCGCGCCTCCCGACCTTGTCCTCGTAAGCGGGCCCGATGCCCCGGCCGGTGGTGCCGATCTTCTGGGGCCCACGGGCCTCCTCGCGCGCGCGGTCGATCGCCGCGTGCGAGGGCAGGATCAGCGCGGCGTTCTCGGCGAGCTTCAGCGAGGCCGGCGAGACATGCACGCCCTTCTCGCGGATCGCATCGATCTCGCGCAGCAGCGCCCAGGGATCCACCACGACCCCGTTGCCGATCACCGAGAGCTTCCCCGGCCGCACGACGCCCGAGGGCAGCAAGCTCAGCCGGTATTCCACATTCCCGATGACGAGCGTGTGGCCGGCGTTATGACCGCCTTGGAAGCGCACGACCACGTCGGCGCGCTCCGACAGCCAATCGACGATCTTGCCCTTGCCCTCGTCGCCCCACTGAGCGCCGATCACCGCCACATTCGCCATGATGCCGGGAACCCTTCGCGAAGCCGGTTCAGCTCACCGGAAGGATTGTCTCACCCTGGAGGCAGTGACCGCAATTGAGACGCCTCGCTTCGGCGGCGGGCTCGCCCACCGGCGCCAGCCCCGCCACCGTCACCCAGCCCTCCCCGCGCAAGCGCTTGGCCGCTACGGGATCGCTGCCGGCCGGCAGATAGATCCGCCGCGGCGGCGTCTGCGCCGGGAGCGCGCGCAGGATCGTGTCGGTGTAGAGCGTGAGGCCCGTCGCGGGCTCGCCCTCGCCATTCCCGGTGCGATAGCGCCCGCCGCGACCGAGCTCGCCTCGCACGCCCCGCGCATAAAAGCTGAAGCTGATGCCGGTGTGGTACTCGAGCCCGCGGTTCTCCACGGGATCGACGGTAATGGCGAGGCCCGGCAAGCCCGCGCCGAGCCGGTTGGTCACGTCCAAGAGCCGCGCCCGCTCCTCCGCCGCGGCGGGCGGCAGATCGAGCGCTTGCAGCGCGCGCTCAGCGGTGGCGGCGGCACCCGCGCTCGCCAACAGCTTGCCCAGCAGCGGCGCGGCCCGGCCTCCGACGGCGGCAACCGCCGCCGCGTCCTTGTGGTCGAGCGCGGCGCGCAAACGATCCTGCTCCCGGGCGCCAAGCCCGAGCGCCTGGGTGATCGCGGGCACCAGGGTCGGCAGCGTCAAGTCGACCGAGAGTGCCTCGATGCCCAGCGCCTGCAGCGCCTCGGCGGCGAGCGCCACCACTTCCAGGTCGGCCGCCACCGAATCGGTGCCGATGAGCTCGGCGCCGACCTGGCCCACTTGCCGCTCGGGCCGGAGCTGGCTCCCCTTCACCCGCAGCACCTGGCCCGCATAGCAAAGGCGCAGCGGCCGCGGCGCATCCTTGAGGCGCGAGGTCGCGATGCGCGCCACTTGCGTCGTCATGTCCGCGCGCAAGCCGATCATGCGCTGGGAGATCGGGTCCATCAGGCGGAAGGTCTCTTTCGCCATGGCGGCGCCGGTGCCGCTCAGCAAATTCTCCTCGAACTCCATCAGCGGCGGCTTGACGCGCTCGTAGCCGTGGCTTTCCAGCACCGCCATCATGGCCGCCACCACGCGGGCCTCGAGGCCGGCCTCGGGCGGCAGCAGGTCCGACAGACCCGAAGGAAGCAGCGCCGGATGCAGAGTTTCGTTCATGCCGGCGGGGATATCGTGTTTCCCAGGGCTCGGCAAACGAAAACGCGGGCGGCTCTCGCGCGGCCCCTAAGCCCCTGGAGAATGCAAGAAAACGCCATTAATTCGAGCATCTGGTTACCAGGCCTTAACCAACCCCGGTGTTTGATACGCGCGGGAGCGGGGCGCGCCAAGGCGCCTCGCGCGGCCAGAGGTAGCGGGGATGAGGCACGGAAAGACGCTGTCGCGTCGCAGAGTCCTGGCATTTGCGGGAGCGGCGCTGGTGAGCGCCGCGGCGGCGCCGGCGCTGGCCACGCCCAGCATTCTCTATTTCCGGCGCCTCTCGCTCTACAACGTCAACACCGGCGAATCCTACAATTCGGTCTTTTGGGCCAACGACTACTATATTCCGCAGGGCTTGAGTTCGCTGAACTGGGCGCTGCGCGATTTCCACACGAACACCACGCATCCGATCGATCTCAGGCTCCTGGACCTCCTGGTCAGCCTGCAGCAGAAGCTCGACACCGACGAGCCCTTCCTGCTGACATCCGGCTATCGCACCCCCGAGACGAACGCGCGCCTGGTCGCCGAGGGTGCCGCGGTGAACAGCCTGCATATGCAGGGACAGGCCGCCGACATCTCGCTGCGCGGGCGCTCGCTGAGCCAGCTCCATGGCGCGGCGCTCTCGCTCCGCGCCGGCGGCGTCGGCTATTATCCCGCGCACGGCTTCGTGCATGTCGACGTCGGCCCGATCAGGACCTGGGGCGGCGGCATGTCGTCCTATGTGGCGAGCTCGACGCCCTCCCCCAGCGCAGCCGTCACCTCGAACCCAAGCCCGGCCCCGCGCTCGCCCTCGACGCCGTCTCAAGTCGTCGTCATGCGCGGCGGCCAGCACCCCACCACCAAGACCATCGCTCTGAAGCCCGGCGCCTTCCTGACGAACTGAGGCGCTGGCGGGCCCTCATCGCTCCGCAGAGAGTCTCCGCTCGATCCCCTTCCCTTCATTGTCGTCATGCCCGCGCTTGTCGCGGGCATCCACGTGTTTGTCGTCCAGCGAAGAACACGTGGATGACCGGGACAAGCCCGGTCATGACGAGTCTCAGGGTGGTTGTTGCGGCGAAGCGTTGCTCTCGCTCCGACCGACGGAGCGCCTCAAAACCTCAGCAGCTTCGCCTGCAGCACGTCGGGGATCGTGCAGACCTGCTCCAGCAGCAGCTCGTTGAGCGGCTGATCCACCTGGACCAAGCAGATCGCGTCCTCGCCGGGGGCGGTGCGGCCCAGGTGGAACGTCGCGATGTTGATGCCGGCCTCGCCCAGGGTCCGGCCGAGATTGCCGATGAAGCCGGGCTTGTCCTTGTTGCGCACGAACAGCATGTTGGCGCCGAGCTCGGCTTCCATCGGCACGTCCTCGATCATGACGATGCGCGGCTGCCGGCCGCGGAACAAAGTCCCCGCGACGCCGCGGGTGCGGCGCTCCGTGGTCAGGGTCACGCGCATCAGCGTGTGGAAATCACCCTCCACGGTCATGCGGGTCTCGCTCACGCGGATGTCGCGCTCGCGGCAGAGCAGCGGCGCGTTCACCATGTTGACGCTGTCGAGCTGGGGCGCCAGCAATCCCTTCAGCACCACGGCCGTGAGCGGCTTCACGTTGAGCTCGGCCACGTGGCCCTCGTACTCGATGGCGATCGCGCGGATCGGCGACTCCGTCAACTGGCCCGCGAAGCTGCCGAGCTGCTCGGCGAGCTTCATATAAGGCCTGAGCCGCATCGCTTCCTCGGCTGTGAGCGAGGGCATGTTGAGCGCGTTCACCACCGCGCCCGTGAGCAGGAAATCGGCCATCTGCTCGGCGATCTGCAGCGCCACGTTCTCCTGCGCCTCGGAGGTGGCGGCGCCGAGATGCGGGGTCGCCACCACCTTGGGATGGCCGAAGAGGATGTTCGAGGTGGCGGGCTCCACGGGAAACACGTCGAGCGCCGCGCCCGCCACCTGGCCCGCATCGAGCGCCGCCTTCAGGTCCGGCTCGCGGATCAAGCCGCCGCGCGCGCAATTGATGATGCGCACGCCCTTTTTCATCCGGGCGATCGCCTTGGCGTCGATGATGTCGCGGGTGGCGTCGGTCAGCGGCGTGTGCAGCGTGATGAAATCCGCGCGCCTGAACAGCTCGTCGAGCTCGACCTTCTCCACGCCGAGCTCGACGGCGCGCTCGGGCGAGAGATAGGGATCGTAGGCGATCACCCGCATCTTGAGGCCGAGCGCGCGGTTCGCCACGATCGAGCCGATATTCCCGCAGCCGATCACGCCGAGCGTCTTGCCGAAGAGCTCGACGCCCATGAAGCGGGACTTCTCCCACTTGCCCGCTTGCGTGGAGTGATCCGCAGCCGGCACCTCGCGCGCCAGCGCGAACATCAGCGCGATCGCGTGCTCCGCGGTGGTGATGGAATTGCCGTAGGGCGTGTTCATCACCACGATGCCGCGCTGGGTCGCCGCGGGCAGATCGATGTTGTCGACGCCGATCCCCGCGCGGCCGATCACTTTCAGCTGGGCCGCGCGCTCGATCAGCGGCCGCGTCACCTTGGTGGCGGAGCGCACCGCCAGACCGTCGTAGTCCGCGATGATCTCCTTGAGCGCATCGGGCTTGAGCCCGATCCTGGTATCGGCCTCGATGCCGCGCTCTCGGAAGATCTCGAGGGCGCGTGGGCTCAGCGCGTCCGCGATCAGCACCTTGGCCATGGGGAAAGTCCTAATACCGGAGATTTGGGGGCGCGGGCTCAGGCCGCGGCGGCGCGGCGGATCTCGCCATAGGCCCAGTCGAGCCAGGGCAGCAGCGCCTCGACGTCGGAGCGCTCGACGGTGGCGCCCGTCCAGATGCGCAGGCCCGGCGGCGCATCGCGGTGGCCCGCGATATCGTAGGCCACATCCTCGCCATCGAGCAGCGCCTCGAGCCGCTTCACCGCCGCGCGCTGCGCATCCTCGCCAAGCCGCCCGAACCAGTCGTCGGTGATGGCAAGGCAGACCGAGGTGCAGGAGCGCGTGCGCGGATCGGCCGCCAGAAAATCGATCCAGGGCGTCCGCTCGACCCAGGCCGCGAGCGCCGCGAGGTTCGACTCCGAGCGCGCGACCAGCGCCGCGAGGCCGCCGATCCGCTCCGCCCATCTAAGGCCGTCGATCGCGTCCTCGACGCAGAGCATCGAGGGCGTGTTGATGGTCTCGCCCGCGAAGATCGCCTCGTTGAAGGCACCCTTCGAGTTCAAGCGGAAGAGCTTCGGCAACGGCCAGGGCGGCACATATCCGGAAGCGCGCGCCACCGCCCGCGGGCTCAGTACG
>DASZHJ010000346.1:0-12566 GCA_035938015.1 Allostellaceae bacterium
GAACTACATCGTCAAGCCCTTCAACGCCGCGACGCTCAAGCAGAAGCTCGAGGCCATCTGGGGCAATCTTTAAGCCGCCGCGCGAAGCGGCCAGGAGCAGGGGCGCCATGTCCAAAGAGTTGAGGTGATCATGCATCGATCGCGCGCCGTCCTCGGTCTGGTCATGGCGCTCGCGCTTCCGGCGGGCGCCGCCCGCGCGGCCGACGCCGTCAAGACCCGCGCCGCCGAGCACGAGCACTACGCACGCATGGCCTTCGATTGGCCGGCGCCGGTCGCCTATGACGCCAAGATTGACGGCGGCACGCTCACCATCCATTTCGAGCGCGGGCTCGAGACCGAACTCGGCGCGATCACCAAGTACATCGGCTCCTATGTCGAGAGCGTGAGCCTCGGCGCCGACGGCGCCACGCTGACGGCGCGGCTGAAGCGGGCGGTGACGCTCAGGACTTTCACCGAGGGCGACACCATCGCGATCGACCTCGTCGAGGCCGCGACCGCTCCCGCGCGCAAGGCGGCGCGCCAACCCGAGGCGGCGAAATCCCCGGCGGAACCGGCGAGCGCCGCGCCTCCTGCGGCTCCGACGGACTCCGGTGCCGAGAAGCCGGCGATCGCCGTGCGCGCGGCCGAGCATGAAGGCTATCGCCGGCTGGTTCTCGAGTGGAAGAAAACCTACAGCTTGAGCGAAGGCGAGGGCGGGGTGCGCGTGCACTTCCCGCGCCCGGTCTCGATCGACACCACCCGGATCGCCGCGGCGGTTCCCGGCCTGGTCGCGGAATTCGCCGAGGATGCCGGCGGGACCACGCTCACGCTGCATCTGCCCGAGGGCGCCAAGCTGCGTCACTTCCGCGACAACGGCAACATCGTGCTCGACCTGCTCGGGCCAGGCGCGACGGTCGCCAAGACCGACGAGCCCAAATCCCGCGCGGCGCGCGCGAAGATGCCGGCGCCCGCCGCCGCCGCCACACCGGCGCCGACCATCGTGCCGCCGCCGGAGCTCATCGAGCCCTCTGCTGGCTCCGGCCCGACGACCCCGTTGCCTCCGGCGCCGAAGCAAAACCAAAAGAGCTCCGGCCCGCCCCAGCGCTTAGTGCCGGCTCCGTCCGCGGAGGCTGCCGATGCGCCCGCCGCCGCGGCGCCGCCGGCCGCACCGACCCCGGCGCTCGCGGTCCATTACACCGCAGCGAGCGACGTCGCGAGCCTGCGATTCGCCTGGGCGAAACCGGTGCCGCTGGCGGTGTTCCGGCGCGCGGGCGCGCTCTGGATCGTGTTCGGAGCTGCCGCCGAGCCGGATCTCACCGAGCTGCATGAGCGCGGCAAGGCTGCAGTCGAGCGCGTGGAACAAATCCCGAGTCCCGGCGCCACCGTGCTCCGCGTCGTGACGCGCCGCGGCCTCGAGCCCAGTATTCGTCGGGCCGAGAATGAATGGGTGCTCGACTTGAAGGCGCAGGAATTGCGGGCCGAAGCCTCCGTCACGGTCTTGGCGCAGCCCGCGGCACGGCCGGCTCGCGTGGTATTCGAGATACAGGGCTCGTCCGAGCCGATCATGCTGACCGATCCCGAGGTGGGCGACCGGCTGTTGGTGGTGCCGACCCTCGAGGTCGGCCGCGGGCTTGCATCCGAGAACAGCGTGGTGGAGTTCCGGGCGCTGGTCTCGGCACAGGGCCTGGTCCTCCGCCCCAATCTCGAGGGCGTGGTTGCCAAGCTGGTCGCGAGCGGTGTCGAGGTGACCGGTCCCGGGGGCCTGGTGCTGTCCGGCGACGCGGACCGACTCCTCGGCAGCGCGGGCGATGCTTTCCGGCTGTTCGATTTCGCAGCCTGGGCGGGTCCGCCGAGCCAATCCTTCCTTGACCGGCGCAGCGAGCTCGAGCGCGTGGTCTCGACCACGCCGGCAAGTCAGCGCTCGCAACCTCGCCTCGCCCTCGCGCAATTCTACTTCGCGCGGCTCTATGCCGCCGAAGCTTTGGGCGTACTGGACGCGATCGAGCGCGACGACCCCGCTTTCGCCGCCGACCGCGTGGTCCGAGCGATGCGGGGCGCCGCTTCTTTCCTGAATGGTGACCGCGAGCAGGCGGCGCAGGAGCTGAACCGCCCGACTCTCGACCGAGATGCCGAGGTGGCACTTTGGCGGGGCGCGCTCGCCGCCGCCAACGGCGACTGGCGCGCGGCGGCACCGCTGTTCTTGCGCGGCGGAAACCTGCTGACCGGCTATCCCAAGGCCCTGCGCGACCGCTTCGAGCTGGCTGCCGCGGAGGCGCTGATCCGCACCGGCAGTTCCGAGGCCGCCGGCACGCTGCTGCACATGGTGCGGAACGATACGCCAGTCGGCGGCGACCTCTCCATGACGCGCTACCTCGAGGGCTTGCAGGCGAAGGCGCGCGGCGATCTCGCGCGCTCGCTGGAGATCTGGCAGGAGGTCGCGCGCTCCGACGACCGGCCGAGTAGGGCTCGCGCGCTCAAGGAGCGCGCGATGGCGCTCCTCGAGATCGGCAAGATTTCGCGCGCGGATGCGATTCAGCAGCTCGATGCCCTGCGCTTCTCCTGGCGCGGCGATGCCTTCGAGTTCGACCTGCTCCATACGCTCGGCACTCTGCTCATCGCCGACGGCGATTACCGCCGGGGACTGGACATCTTGCATCAGACCGCCGTCAACTTCCCGCACCATCCGGAAGCGCCGATGGTCCAGACGCAGATGGCAGAGGCCTTCACCAAGGTCTTCACCAGCAAGAACGCGGACGCCATCTCGCCCATCAAGGCACTGGCGCTGTATCAGGAGTTCAAGGACGTCGCGGCGCCGAGCGGCCAGGGTGACGAGATCGTGCGCCACCTGGCCGACCGCCTGATCGCAGTCGATCTTCTGGATCAGGCCGACGGTTTGCTCGAGGAACAAGCCAGCAAGCGGTTGAACGGGCCGGCGAAGGCTCAGACAGCAACAGAGTTGGCGGTGGTCCGCCTGCTCGATCACCGGCCGGACGCCGCGCTCAAGGCGCTCGACATCCCGCTGGGCTCGGATCCCACTCCCGAGCTCGCGCGTCAGCGACAGCAGCTCCGCACCCGCGCGCTCATCGATCTCAACCGCCCCGCGGAAGCGCTGACCGCACTCGGCACCGACCAGAGTCGTGGCGCCGACCGACTGCGTGCCGACATCTATTGGAAGACAAAGAGCTGGCAGGATGCCGCGCGCGTCTTCGACCGTCTCGTGGAAGTTCCCGAGGACGGCCAGAAGCTAGCGAAGAGGGACGCGCAGATCGTGCTCAACTGGGCGGCGGCGTTAACGCTATCGGGCGACCAAGCCGGTCTCGCGCGCCTGCGCGACCGCTTCGGTGCCGCGATGGCCCAGAGCCCTTATGCCGACGGCTTCCGCTTGATCGCGAGCGACGATGGCGCCGCCGGCACCGACGATCCCCGCGAGCGCGCCCACCGGCTTGCCGAAATCGCCGAGCTCAAAAGCTTCGCCACCGAGCTCCGCAAGAGCCTCGATGGGGACGCGGCGGCTGCGACCGCGGCGGCGCCAGCGACGAATTAAGGGCGCGGGCCTCCAGGCGGATCGCTCCGATGCTCGTCGCGGTCTTCACGACATTTGCCGCCAGCCGGAAGGAGCCGCTCGCCGAGATGGTGGAGCGGATCCATGCGGCTTTCCTCGCGGCGGGGTTCGGCGAACCGAGGGTGCGCTTCACTTTCTCCGATCCTCCGGGCAGCCTCGAGCTTGGCGTCGTGCAGGCGATCGCGGGGATCAAGCGCGTCTCCAGCATCGAGCGTGTGCTGAAGCGCACGCCGGAGCTCGAGCGCTTCGCGCGCGAGGTGAGCTCCTCGGCTCAGCGCGGCGGCAAAACTCGCGTGATGTCGAACCTCACGCCCGGCGGCGAGCTCGAGCCGGTCGATTTCGGGATTCTCAAGGAGATCGCTGCGGGGGTGCCGAGATCCCTCCCGTTTCACGGCATCAATCTGCATTTCTCGGCGCCGGGATTCTCGGACGGACCGCAGCTGCCCGCGATGCCCGACGCGCGGACGCTCAGCACTCTCCTGCGCGCCGGCGTCGACATCGGCGCCGGGCATCCGACCTCCGCGGGCGTCAGCGTGCAGGATTCCTGGTGGGTGAACGGCCGGCAGCGCTCGCTCTCGGCGCTGCGCATCGTCGAAGCCGATCCTGCCGCCAAGAAACTGCCGGCGCCGCCGGAGAACGTCGCCGCCGTGCTCGCCGCCTGCGGCAAGGCGCGCAAGGCCATTCAGCTTCCGCTGGTGACCCCGCCCTCGGGAGCTGAGCGCTCGAGGGCGGCGGTGCCGGCTCCGCCCGTTTCCGAGACGAGCGATCAGATGCGCGCGGTGCTGCAGGCCTATCGCGCGAAAATAACGGAGCTCCTGGAGACGCTCCCGCACGATCTGCCGCAACAGCTGGAGGTCGAGCCCGCGCCCGCGCTGACCGCCTCGGGCATGCCGGCCACCGGCCCCAAGAAGCCCGATCTCGTCCGCGCCTTCGCACCGCTCGGCTATGATTGGCGCGGCGAGAGTGGCAGCTTCACCCTCATGCGCCGAGCGCAAGGGAACCTCACCGTGCGCATCCGGGTCGATGTCGGCACGTGGCAGAGCGCGGTGAGCGCGGGCATGCAGGTGATCGGGCTCAAGGACGGGACAGGCTTCAAGACGGCGCTGACCCTGCCGGTCTCGCGGCGCGCCGCGCGTCCCATCGTGCGCGGCGTCGAGCTTCCCGGCCAATTCCCGATCGGCAGCCCCGATCGCTGGCGGCAGATCGTCGACAACCTCGCGGCGCTGGTCTCGGCGCTCGATCGGAGCTTCGTGCCGGAGATCGAGGCGATCGCAGGCGCGTCGCCAGACTGGTTCCGGCCGGAGACCGCCTAACGCCGCCCCCTCAGTCGCCGGTGAATTTCGGCTCGCGCTTCTCGAAGAAAGCGTTGGTGCCCTCGAGATTGTCCT
Organism: Allostellaceae bacterium; assembly: GCA_035938015.1. Lineage (GTDB taxonomy): Bacteria > Pseudomonadota > Alphaproteobacteria > ATCC43930 > CGMCC-115725 > DASZHJ01. Next base: position 4,930 of record DASZHJ010000346.1, read on the forward strand.
TGGTCATGGCGGTCTGCACGAGGGACTCGGTCTCGAAGGCGAGTACCGACTCCAACGAGGACTCGAGGCCGCGGTCGATCATGGTTTTGTGGAGCTGCACGGCGACCGGCGCGCGGCTCGCGATGCGGCGGGCCAGCCGCTCGGCCTCGGCTCGCTCCTGGCCATCGGGCACCACTCGGTTGACCAAGCCGATGCGGTAAGCCTCCTCGGCATCGATGAATTCGCCGGTGTAGGCGAGCTCCCGCGCCTTGGCGAGGCCGATCTTCCGCGGCGCGAAGAAGCAGCCGCCATTGGTGATGGTGACGCCGATGTTGACCTCGGGAAATCCGAACTTCGCTCTTCGGCCGGCGACGACGAGGTCCGCGGCGAACACCACCTCGCATCCGGCGCCGACCGCGTAGCCCTGAACCGCCGCGATCACTGGAAAGGGTGCCAGGCGCATGTGGCGCGTGGTGTTCTGCAGCGCCTTTTGCCATTCCCGGAGCTGCGCCGGCGAGAGCTTGCCCGCCGCCATCAGCTCGTTGTGCTCGCGGATCTCCGCGACGTCGTGGCCCGCGAGGAACGCGCGGCCTTCGCCGGCAAGAACGAGGCAACGCACGCCCCGATGCTCGGACAGGGACGCCAGATGCCGGCCCATGATCTGCCAGGTCTCGATCGTCATCGCGTTGAGGCGGTCGGGGCGGTTAAAGATCAGCCAAGCGACGTGCTCCTCCCGGCGCAGGATGATGCGATCGTCCATGTTTTCCTCCCTCTCTCATGTGGCGGTCAGCGCTTGAGCTTGATCCCCGCGGCGACGCGATCCCAGGTGGCGGCTGTCAGGCCGCGCTCGCGCAGGCCGAACTTCTGGATCTTGCCGGTGGGCGTCTTCGGCAGTTCAACGGCGAATTCCAGGAAGCGTGGCACCATGAAATAGGCCATGCGCGGCTCCAGGAACGCAATCAGCGTCTCCGGGGCGATGCGGCGTCCGGGCCTCGGCACGACCACGGCCATCACTTCCTGTTCAGTCTCTTGCGCGGCGACCGGGATCACCGCGCATTCGAGGACGTCGGGATGCGCATTGATCTCCTGCTCGACCTCCATCGAGGAGATGTTCTCGCCGCGTCGGCGGATCGCGTCCTTGGTGCGGTCGACGAAGTAGAGGTTGCCTTCGGTATCCTTCATCAGCATGTCGCCGGAATGGAGCCAGAGATTGCGCCAGGCATTGACCGTCCAATCCGGCCGGTTCCAGTAGCCGGCCATGACAATCCAGGGAATTTTCGGACGGACCACCGCCTCGCCGGGAACACCCGGAGGCAGCTCGTTGTCGTTCTCGTCGACGATCCGCACCTCATAGAGCCGCTCGTCGACCCGGCCGCAAGTCTTGTTGTTTGCGAGAGTGAAGCCGGAGCGGGTCGGGCAATTCATCTCCGTGCCGCCCCAGGTGGTCGAGACACGGCAACCGAACCGCTCTTTGAAGGCCGCCACTTCGGGAATCAACGGCACGATCAAGATCCGCTGCAACGAGTTCAGAGCATCGTCCGGTGTGGCCGGCTCGCGATAGAGCAGATTGGCCATGGCCCCCAGGAGAAAAGCGCAGGATGCGCGGTGCCGGCGGACCGTCGACCAGAAGCGCGAGACGCTGAACGCGTCGGGCAGCACGGCCGTCGCGCCCGCGATCGCCGCGGCATAGATCACCGCCCATTGTCCCGCGATATGGAAGAGCGGCAACGGCGCGTAATAGATGTCGCCGCGCTGCATCTCCAGCATGTCAACGACGCCGCGGGCATATTCATAGGCGTGGCCGTGGCTGACGATCACGCCCTTCGACGGCCCGGTCGTGCCCGAGGTGTACATGATCGCGGCGTGGTCCCAGGGCGCCAGCGGCACCGCGGCGAATGTATCGTCCTCGCTCAGAATCTCGCGAAACCGAACCATATGGGCTTGCTCGAGCGGCGGCTCGGAGATGTCGGCATCGTGCACGACGATTGTTTGAATGCCCTTGAGCTCCGGCGCCAGTTCGGCGAAGCGCGGGAGATACTCGGCATCCGCGATCACCAGCCGTGCACGCGAATCATTCATCACCCGGGCAAGAAGCTGGCCCTTGTAGTTGCAATTGATCGGGACCTCGATGGCGCCGAGCTTGCCGAGCGCGCACCAAAGCCCGATGAAATCGATGGAATTGTCGAGCATCAGCAGCACGGTGTCGCCGCGCTTGACGCCGAGCCCGGTCAGGCCATGGGCGAGGCGGTTCGCGAGCCGATCGATCTCCCGGTAGGTAAACCGAGCGTCCCCGGCCACCACCCAGGCCTTGTCAGCACTATCGCTTAGTCGGCGCGCGAGGACGTGATGGAGCGTCGTCTCGAGAGTGCCGATGGCGGGAGGATCGATCGCGCTCTCTGCCATCCAGGCATCCCGTCGCTTAAGGGCTCACGGAGCGAGCTTTCAGGCACCTACGATAAGCCGCGGAATACCGCGCGAGCAACCGGCGCCTCGGAGTCCGATCGATCGCGCTCCCCCATCATCGTCATGGCCGGACTTGTTCCGGCCATCCACGTGTTGGTCGGTGGCAAAAGAACACGTGGATACCCGCGACAAGCGCGGGCATGACTATTCAAAGGGGCGGTGGTTGCGAGGAAGCACACTCATCCGCTGAATCGGCAGCGGTGCGCTGGGTCCGGCTGCTACTCCCCCGCGGAATAGATCGCCCTGGCGTCGCGGTGGAGTGCCGCGCGCGAGGCGGGGCGCAGGTACATCATGTGGCCGCCGGCGTAAAGCGCGAGCGTCACGCGGTCGCGGGTCAGGCTCTCCGGTAGCTGGCTGATGACATAGCGGCTGCCGAGATAGGGCGTCTGCAGGTCGGTCATGCCGTGCGCGATCAGCACGTGGAGGCGGGGCTCGAGGGCCAAGCCCTCGCGTAGGTCGTCGCTCGCGTCGGCGCTGCCCTGATTGAAGCCGCCGCCCTCGCCCTCGCGCCAGTTCCAGTGACGGCCCAACTCGCCGTTCAGCAGGATGTAGCGTCGGTCGGTCTTGAAATTGAGCTCGTCGCGGACGTAGTTCACGAACCCGCTGGTGAGCGGCCCGTTGAGACCGGCCAGCACGGGATCGCCGCCCTGGTCGTTGTAGCCGGAGGGATAGGCGTCGGGCGCCGCCACGCTGCCGTCATACCGACTCAAGAGCGCCTGGTCGCCGTGGCGCGCCTCCTTGAGGAAGACACCCAGCGGCACGCGGCCGCGCCAGCGCGCGACGACGGGTTCGGGAACGCCGATCAGATCGGCGATGCTCCGGTAGAAGCGGTCGGCGACAGCCGGGTCGGTGGCGGGCGTCACGATGCCTGTCAGATATTCGCCGAGCGCGAAATGCTCCACGTCCTTGAGCGCCGCCGGCGAGAGCTTGTCCTGCGCCTCCAGCAGGACGGCGGCGTAGGAGGGGATCCGCAGCACCCACGGCATCGGATTGAACTCGCTGCGGCCCAGCAGCGAAAACTCCAGCGCGGGCGAGATCAGCACGGCGCCGCGCACCACGATACCCTCGTCCGCTGCCAGGAGGCGCGGCAGCCGCGCCGCGCGGAACCCGCCATAGCTCTCGCCCACGAGGTAGACCGGCGAGTGCAGCCGATCGAGATGCACGAGCAGCTGATGCACGATCCGGCCCATCGCATCGAGGTCCGGCTTCACGCCGAGAAACTCCTTGCGGGTCTCGTCCTCCGAGACGGTCGACCGGCTGTAGCCGCTCTCGACGGGATCGATGAAGACGAGGTCGCTGAGGTCGAGCCAGGTGTCGGGGTTGTCGATCACCTTGCCCGAGGTGAACGGGAGCTCGCGGCCGCTGCCGTAATCGAGCACGCGCGGCCCGAGCGCGCCGACCTGGAGATAGGCCGCGCCTGCGCCAGGGCCGCCGTTGAAGGCGACGGTGATGGGGCGGCTCGCGCGGGACGCGCCGTTGAGAGTATAGGCGACAAAAAATATTTCCGCGGAGCGCTCGCCTTTCTCGTTGGTGAGCGCGATGCTGCCGGCGGTCGCGGTGTAGGCGAGCGCTCGACCGTCGAGGGCGATCGTGTGGGTGGTGACGGCGTCCTCAGGGAGCGATACCGGCACCGAGGCCTTCCGTTCGGGTTGCTCGGACTTGCCCGCACCTTGGCGTTGCTTCTCGGCAGCCGACGGCGTTCGCTCGTCGGAGCGTTCCTGCGCATAGGCGACAGGGACACACAGGCTGAAGGCCAGGAAAGCGGCGAGGAGCGGGATCGCCAACGGGCGACGAGACATGGGGTGGCTCTTTTGCTGTGTCATATATAAGGACGGAGCCCGGTAATCTCGGCTTCGTCGGGCGCGCAGCATGCGCTGACCCCGCAGGGCCGGCAAGGGCCGAGCCCAAGGGGACTGGGCACGAACCCGTGAGCGATCTAAGATGTTTATAGGCTGATTAATAACGGTTTCGTGATCTCGTCCATGGAGGAAATCGCATGAGTTCCAACAGCAATCGGCCGACACGGCGAGCGCTCGTCAAGGCTGCTGGCTTCGGGCTCGGAGTGGGGCTGTTGAGGCCCGCAGCGGCGCTCGCGCAAGACGCGGCGGCGGGTGCCCCCGAGATCTGGAGCGCCGAGTACACCGCCAAGAAAGGCGAGGTGTCGCTGGCGACGTATCGCAAGCGTGCGGGTGAGCCGAAATCCGGCGAGGCGCCGCGCCCCGTGTTGCTGCTGGTGCATGGCTCCTCGGTCTCGGCGCAGCCGAGCTTCGACCTGACCGTGCCGGGTCACGGCGACTATTCCGTGATGAATGCCTTTGCGAAGTTGGGCTACGACGTGTGGACCGTCGACCACGAGAATTACGGCCGCTCCTCGCGCACGGACGGCAAATCCGATATCGCGAGCGGCGTCGAGGATCTCAAATCCGTTGTGGAGCTGATCGTCGGCGAGACCGGCCGGCAGAAGGTGCATATGTTCGGCGAATCCTCGGGCGGTCTGCGCGCGGGGGCCTATGCGATGGTCAAGCCCGAGCGGGTCGACCGCCTGGTGCTCGCGGCCTTCACCTACAAGGGCGAGGGCTCGCCCACGCTCGCCAAGCGCGCCGAGCAGGTCGAGTATTTCAAGACGCACAACACGCGCAAGCGCGACCGCGCGATGATCGAAAGCATCTTCACGCGCGACAAGCCCGGTACCTCCGATCCCGCCATGGTGAAATACCTCGCGGACGCCGAGCTCAAATACGGCGAGGAGGTGCCGACCGGCACCTATCTCGACATTACCGCGCATCTGCCGGTGGTCGATCCCGCGAAAGTGCCGGGGCCGGTGATGCTGATCCGCGGCGAGTTTGACGGTATCGCGACGGTGGACGATCTCGTCGATTTCTACAAACAGCTCCCGAACGGCGATCGCCAATTCGTGATCCTGCCGGGCACCGCGCACTCGGTGATCTGGGGGCTCAACCACCTCGAGTTCTACCATGCCATGCACGCCTTCCTCACTATGCCGCCACCGGTAGGGGCCTAACGACGAGCCTCAGAGGAGAAGCCCATGACGTTCCTCAGCGAGGAGCAGATGTGCGCACTGCTGCCAGCGGAAAAGGCGGCTTTCCCGTCGCCGATTCCGACGCAGGTGGTCTCGAGCGAGGAATATTTTCCGCCGCCCCAGACCGCGCAGCAGAAGGAATTCGAGGCGCGGCTGATCGCGTCCGCGGACGCGCTCGCGGCGAGGCAGGGGCTGTCGCGCCGTCGCTTTTTCCAGACGGCGGCCGGAATGGCCGCGTCCTTCGTTGCCATGAACGAGGTCTATGGTCGGCTCTTCGAGGCGAGCCCGGCGGAAGCCGCGACACCCGAGCTTGCGAACCTGCGCGCCCAAGCGCTCGCGGGCCAGTTCGTCATGGACACGCATACGCACTACCTGCGCGACGACACCAAGCTCCTGGGCTTCGTCAAGATGCGCGAGGCCGTGGGCAAGGCGGGTTGGAACAGCGAGATTGGCGCCAAGCCGCAGACCATCGACGACTTGAAATTCGCCAATTACTTCAAAGAGATATACCTCGATAGCGACACCAAGGTGGCGCTGCTGACCAACTCGCCCTCGGACATACCCGGCGACTGGTTCATCCCGCAGGAGCAGGTGTTCGAGACCCGCGAGAGGGTGAACCGGGAGGCCGGCTCCAAGCGCATGCTCGCGCACTATACGATCACGCCCGGCCAAGACGGATGGTTGGATGGGATCGACCGGGCGATCGCGGAGCTGAAGCCCGATTCCTGGAAGGGCTACACCGTCGGCGACAACACCCACAAGGATACCTCGCACTATCCCTGGCATCTCGACGACGAGAAACTGATATACCCAGCCTACGAGAAATTCGCGAAGTCGGGCATCAAGAACGTTTGCATCCACAAGGGCCTGTTCGCGCCGCAGGTCGAGACGCAATTCCCGAAGCTCGTGGAATATGCCGACGTCCGCGACGTCGCCAAAGCCGCCAAGGACTGGCCGCAGCTCAATTTCATCATCTATCACTCTGCCTACCGGCACATCGGCGGCGATCCCGCGGTCGCTTGGGCGGAGTTCGAGCAGACCGGCCGGATCTCGTGGGTGAGCGAGCTCGCGGAGATTCCAGAAAAGTACGGCGTCACCAACGTCTACGGCGACCTGGGCCAGCTCTTCGCCTTCTCGACGGTGGTCAATCCCAAGCTCGCGGCGGCGCTCATGGGTACCCTGGTGAAGGGGCTTGGCGAGGATCACGTGATCTGGGGCACCGACGCCGTCTGGACGGGCTCGCCGCAGTGGCAGATCGAGGGCCTGCGGCGCCTGGAGATCACCGAGGACATGCAGCAGAAATACGGCTTCAAGCCGCTCGGCCCCGCCGACGGCCCCGTCAAGACCGCGATCTTCGGCAAGAACGTCGAGCGCCTCTACGCCTTCGAGCAGCACGCCATGCTGCATCGGACCGACCGCTTCGCCGAGATCAAGGCCGACTACGAAAAGGCAGGACCCGCGCGCAGCAACTTGCGCTATGGGTACGTGCCCAAGCCCGCGTAATTCGCTGATCTAAGCGAAAAGTGCCGTGGGAGCCTCAGGGCTCGGGCGGCGCTTCGCTCTGGGCACGCTCTCGCTATCCGCCTGGTCCGAAGCTCTGCACCAGGGAGCCCGCGACCAGGTACCAGCCGTCCACCAGCACGAAGAAGATGATCTTGAACGGCAGCGAGATCGTGACCGGCGGCAGCATCATCATGCCCATCGACATCAGGATCGAGGCCACCACCATGTCGATGATCAGGAAGGGCAGGAACAAAAGGAAGCCGATCTCGAAGGCCCGGCGGAGCTCGCTGATCATGAAGGACGGAACGACCACACGAAGCGGGATATCCTTGGGATCGCCCACCGATGTGTCGACTTTCGCCATGCCTGCGAAAAGCTGCAGATCCTGGTTGCGCACATTGTGCATCATGAATTCATGCAGCGGCGCGGCCGTGCGCTCGAACGCTTCTTGCTCGGTGATGCGCTCGGCGATAAGCGGCGCGATGCCATTGTTGTACGCGGTCTCGAGCGTCGGCGCCATGACGAAGCCGGTGAGAAAGAGTGCCAGACTCATCAGCACGAAGTTGGGAGGTGTCGTTTGCGTACCCAGTGCATTGCGCAAGAAAGACAGCACCACGATGATGCGGGTGAAGGAGGTGACGGTCACGAGAAT
>DASZHJ010000347.1:0-13700 GCA_035938015.1 Allostellaceae bacterium
TCGGCGTCCCGGCGATACGCGTCGCCCGTTAGATTCCAGCCGTTCCGTACGTATTTCTGCTGTTGATCGAGGTTGTCCAGGTAGCGACAGCCGGTGGGCCCGCGGACCGCAAGTCGCCCGACGGTATCGGCCGGCACGGGATTGCCGTCATCGTCGACGACCTCGGCGCGATAGCCCGGCACCGGCCTGCCGGTGGCGCCAGGGCGGATTCCCTCGCGCGCGGCCGAGATGAAGATGTGCAGGAGCTCGGTCGAGCCGATCCCATCGATGATGCGAATTCCGGTCGCGCGCCGCCAGCATTCGAAGACTGGCAACGGCAGCGTCTCGCCGGCGGACACGCACTCGCGCAGGCTCTTAAGGTCATGCTTGCCGGCGAGGTCCGCCATGGCGCGATAGGCGGTGGGCGCCGTGAACAGGATGGTGGCGCCGTGGCGCGCCACGCCTTCCAAGAGTGCGTCGGGACTTGGCTTCTCCACCAGCAGCGTCGAAGCGCCGACCCGGAGGGGAAACAGCACCAAGCCGCCGAGGCCAAAAGTGAAGGCAAGGGGCGGGCTGCCGAGGAAGATATCGTCGGCTCTGGGCTTCAGCACATAGGGTGGGAAAGTGTCGCAGACCGCGAGGACGTCGCGGTGAAAATGCATGGTGCCCTTGGCGACCCCAGTCGTCCCGGACGTGAAGGCGATCAACGCGACATCATCATGGGAGGTGGCGGCGTTCTCGAAGGTGGTGGGTTGCCGTCGCATGCGCGCCTCGAGCCCGTCACCGTCATCGGTGTTGAAGAAGAGCGTCGAGATTGGCTGATCTGATTTTTCATATGCATTCTCAAGTTCTGACTTTAATACACTGTCACAAATGGAGAATTTAGCTCGTGCTTTGCTCAGAATCTGGCTGAGCTCCCGGGCCCTGAGCAGAGGCATTGTGGCGACGGCAATGCCGCCTGCTTTGAGCACCGCGAACCAGCAGGCGACCAGCATCGGTGTGTTGGCCGCGCGTAGCAGGACGCGATGCCCTGGCACCAAGCCGAGGTCGCGCACCAGGACATTGGCAATGCGATTGGCTTTCTCAAGGAGGTCGTCGTAGGTCCAAATCGCCGAATCCGTGCGGAGGCAAGGCCGGCTGCCGTGGCCTTTCTCGACCATGCGATCGAGCAGCTCCACGGCGGCATTGAGGCGGCGGGGGTAATCAAGCTCGGGCACTCCGCCGTATTCCATGACCGGCCAAAGCTCGCGGGGCGGCAGGCGATCGCGGGCGAAGGTGTCGATGTGACCGCTGGGGTCGAGCGGGCCGCTGGGATCAAGGGGCATGGGCCGTATGGGCTGTGCGGGTGGGTGCCGCGTCCGGCATCGGCATCTCGACGGTCACGCTGTTGGAGGGCGGACTGTGCCGACCGGAACTGTCGTAAGCCATGACATAGTAGGTGTAGCGCAGGCCGCCGAGGACATTGCGATCGAGAAAGCGGGCGCTTTTCACCGCCTCGATCACGCCGGCGTTGCCGCCGTCCTCGGCGCGGTGGACGTCGTAACCCGCGATGCCCGCGCCGGCCGCGGGCCGCCAGGACAGGCGCACTTGGCCGACCTCGACTGTGGCCGAGAGGATCTCGGCCGAGGCCCAATCGGGTCCGATCCCCGCGCGGTCTTCCTGCGGTGCCTGGATCGCGCCCTTCGGCCAAAGGAAGCAGGATACCAGCCGAAAATTCTCGTCGAGTTGCTTGCAGACGTTGCAGTAGATGCAGTGGATGATTTTGTCGGGCCGGCCCTCCTCGACCTTGCGGACCCAGTCGGGATCCGAAAGCAGCTGGCGCGCCATGCCAACGAGATCCGCTTTGCCCTGCTGAAGCAGCCGCTCGGCCTCCTGAGGGTCGCTGATCTTCCCGACGGAGACGACGGGAGTGTCGTAACCCTTGGCGTTGATGTAGCGCTTGATCTCGGCGGCGTGGTCGGCGTGGGGCAGGGGTGGGTACCAATCTCCGGGCATGCAGCGGTCGCCGGAGTAGCCGGTATAGGGATACAGCGGCTGTCCGGGCTTGTGGATCGCGTCCTCGAACTTCCCGCCGATCGAGAGCGAGATGTAATCGACCCCGAGCTGCGCCATGCGGAGCGCGATTCGTTGCGCGTCCGGCAACGCGTAGCCGCCCTTGATCGCCTCCTCCGCGAGGAAGCGAACACCCACCGGGAAATCCGTGCCGACCCGCTCGCGCACACGCGCCATGACCCGGCCGAAGAGATGCAGCCGACCCTCCAGAGTGCGTCCATCGTAGAGATCGCGGCGCGGATTGTGGCGCGACAGGAACGAGGAGAGCGTATAGGCGTGCGCAGAGTGCAGCTCGACGCCGTCATAGCCGGCTTCTCGCGCCCGCGCCGCCGCGGCGCCGAACTGCTCGACGATGGCGTCGATGTCCTCGAGGCTCAGGCTGTCGATCTTCTGCCGCCAGCCCGAGCGCGCCACTTTCATGAAATGGATGACCTGCGGGAGGATCTTGGATTCGGAGGTGTCGTGGACGCGGCGCACGAGCTCGCGGTGGCCGGCGATGAACTCGTCGCGCGAGAGCCGCAACAATGGGCCCGATTTGCTGTCGTGGATGGCGGTCGCCTCTACGACGATCAGCCCGACATGGCCTTGGGCGTAGCGCCGATAACGGTCGCGCACGGCCTCGTTGACGAAACCGTCCTCGCCGGAGAGGCGGGTCACCATGGCGGGCACCACCACGCGGTTAGGGAGTATGAGCCCGTTGATGGTGAGCGGCTCGAGGAGCCTCATGTCAGCGCTCCCGGCGCGGCGAGTACTTGCCCCGCGATCACCAGCTTTTGGATCTCGCTGGTGCCCTCGTAGATCCGTAGTGACCGGATCTCTCGATAAAGGCGTTCGACCGGAACCCCGCGGGTCACGCCGAGCCCACCCCAGAGCTGGACCGCGCTGTCGATGACGCGCTGGGCCGCTTCGGTCGCATAAAGCTTCGCCATCGCGGCTTCGCGCGTCACGCGCTCGGCGACGCAGTCCTTGGTCCAGGCCGCGCGGTAGACCAATAGCGCCGCGGCGTCGATCTCGGTCGCCATGTCGGCGATCCGCATCTGCGTTGCCTGTAAATTTGCCAGCCTTTGGCCGAAGATCTCACGCGAACCCGCCCGAGCGACGGCCTCATCGAGAGCCCGCCGGGCGAAACCCAAGGCCGCCGCACCCACGGTCGAGCGAAAGACATCCAGCGTGGCGAGCGCGATCTTGAAACCGTCGCCGGGCTTGCCCAACAAATGGGACGCCGGCACGCGGCAGGCTTCGAAGGCGAGGGTCCCCAGCGGGTGCGGCGCGATCACCTCGATGCGCTCGGCGATCCGTAACCCCGGCGTCGCCGCGTCTACGACGAAAGCCGAGAGGCCTTTGGAACCCGGTGCCTCGCCGGTTCGCGCGAACACGACGTAGTGGTCGGCGATGCCCGCATTGGAGATCCAGGCCTTGCGCCCGTCGAGCACGAAATGATTGCCGTCCGGGCGTGCCGTCATGCGGAGTCCGGCTACGTCCGAGCCGCCCTCGGGCTCCGAAAGCGCGAAGGCACCGACGTGGCGGCCCTCGGCAACCTTCGGCAGGTAGGCCGCTTTCAGCTCGGGCGTGCCGTAGAGCGTGATCGGGCCGCTACCGAGTCCCTGCATGGCAAATGCGAAATCGGCGAGGCCGGAGTGGCGCGCCAGAATGTCGCGCGCGAGGCAAAGCGTGCGCACGTCGAGGCGGTCGGCACGGCCACCGTACGGCGCCGGGACGCATACCCTCAGCCAGCCCGCTTCGCCCAAGAGCCGCACGAGCATTCTGCAGGTACCGTCGACGTCACGCTCGTCTTCATCGACGTGGGGGCTCACCACCTGCCTTGCCCAGTCGTCGAGCCCCGCGGCGAAGTCGCGATGCCGCGGCTCGAAGAATGGCCAGGCGAGGAAGCTGCGGTCGGCCATCAGTTCCCCTCGAAGACCGGCTTGCGCTTCTCGACGAACGCTTCGTAGGCGCGGCGGAAATCCTGGGTTTGCATCGCGATCGCTTGCGCCTGGGCCTCGGCGTCGATCGCCTGCTCAACGCTCATGTCCCATTCCAGGTTCATCATCCGCTTGGTGAGCGCGTGCGCGAAGGTGGGCCCCTGCGCCAGGCTTTCCGCCGTCTCGGCTGCGAGACTCAGCACTGCATCGGGCTCGCAGAGGTGATTGAAGAATCCCCAGCGCTCCGCTTCCTCGCCGCCAAGCGCGCGGCCGGTGTAAAGGAGCTCCGCCGCGCGACCTTGGCCCACGATCCGCGGCAGGATGGCGCACGCGCCCATGTCGCAGCCCGCAAGTCCCACGCGGACGAACAGGAACGCCACCTTGCTCCGGGCCGTGCCGAACCGAAGGTCGGATGCCATGGCGAGGATCGCGCCCGCGCCGGCGCAGACACCGTCGATCGCGGCCACGATCGGCTGCGGGCAAAGCCGCATGGCCTTCACGAGATCGCCGGTCATGCGAGTGAAGTCGAGCAAGCCGCCCATGTCTCGTTTCGTCAGCGGCCCGATGATGTCGTGGACGTCGCCACCCGAGCAGAAATTTTCTCCAGCGCCCGTGAGCACCACGGCCTTGACGTCCGCCACATCGGCAAGGTTTCGGAAGAGCTCGCGGAGCTCCGCGTAGCTTTCGAAGGTTAGGGGGTTCTTCCGCTCCGGCCGGTCGAGCGTGATCGTGGCAACCGGCCCGTCAACGCTCCAACGGACATGTGCGGTCTTGATGTCGCGGCCGTTCATTTCTGCGCTCCCGCTGCGGCCAGCGACTGCTTGAGCTTGCCCAGCAGCTCTAAAAGATGCGCCATCTCGGCGCGGGTAAGCCCCGTCATGAGGCGATCGATCCACCGCTCGTGCACGGGCGTCATGGCATCGAAGAATTGCTTGCCGGCGTGGGTGAGCCGGATGCGCAGGCTTCGGCGATCACCGGGCTCTGGTGCCCGGCTCACAAGGCCTTCGCGCAGCAGTGCGTCGGTCAGCCCAGTGACGTTGCCGTTGGTCACCATGAGGCGCGATGAAAGCTCGCCCATGGTGAGCCCCTTGGGCGTACGGTCCAGCTGGGAAAGCAAGTCAAAGCGGGCGATCGTGGTGTCGAAGCGCTCGCGCAGCTTCTGTCGCACCTCGCGCTCGATGAGTGTGGTGCAGGTGAGAAGCCGCAGCCAGACCTTGAGCTCGAGTTTGGTGTCGCTCCCGAGCGCGCTCTCGCGGTCCGTCGGCAGGCTCGCTGTCGCAAGATCGTTCATGGCATGACCTCGCCGCCCGCCACCACGAGCGCTTGACCTGTTATCGCGGCCGAGCTCGGCAGGCAAAGATAGGCCACCGTCGCCGCGACCTCCTCCGGCGTTACCAGTCTCGCCATGGGATTGCTGGCGGCGAGCTCGGCCCGCGCGGCTTCATGGCTCCGTCCGGTCTTGGCGGCAATCCTCGAAACGGCCTGATCCAGGAAGTCCGTCTCGGTATAGCCCGGACACACCGCGTTCACGGTGACGCCGGTCTTTGCGGTCTCCAACGCGAGTGAGCGGGTGAGGCCCACGAGCCCGTGCTTCGCCGCGCAATAGGCGCTGACATAGGCATAGCCTTTGACGCCGGCGGTCGACGCAATGTTGACGACGCGACCGCGCTTGGCACGGAGCATGGCGGGCAGCACTGCCTGGGTGCAGAGGTACGCGCCCGTCAGGTTCACACGCAGCATCCGCTCGAACAGCTCGAGCGAGGTCTTGCCGAACGGCGCGCTCTCGGCATCGCCGGCATTGTTGACGAGGATATCGACGGCACCGAAACGTCTGACTGCCGACTCGAACGCGACGGGCACGGCCGCGGAGTCGGTCACGTCCAGAGTTTCTGCGGCAGCGACGCCCTGTTCTTCCGAGATGGCGCGAGCCTGCGCGTCCAGTCGCTCGCGGCGTCGACCGAGCAGCGTGACCATAGCGCCCGCCCGTGCAAGCACCATTGCCGAAGCAGCGCCAATGCCGCTGCCCGCGCCCGTCACCGCCGCGTGCATGCCATCGAGCGCTCCCGCTTCAGTGCCTTGCAACCGCGGCTCCCGGCGCTGGAGATAGTTTAGTCCTAAACTAATTTATGCCGAGCTGCGAGGCGCGACAAGCGGGCCGCCCGATTCTCAGTGGCACCCCAGATCCGCCAGAGAAGACGGGCATCCAAACGAAGGGGTCGATCCCGCCTACTGAGCCGCGTGTCTGCGCGTAGACGCGGGCATTAACTATATGAATTCACTTCGAGGAAGATCGCCGGTGCAAACGGAGCGCAGACGGTTACGCACGACTTTTTTCTCAGATACCGACGGCAACGCGCGTTTCACAAGCTGCCCTGCACCGCCTTCTTGACCTCGCGCACGCGCTCTTCGTCGCGTCGGTAAAAGGTCCACTGTTTGATCCGCGTGGGCACGACGAGGCCGGCTTGCACGAGCACCTTCATGTGCTCGCTGAGCGTGGGCTGGGAAATACCGAGCTTCTCCGCGATGAACAGCGCGCAGACACCGTCTTTCACGAGGTCGCCGTCCACCTGCGGCGGGAAATGCGCGCGTGGGTCTTTGAGCCAGTGCAGGATCAGCAAACGGCGGTCGCTGGCGAGCGCACGAAACAGGGCGACAGCTTGCATTTTGGCACTTTGCCAATCGCCTAAGTTATGTCAAGACTCCGTTCCGAGTTAAGCACCAGCCTCGACCGCGTCGAGGTTCTCACCCTAGGGAAGCGCACCGATGAAACCCTTTACCTTCGTGACCGTGGATGTTTTCACCGACCACCGCTTCGGCGGCAATCCGCTCGCGGTATTTCCAGACGCTCGGGGATTGTCGGACGCCGACATGCAATCCTTAGCGGCCGAGTTCAACCTCAGTGAAACCACCTTCGTCTTGCCGCCGGAGGACCCCGCCCACACCGCGCGCGTCCGGATCTTCAATCGCACCGCCGAAATGCCATTCGCCGGGCACCCCAACGTTGGCACGGGCTACGTGCTCGCGCGCGAAGGCCGGGACAAGGACGGCGTGCTGCGGTTCGAGGAGCTGGCTGGCTTGGTGGAAGTGAAGGTGAACCGCGACAGTGCGGGCGCGCCGATCGGCGCTACGATCGCGGCACCTCAACCGATATCCCTCGGGCTTGAGCTGCCGGCGGAGGCGGTTGCGGCGTGCGCCGGGCTCGATGCGTCGGACGTGCTGATCCGCGCGCATAAGCCGGTGCTGGCTTCCGTCGGTATGCCATTCGTTATCGCGGAGGTGACGGGGGGAGCGCTTGCGCGCGCCGCGCCCGATCTCGCCGTGTTCCGTCGCACCGAGAACGACTGGCCGGGACTGAAGGGACGTCTCGCGCTCCATCTTTATGCGCGCGAGGGCGGGCGCATTCGAGCACGCATGTTCGCGCCGCTTTCCGGCACATCCGAGGATCCCGCGACGGGGAGCGCCAACGCGACGCTGGGAGCGCTGCTACTCTCGCTGACACGCGAGGAGAACGCGATCTACGAGATTGTGCAAGGCGTGGAGATGGGTCGGCCGAGTCTGCTGCGCGTCGTGGCCCGGCGGGCGCCGGACGGTGTCCGCGCCACCGTCGGCGGCGGTTGTGTGCCGGTACTGCGGGGCGAAGCGATGGTGTGACGCCGGTAGAGCCCGAGGCTACATCGATTTGTCTTCGCTGAAGGCCTTATAGGCCGTCAGCGTGAAGGTGTCCTTGACGCCCGGCAGCGTCTGCAGCTTCTCGACCACGAAATGGCCGATATCGGCATCGTCGGGCAGGTAGCACTTCATCAGGAGATCGTATTGGCCGGAGGTTGAATGCACCTCCGACACCTGCTCAAGAGTCGTGACGGCGGCATCGGCGACTTTGTAGGATTTGCCGAGCTCGCACTTCACCATGACGAAGATTGTCTTCATGGCCGGGTTCCCTCGGGGATCGCGGTGGCGCCCCCTTGTGAGGCGCCGACGCGTCCATTGTACTCAGGCGCCGGCAACCCGCACAGGGCGGCGAAGGAAGGCGGGCAGATCGTCGCCGAAGCCAACCACCCGTGACTCGGTGCTTCCCTCTCGGCGCGGCCGCGCACCTTCCCGATGGGCCGCGAGCGCGATCGGTGCGCCGGCTTCCTCGGCGTCGAGCCCGTCCTCGGGCCTGACCGGGCGGGACTGGGCGAGAGGAGCGCTTGCTGGCGTCGGCACCGCAGGCACCGAGCGGCTGGGCGCTGTCGCCTTCGACCGATCATCGCGGCGCGGTTCGCGCTTGGCGTGAGTCTCGCGGCGGCCCTGACCCTCGCTGCGTCCGCGGGTGCTCCGGGGACGACCTCCGCGACGCCGAGCGTCGCCGGCCTCGAGGCTCAGTGCCTGAGTCGGCACGTCGTCCAGATTGGTCCGCGGGATCGCCTTGCGAATCAGAGCCTCGATGGCGGCGACCGCCTTGCCGTCCTCAGGAGTCGCGATCGTGTAGGCGCGGCCATCGCGGCCCGCGCGCCCCGTGCGTCCGATACGATGGACGTAGTCCTCGGCATGGTGTGGCACGTCAAAATTGAAGACATGGGACAAGCCCTGGATATCGAGTCCGCGGGCCGCCACGTCGCTCGCGACCAGGAGCCTGATCTCGCTGTTCCTAAAGCGCTCCAGTGTCTCCGTCCGCTTCGGTTGCGGCATGTCGCCGTGTAGCGCCGCCACGTCGAATCCGTACTTGGCGAGCGAGCGAGAGAGAATGTCCACGTCGCGCTTGCGGTTGCAAAAGATCAGCGCGTTCTTGACGTCCTCGTGGCGAAGCAAGCGTCGGAGCGCCTCGCGCTTGTCCATGGGATCGACCACCAGCAGCGCCTGCTCGACCGTCTCGGCCGGGGAGGCCGGCGGCGCCACGGAGATTTCTTTCGGATTCATCAGGAACGCGTCGGCGAGGCGACGAATCTCCGGCGGCATGGTCGCCGAGAAGAACAGCGTCTGCCGGATCTTCGGGATAAAGCTCACGATCCGCTCGACATCGGGGATAAAGCCCATGTCGAGCATGCGGTCGGCCTCGTCGATCACCAGGAGCTTGCTGTCCGACAGCAGGATCTTGCCGCGGTCGATGAGGTCGAGAAGGCGCCCGGGCGTGGCGATCAATACGTCGACGCCGCGGTCGAGCTTCTTCTCCTGATCAGTAAAGCTTTCGCCGCCGATCAGGAGGGCCATGCTGAGCTTGTGATGCTTGCCGTAGGTCTCGAAGGCTTGCGCGACTTGCGCAGCGAGCTCGCGGGTCGGCTCCAGGATCAACGAGCGCGGCATGCGCGCGCGGGCACGGCCAGCGGCCAGAATATCGAGCATGGGCAACGTGAAGCCGGCGGTTTTGCCGGTGCCGGTCTGGGCGCAGCCCAGCACGTCGCGGCCCATGAGTACGTAGGGAATGGCTTGTTCTTGGATTGGGGTGGGGGTCTCGTAGCCGGCATCGCGCACGGCTTGAAGAACTTCGGGCGAAAGCCCGAGGTCGGCAAAACTCATAGACGGATACTACTTTCCATACATTGTTATCCTCTTTGGATGGCTCTTATTTGGCCCTATATCGTTAATTGTCAATTACTTTCGCGACGAAATAATGACGGTGGCCCGTCCCGGCGTGCCTGCGTGGCCTGCCATGCACCGTTTGAGGCATCTTCTGGCTGGGCTTGAGCCATGCCCCGGTTTGGCGCCAAGATCAAGCCATGACACAGAAAATCCCGCTGGTACTGTTGCCGGGGCTGCTCTGCGATGCCGCTCTCTGGCGCGCACAAGTTGAGGGGCTGGGCGTGGTCGCCGAGCCCCTGGTCATCGATCTCACACGAGACGACTCGCTCGGTGGCATGGCGCGCCGGGCGCTTGCTGCGGCACCGCCGAGCTTCGCGCTCGCGGGCCTCTCCATGGGCGGCTATGTCGCCCAGGAGATCATGCGGCAGGCTTCTGAGCGGGTGTCCAAGCTGGCGCTCCTCGATACCTCCGCGCGCGCCGACACGCCGGAGCAAACCGCGCGCCGGCGCGGCCTCATCGAGCTCTCCGAAAAGGGCCAGTTCAAGGGGGTGACACCACGTCTGTTGCCTCTGCTGATCCATCCGGCGCGACACGAGGACAAGCCGCTGACCGACGTCGTGACGGGCATGGCGGAGCAGGTCGGCAAAGAGGCGTTTCTGCGCCAGCAGAAGGCGATCATGGGCCGGCCCGACGGCCGCGAGGATTTACGCCGCATCGCCTGTCCGACCTTGGTGCTCTGCGGTCGCCAAGACGCGCTGACCCCACTCGCGCTTCACGAAGAGATCGCGGGGTTGGTGCCGGGCGCCAAGCTCCAGGTCGTGGACGACTGCGGGCACCTGTCGACGTTGGAAAAGCCCCTCACGGTCACTGCGGCACTTCGGCAGTGGCTCATGGCTTGAGTTGGCGAGCACATGGCGACGATCTACGTGGCGCGCAGCGGCAAGCTCAGCAAATGGGCCTCGGACGTCGGCCTGAGCAAGCATGTCTTTAAGCTCGGTTGCACCGACGAAGACCCGAAGACCTTGGCAGCGGCGGGATGGGCTGGTGAAACGGATTGGCAGTTAGTGAAGAAGCAGGCCGTCGATGGACTCGACGAGGGCGACGCGATCGAGCGCGTAGCGCGCAAGGAGAAGCTGATCGATCCTAAGATTTACCCGAAGCTCAGGGGTGCCGTGGGCGTGTTCAAGGTGGTCCCGGCTCACGTTGAGAACCACATCCTCGTAAGCCGTGCGCTCGCGGGCGAGGCGGAGCGCATCGAGCTCAAGCTCAAGCCCGCGGATTTCGCCGATTATCTCATCGGCAACGCGGTGCGATGAGCGCGCAGGCCCGTGAAGGGCTTGCCAGCCCAGCGGTATCGGTGAAAAATCGATCTGATGGCTGAGAAGACCGATTGGGAAATACCGGCTGACGCGCGGCCGCGACCGGAGGATTTCACCTTCGACCTCGACCGCGCGCTCAATGCCGTCCTGCGGCTCGAGGCGACGGTTCCGCAGGACGCGTTCTCCGCCGGGACGCTCGGCACCGAGCGGGCCGGCAACGCGGTGCTGATCAAGGAGAACGGTCTCGTCCTGACGATCGGCTACCTCATGAGCGAGGCCGACACCATCTGGCTCTATTCCAACGAGGGGCAGGCGCTCGCCGGGCATGCGCTGGCTTACGACTATGAGACCGGATTCGGCGTGGTGCAGGCGCTGGGCCGCTTCAACGTGCCGCCGCTGCCGATGGGCAGCGCGGCCGATCTCGCGGTGGGCGAGCCCGTCATCGTCGCGGGTGCCGGCGGCCGCCGCCGCTCGGTCTCGGCGCAGGTGATGGTGCGTCGGGAATTCGCAGGCTACTGGGAGTACCTGCTCGACGAGGCATTGTTCACGGCTCCCGCGCACCCGAACTGGGGCGGCGCCGCGCTCATCGCGCGCGACGGCGCCCTTGCCGGCATCGGCTCGCTCTTCGTGCAGCAGTCGGTTGATGGCGGGCCCGCGCAGGACCTCAACATGATCGTGCCGATCGACGCGCTGAAGCCGATCTTCGACGACCTCCTCACCTATGGCCGCGTGCCTCGGCCGGCGCGGCCTTGGCTCGGTATCTATGCAGCCGAGACGGATGGCCGCGTGGTGGTGGTCGGGCTATCGCCGCGAGGCCCGGCTCAGCAGGTTGGGATCCGCAAGGGCGATGTGATCCTGACGGTGGGCGATCAAGAGGTCACCAGCTTGGCGGAACTCTACCGCCAGGTCTGGGCGCTCGGCGCCGCCGGCGTCGAGGTGCCGCTGACGCTTGCGCGCGACGAGCGGCCGCGCCTTGCCGCCGTCAAATCCGCCGACCGCTCACAATTCATGAAGACGCCGCGCCTGCCGCAGGCATGAGTCTTGCCGGCGGCAGGCACCGCATCGGAGAGAAGCATGCTCGAGAACCTGCCCGAGCTCGTGAACGACGATCCCGTGCTGCTGCGTCGCGGCCGCTTTCTCTCCACGTGCTTTCTTGTGGGCGTCGGCGAGACGGAGTACCTCGTCGAGGTACACGAGGGCCGCATCGAGCGGGTGCAGCGCGGTCCGTTCGTGATGCCGTCGTGGCGTTTCGCGTTGCGCGGAAATGCCGACGCCTGGCGGAAGTTCTGGCAGCGGATTCCGCCACCCGGCTATCACGATCTTTTCGCGCTTGCCAAGCGCGGGCTCATCGCCGTCGAAGGCGACCTGCATCCGCTGATGGCGAATCTTTTCTACATCAAGGAGGTGCTGGCGTCGCCGCGCCGGCTCGGCGGGGGCAGCTGAGCCATGGGTGCTTCGTTCGATCCCATCATCGGGCGTTACGTGCATCTAGGCCTCGGCGGCCGCGCGCACCGGGTCTACTTCGAGGAGGCGGGAAGCGGCATTCCGCTGGTGTGTCTGCACACCGCGGGCGCCGACGGCCGGCAATTCCGCCATCTCATGGTGGATCGTGCGGTGACGGATCACTACCGCGTGCTCGCCTTCGATCTGCCCTGGCATGGGAAGTCGACACCGCCCGACGGCTGGGAGCGCGAGGAGTATCGCCTCACCACCGCGACCTACACAGAAGCAATCCGCACCTTCTGCGCTGCGCTGGAGCTCCAGAAGCCGGTGGTGCTGGGCTGCTCGATCGGCGGCCGCATCGTGCTCAATTTGGCGATTGCCCACGCGGCGGAGTTCCGCGCACTGATCGGACTGGAGGCCGCGGATTTCCAGATGCCGTGGTATGACACCGTCTGGCTGCATCGCCCCGACGTCAATGGCGGCGAGGTCTGCGCCGGGTTGGTCTCGGGCCTCCTTGCGCCTCAAAGCCCCGACATCGCACGCTGGGAGACCTTGTGGATGTACATGCAGGGCGGTCCCGGAGTGTTCAAGGGTGATCTGCACTTCTACCGAGTCGATGGCGATTTCCGTGGACGCGTGAGTGCCATCGACACACGCGTTTGCCCGCTCTATCTGCTCACCGGCGAATACGATTTCTCCTGCACGCCCGAGGACACACGGCGCACGGCGGCGCAAATCGCGGGCGCGGAAGTCGCAGCGATGAAGGAGCTCGGGCACTTCCCCATGAGCGAGAACCCGGAGCAATTCCGACGGTACATCCTGCCGGTCCTCGAGCGCATCCGCGGGCAATTCTGATTTTCGGGAGAACGTCAACATGGGCGCCATCGAGACTTTGGGCTTCATCGGTCTCGGCGTGATGGGCGAGCCCATGTGCGAGAACCTCGCGCGCAAGAGCCAGCGACCCGTTTGCGCGACAGATCTGCGCCGAATGCCGCTCAGCCGCTTGGAAGCGGCGGGCGTCAACGCGTGCGGCTCCGTTGCGGAAGTCGCGGAGAGCGCGGATGTGACCTTCCTGTCGTTACCGGGCGGAAGGGAAGTCGAGGAGGTCTGCGGCGCCATCATCGGAAGCGCAAAGCGCCGGGTCACCATGGTGGTGGATTGCAGTACATCGCCAGTGCGCCTCACTCGCGAGGTGGCGTCGCGCTGCAACGCCGCTGGAATCGCCTTTGCCGACGCTCCCGTCGCGCGCACGCGCGAAGCCGCGCAACGAGGCACGCTCAGCATTATGGTTGGCGCCACGCCAGAGCTGTTTCCGCGTATCCGGCCGTACCTCGAGTGCATGGGTAGCGAGGTGACGTTCTGCGGACCGATCGGGTGCGGGCAGGTGGTGAAGCTCCTTAACAACATGATCCTGTTCGAGATCGGCTCGGCGCTCGCGGAGGCGCTCGCGATCGGACGGCGGTCGGGTGTCGACGAGCGCTTGCTG
>DASZHJ010000348.1:0-2555 GCA_035938015.1 Allostellaceae bacterium
CGCCCGATCATCAGCCGGCTAGTCTCGCTCGACCATCCGCTCGAGCTCAAGGAGGGCATGGTGTTCGCGCTCGAGACCTATTGCCCCGCGAGCGACGGCTATTCCGCCGCCCGCATCGAGGAGGAGGTCGTGGTGACCGACAAGGGCTGCAAAGTGATCACGCTCTTCCCGGCGGAGGAGCTGTTCGTGGCGAACGCTTATTAGGAGCGGCAAGCCCATGATCAAGAAATTCCACGTGCTCTACGTTGGCCAGATCGAGCTCGACAACATCGGGCTCAACGGCACGCCCGCCAACGAGCGGCGCTATTCGACCGCGCGCCTGAACGAGGCCTTCGCCACCGCGCGGGACGTGGCGCAGACCATGGACGAGCTCGGCTTCCATGCGCTCTGGACCGCGGAGCATCACTTCCAGCGCGAGGGTTACGAGTGCCTGCCGAACCTGATCCAGCTCGGGCTCTGGCTCGCGACGCAAACCAAGCGCCTCAAGTTCGGCTGTGCCTTCAACGTGCTCCCGATGTGGCACCCGATCCGCCTGGCGGAAGACTACGCCATGGCCGATATCGTCACCGACGGCCGCGTCATCATGGGCGTCGGCCGTGGCTATCATACGCGCGAGGTCGAAAGCTTCGGCGCGCCGCTGCTCGACGCCGAAGCCAATCGCGAATATTTCGAGGAGGGCTTGCAGCTCCTGCTGAAATGCTTCAACGAGGAAGCCTTCCACCACAAGGGCAAGTACTTCGAATGCCCGCCCCCGGTCGACTACCGCGGCTACAAGCTGAAGGAGATCACGGTCATCCCGCGGCCCAAGCATCTGCCCGTGGAGATCTGGATGCCGATCGCCAGCGGTAAGACCATCGACATGATGGCGCGCTACGGCCTGAAAGCGATGGTGACCCTGAACGGCGAGAAGATCCTGGACGATGTCGTGCGCGCTTATCACGACGCCTGCCATCGGCACGGCCGAGCGAAGCAATTGGGCGAGGACGTGATCTGGGGCGCCGGCCTCTACCTCGCCGACACGCAAGAAGAAGCGATCCGCCGGGTCGAGCCCGCGCATGACGAGCGCTACAAATGGTTCGCGCCCTTCGGCTTCGTGCGCTACGCCGACGAGCAGGGACGCACCTGGGGCACGCCCGGTGCTCCCGCGCGCACGCCGAACCTGCGGGACGGTATTCAGCAGAAGGCGTGGTTCTGCGGTCCGCCCAAGCAGGTCATCGACGGCATCAAATCCATCGAGGCCAAGTATCCGGGGCTCGAGCATTTCATGATCCATTGGGCGGAAGGCATCCCTCCCAGGGAATTCAAGGAGCAGCTCCGCTGGTTCGCCCAGGACGTAATGCCGGCGTTCCGATAGTGTCCCGCCCCTGAAATTCGTAAGGCGAATTTCAGAGAGTTGGAATCGCATTCCCCTAACGATGACGAAGGGGAAGCCAACGCTTCTTGCAATCCCGGTCGCATCCGATTGTTCAGGCCGCCTCTACGCGTCGGGGGTAAGACGGCTCGCGCGGATGATCTGAGCCGCCCGCGCTTCCAGGGCTAACCGCTCGGGATCGGATCCAGAGAACCATGGCCACGCCTGCCGAGATCGCCGCCTTTCGCCGCAACGCCTGTCACCGCGCGCTGGCGATGCCGGAGCGCCGGCGTAGCGCCCGCGCACCCGCCGGGATATCAAGGCGCCGGGGGAGGGGCCCGCTGGAGACCGAACCCAAGCCTGGGCGCTGGGCCGATGCCCAACCTATTGACATTACTGGCACTTGGCGGCTCGCCGAAGCCGGTTGGCTTTTGTGGAAAACCGTCAAAACCGCGTCAAACAAGCCGGAATCGTCCGATTTCCGAAGAAAATGTGCGCCGCGAACTGGGCGGGAACCGTTCCAACCGCTCTCTAGGCCGCGTGGCGGCCGGTCTTCCTGTCGAGCAGACCTGCATCGGTCAGCGCCTGGCGGATGCGCGCGATCTCGGCGCTCTCGAGCTTGACCAGCGGCGGCCGGACCACCGCGCGCGGCAAACGGCCGAGCAGCACCAGCGCCTCTTTCATGCGGTTGTGCATGTCGACCCACGGCTCGCTGTAGAACACGCGCGCGAGCGGCTCGATGCGATCGTTGAGCCGCCGCGCTTCCGCGAGATCGTTGCCCTGCACCGCTCGGAACAGCGCCGACTGCAGATCGGCGATGACGCTGCCGCTGCCGGACAACAGCCCGTCGCAGCCGAGCACGAGCGAGGACAGGAGCCACGCGCTGTGCGTGGTGAGCACGCTTACGGGCCGAGCCAAGTTTTGCAGCGTCCGGACGTGCCACTCGTGATGCTGCACATTGCCGATCCAGTCCTTGATGGCGCGGATGGTCGGCACCTCCGCGCAGAGCCGCAGCAGTGTCTCCTTGGGATAACCCTGGCCGGTCGCGAGCGGATACTGGAATACGATGAGCGGCAGGTCGGTCGCGTCGGCGATGCGCTTGAAATGCGCGAGCGCCATGGCGGGCGATTGCCCGAGCGTGAAGGGTGCCGGCGGAAACACCAGGAGCGCAGAGGCGCCGCCTTGAGCCGCCATGCGCGCGATG
>DASZHJ010000349.1:0-2138 GCA_035938015.1 Allostellaceae bacterium
TGGTGATCAGCCCGACCTTGGCGCCCTTGTGCTCGAGGATCGCGTTCGAGGCGACCGTGGTGCCGTGGCGGATTTCCTCGATTTGTCCGCCGGTGAGGCCGGCTTCGGCGAGCGCCTCGTCGAGCCCGTCGACGAGAGCGCGCGCGTAATCGTCGACGCTGGAGGCGACCTTCTTGATGTGGATCGCGCCGTCGGAGCCGAGCACGACGATGTCGGTGAAGGTGCCGCCGATGTCGACGCCGACGCGATAGGTGGGAGGCATTAGTAAGGAACCACGTCATCCTGAGGAAATCGCGCGCTTCTGCGCGCGATTATCTCGAAGGATGGAAACAAACACGGAGTTCGTGGCCATCCTTCGAGACGGTCGCGCGCCAAGTGCGCGCGACCTCCTCAGTCTAAATGTCCGAGACGAGAGGAAGCGAGCGGTCTCGGCGCATGCCATACGAGGGTTGCGCCGGACGGGCCGGCGCCGAGCCTCAAGCATGGGAGACCGCTCATGAACGAGCATATCCTCTACATCGGACTGGATACAGCCAAGAATCACATCGATGTCGCGGTTGCGGAGCCGTTGCCGGGGGGTGACGTGCGCTACTGGGGCAAGGTGGCCAACGAGGGAGCAGCACTTGATCGCGTGATCCGGCGGCTCCAGCGGGACGGCCACCGGCTCAATGTTTGTTATGAAGCCGGGCCGTGCGGCTACGGCATCTATCGACGGCTCAATGCCAAACAAGGCGTGAGTTGCGAGGTGGTGGCGCCATCGCTCACGCCGCGCCGCCCCGGTGTTCGGGTGAAGACCAACCGGCGCGATTGCCTGACGCTGGTCAAACTGTTGCGGGCGGAGGAACTCACCGCGGCGTGGGTTCCGGATGCAGCGCACGAGGCGATGCGCGATCTCGTCCGCGCCCGCTCCGCTGCGGTTGAGGACTTGGTGCGCTGTCGGCAACGCATTGCCGGCTTCTTGCTGCGCCAGGAGATCCGCTACGCCGGCAAGCCCTGGAGCAAGAAGCATCGCGTCTGGTTGGGCCGGCTTGAACTCGCCGCGCCCGCGCATCGGCTCATGTTCGGCGAGCTGCTCGAGGCGCTCGACCAGGCGCAGGCGCGGCGCGACCGTCTGACCGACCACATCGCCGAACTCGTCCCGACCTGGTCGCTGGCTTGGCTGGTCGAGGCGCTGCAAGCGTTGCGGGGATATCGATTGGTCAATGCGGCAAGCTTGGTCGCCGAAATAGGCGACCCGCGCCGCTTCGCGAGCCCGCGCGAGTTGATGGGCTATCTCGGCATGGTGCCGAGCGAGCATTCGACCGGCGGCACAGTGCGGCGCGGCGGCCTGACGAAGACCGGCAATCGCCGCGCGCGCAAAGTGTTGATCGAAGCCGCCTGGACCTACGCGCGGCGCGCCAAGGCGGCCTCCGCCCGCACCGGCCGCCAGCCGCCCGCGGTGCACGCCATCGCTGAGAAGGCACGTCATCGGCTCAGCGGTCGCTACCGCCGGCTTACCGCCCGCGGCAAGCTCGGCGTCGTGGCGATCGCGGCGGTGGCACGCGAGTCGCTCGGCTTCATCTGGGCGATCGCGCAAGCGGCCGGACCAGCAAACATCATCGCGGAAAGCCGGCCGGCGAGCGGGGCGGGTCCCGGTTCCAGATCTCGGTGAGAACCGCGCCCCGCCCGCCGCCGACCGGCACCCATCGAACGCATGACTGACTGTTAGGATCAGAAAGGAGGACCGCACGCACCGCCGGTGCACCAGCCTGGGAGCGGGCCGCAGGTTAGGGGAGCCCTCGTCGTCATCCTGGAGCGGCTTCATGCCCATGCTCGACCTCAGTGCGAGGCAGCCCCGCGACGAACCTTGGTCCTGTCGGTTCAACCCACGTATCAGAGATCGATCAACCGTCGCAGCTCGCCCGCTCCCAGACCCAATGCACCGGCCCGCGCGCCCCGACACGCAGCTTCGCTGCGTGAAAGAAAAAACGCGCCAACCTCTTGACCTAACGGACATCAGAGGATGACGCCGCGTTTGTGCCTCGCACGCATTTGGGGCGATGACGAACTAGAAGAACGACCTCACTTCACGTGGTCGCCGTAGCCCGGGATGGGATCGACCACGGTGATCTGCTTGACCGGGAAGTTGGAGATGATCT
>DASZHJ010000350.1:0-3062 GCA_035938015.1 Allostellaceae bacterium
GGTACGACCTATCCTTTGCGAACCCCATCTGGTGGCGGCCTTTGCGCCGACCCCGTACAGAAGCGAGTGCCCGGCGAGAAGGACGTCGCAAAACGAGGGTTGACCCCGACCGGCCCGTTACAGAAGGGTGGGCAAAATCGCCCGCGTGGGCTAGCGGGTTGTGCGCGGTCTTTGGTGATTTTGCCCACGCGAGAACCCGAACGCGTGGGCATCGCGCACGCGTCCGTGAGGAGCTGTTACTACCGAGCCGGCGCGATGCCCACCCTACCGCTCTGCACCAGCCCGCGCATTCTGGACGCCAGCAGCACTCCCGAGGCCTGATGCTCGAGCATGCAACGTATCAGCTCGGCCGCTTGCGCGGCGGCGTCTGAGGCGCTCATGCCGCCGTCGCGGATGTTGGAGATGCAATTGCGCTCGCTGTCCACGCAGCCGACCCGTGGGGCGAAGGTGAGATAAATGCCGAGCGAATCGGCTGCGCTCAGGCCCGGGCGTTCGCCGATCATGATGAGCGACAGCTTCGCCTGCAGAAGCTCACCGATTTCATCGGCCAGCGCGACGCGGGCCTGCACCGCCACGAAGATCGGCGCGACCTGCAGGCCAGCCGCCGCAAGTCGGCGCCCCAGGCATTGCAGCACCGGCACGGCATTGCACTCCACCGCCACGCTGCTCAGGCCATCGCCGACCACGATCACCACGTCAGGCGCGACCATTGGCTCCGAGAGCCGCGCCTTGCTCTCGGCAGAGAGCCGGCGGCCGAGGTCCGGCATGCGCAAATAGGCCTGCCGATCCGCTGCCGCGCTGCGCACGGGGATCACCGGCCAGCCGCACGCGGCGATGCTCTGCATCATCGCGTCCAGGTCCAATGCGGCGTGCACCGCGTCGCGTGCGCGCGCGTGCGCCGCCTGGAAGTCGAGATAGGCCTGCGTAGGCAACCCGCTGCCGGCGCGTCCGATGGCCACGCGCGCCGGCGTGTGCCGGCGCAGGGCCAACCAGCTCTCCGGGATGCCCGCTTGCATTACAACGGGTTCCGGCGAGGTGTGATCAGCCGCGCCACATACTCGATCTGCTCCCTCTCCCCGTTCTTTACGGGGAGAGGGGTGGGGTGAGGGGCGGAAGCCCACCCGACGGGTTTGCCCCTCACCCCCACCCTCTCCCCGCCCCAAGAGCGGGGAGAGGGAGCGACCGAGTCTGCGGCACCGTTGTGCATCAATATCACCCGAACGCACTCTACGCTCGCAGGACGACCGCTCACGACGCAAGCCGGCTCGAGGAGGCGAGCGATCGAACGACGTGCTCCGGCGCCCTGGCATGCAGGCGTCCGGTCGCGTCCGTGATCCCGACCGCCGCCAGCCAGGCCTCGAATTCCGGCGCGGGGCGAAGCCCCAACAGCGCCCGCACATAGAGCGCATCGTGGAACGAGGTGCTCTGGTAATTGAGCATGATGTCGTCGGCACCGGGCACGCCCATGATGAAGGTGCAGCCCGCAGCCGCGAGCAACGTGAGTAGCGCGTCCATGTCGTCCTGATCCGCCTCGGCATGGTTGGTGTAACAGATATCGCAACCCATCGGCAGGCCGAGGAGCTTTCCGCAGAAATGATCTTCCAGGCCCGCGCGCGTGATCTCCTTGCCGTCGTACAAATATTCCGGGCCGATGAACCCGACGACGGAATTGACCAGGAGCGGCTCGAAATGCCGAGCGACCGCGTAGCAGCGCGCCTCCAGCGTCTGCTGATCGACGCCTTCGTGGCCGCCGGATGAGAGCTCACTCCCCTGGCCCGTCTCGAAATACATGACATTGCCGCCAACAGTGCCGCGCTTGAGCGCCATCGCGGCTTCGCGCGCCTCGCCGAGCATCGCGAGCGAGATCCCGAACGCGCGATTTCCCGCTTGCGTCCCGGCGATCGACTGAAACACGAGATCGACGGGCGCAGACCTTTCCATGGCGGCCATGGTGGTCGTCACGTGCGCCAGCACACAGGACTGAATCGGCGCGTCGAGGCGCACGCGCATCTCATCGAGCATGGCGAGGAGATCACCCACGCGCTCGAGGCTGTCCGCGACCGGGTTGATGCCGATGACCGCGTCGCCGGCGCCATACAGCAGCCCGTCGATGATGCTCGCCGCAATACCTGCGGGATCATCGGTCGGGTGGTTAGGTTGCAGCCGCGTGGAAAGCCGGCCCGGCAGCCCGATGGTGTTGCGGAACGCCGTGGTCACCCGGCACTTGGCCGCGACCGCGATGAGGTCCTGGAGGCGCATGATCTTGCTCACACCCGCCGCCATCTCGGGCGTGAGGCCGGGAGCAAGCGCGGAGAGCGTTGCGGTGTCGGCCTCCTCGCGCAACAGCCAATCGCGCAATCCCCCAACAGTGAGGCTGCGCACCGGCGCGAATGCCACGGCATCGTGGGTGTCGATGATGAGCCGCGTCACCTCATCGCGCTCGTAAGGGACCACCGCGTCGTTGAGGAATTGCGCGAGCGGCGCCTCCGCCAGCGCCATCTGGGCGGCCACCCGCTCGGCTCCGCTGTCCGCCGCGACGCCGGCGAGCTCGTCTCCGGAGCGCGGCGGCGACGCCTTCGCGAGCAGGACCTTGAGGTCGGCAAACCTGTAGGTCGTCGCGTCGAGCGTGTGCGCAAAGCCCACTGAGTTGGTCTCAGCCTCCCGGGATGAGGCCCTTGGGAAGCGAGAAGCAGTGTTTCGCGATGTCGCCGGCGCGCGTGTACCAGACGTGATCCTTGTGCTTGTGCTCGACGCAGTGCTTGATGGCCTGCCGAACCGGGCGCAGCCGGAACGGCTGGCCGACGATGAACCCGTGCAGCGCGAGGGCAAAGACCAGCGGCTGGCGCTCCGACTGCTCCAGCATTTCCTCGAACTGATCGACGATCATCTCGCCGAACTCGCGCCCGGTGTGATCGCGGTGTGCCTGCGAGCCGGCGTCGTTCAACTCCATGGGATAGGGCACCGACAGAAGCGGGCCGGAGCGGGTTTGCATCCAGATCGGCTGATCATCGAACGGCCAATCGAGCAGATGCGTATACCCCGCCTCTTTCAGCAAATCGGGC
>DASZHJ010000351.1:0-5742 GCA_035938015.1 Allostellaceae bacterium
GTCCGGCCCTTCACGAAGAATCGGCGCCACATCGTGCGCAAGGTGCTGTGAGACGTATCACGGGGAGTGAGCGCTCTTCGTCAGGCGCGGCTGGTTTCGGCGGCCAACCCAGTCAAACGACGTTGATCTCCTTCACCGGCCGGTTCTCGACGATGCGGGCGTGGCCGAGGGGCGTGAGGTCGAGGCTGCGGTATTCGCCGTAGGCGATCAGCTCGGAGATGCCGCGGCCGGTCGCCGGCGATTGCTGGATGCCGTGGCCGCTGAAGCCGTTCGCCAGCATGAAATTGTCGATCTCGACGTGCGGTCCCAGGATGCCGTTGTGGTCGAAGGTGTTGTAGTCGTAGTGCCCGGCCCAGGCGTTGATCACCTTGACCGCGGCGAGGGCCGGCACCCGCTCGGCGAGCGGCGGCCAGACCAGATCGTCCCACTCGGAGTAATTGACCTCGAAGTCCGGCACTTCCGGCTCCAGCTCCGGGGGCGGCGAGATGCCGCCGATGAAATATTGGCCCTCCGGCCGGAAGAAAGCGCCGCTGCCGTCGATCAGGAGCGGACAGCCCGGCAGCTTCTCGCGGCAGTCGAACACGAAGACGCAGCGCCGGCGGGGCTCCACGGGCAGATCGACGCCGGCGAGCGCCGCCACTTTGCCGGCGCTCGGGCCGGCGGCGTTGACCGCGATCCCGCAGGCAAGACGCGTGCCGTCGCCGAGCTTGATGGCCTCGATCCGCCGGCCGCGCCGCTCGATGCCGACCACGTCCTGGGCCAGATAGGTGACGCCGAGGCTGCGGGCCTTCCGCCGAAAGGCCTGCAATAGGCCGTAGCCGTCGAACCAGCCCTCGTCCTTGACGCCCAGCGACCCCAGGGCCAGGCCCTCGGTATTGAGCCAGGGAAACCGTTCCTGAAGCGCCGCCGGCTCGAGCAGCAGAATATTGGCGCCGAGGCCAGTCCCGGTCTGGGTGCGGTGGTTCGCCTCCAGCACGGCGCGGCCTTCGGGGCTCGCCAGAAACAGGTAGGGGCGCTCGATATAGCCGACATTCGCGGGCTCGCCGTCGACCTCAAGATGGCGGGCCGCGCCCTTCAGGAACTCGATGCCGAAGGCGGATAGATAGATATTGGTGGGCGTGGAGAATTGCAGCCGGATCGAGCTCAGCGACAGGGCCGAAGAGGCGAACCGATATGTGGGGTCGCGCTCGACGACGGTGACTCTGCCGCGGAAATCGGGATTGGATGCCAGGAAATAAGCGATGGAGCTGCCGACCGCGCCGCCCCCGATGATCGCGACATCCGACGTTTCGGCCACGGCCTCTCTCCCGACAGGTGCTGACAGCGCTCGGGAGCGTATATCCGCTAAAGCGGTGAAGCCGCAATCAAGAAAGTCTTGGCGCCGAGGTCGCGGAGGATGCCCAGCGGACGCGGCGGTTCTTTGTTCCTTTGCCGCCTCCGCGCATCCTCGGCGACCTCGGCGCCAAAGCGTCATTTTTTGCGGCTTCGCCGCAAGAATCCCACTAACATCGGCATCGGGACGAGAGGAGGGGAGCATGGACCTCAAGGGAAAATCGGCGCTGATCACGGGTAGCTCCCGCGGCATCGGCCGAGCGGTGGCGCTGCGCTTCGCCCGCGACGGCGCGAAGGTTGTGGTGAATTGCGTCGCAAGCCGAGACAAGGCCGAGGCGGTCGCAGGCGAGATCCGCGCGGCGGGTGGCGAGGCGGTGGTCGCGCTGGGCGACGTCGCGAAGCGCACGGATGCCGAGAGGCTGGTCAAGAGCACGATCGAGGCCTTCGGCAAGCTCGACATCCTCGTGAGCAACGCCGGCATCGTTATCGACCGCCCCTTCACGGAGAGCACCGACGAGGATTGGGTGCGCTCGATCGAGATCAACCTACGCGGCTTCTTCAACATGGCGCGGGCGGCGTTGCCGCACATGATCCAGCGCCGCTCCGGACGCGTCATCGCCACCGGTTCCTGCATCACTGAGGTGGCGGATTTCGGCGGCAACAAGTACTCGGTCTGCACGGCCTCCAAGGGCGGCATCACCATGATGCTGCGTCCGATCGCGGCGGAGGCGGCGCCCTATGGCGTGACGGTTAACTCGGTCTCGCCCGGTTATATCGCAACCGAGATGCTGGGCCAGATCGACGCCGAGGGCCTCAAATCGGCGCTGCGCTTGGTGCCGATGGGCCGCTACGGCAAGCCCGAGGAGATCGCCGCCGCCATGGCGTTCCTGGCCTCCGATGAAGCGGGCTACATCACGGGCCAAACCCTGCGAGTCAATGGCGGATTGTCGATGGGGTGACAAGACCAATGAAATTGCTCTTCTGCAGTCACCTCGACGATCCCAACGAATGGGTCCCCGAGCTCAAGCGGCACATGCCCGATCTCGAGATCGAGGTCTGGCCCGCTGTGAAGGATCCCGCCACGGTCGACGCCATCCTCGTCTGGTTGCCGCCGGCGGAGGGCGGGCTCGCCCAATTCCCCAATCTGAAAGCGATCCAATCGCTCGGCGCCGGCGTGAACCAGCTCGATCTCAAGAGCCTGCCGCGCCATATTCCGCTCGCGCGGCTGGTCGATCCCGGCCTCAATGAATCGATGCGCGATTATTGCGTCTGGGCGGCGCTCCGGCACTACCGCGGGCTCGACATGCACGCCGAGAACGAGGCGCAGAAGAAGTGGGTCTATTACATCCCGCCGCCGAAAAGCTCTGTCTCCGTGGGGATCATGGGGCTGGGAGAGTTGGGCGGCGAGGTCGCGCGGGCCGTGGCCGATCTCGGCTTCAGCGTTCGCGGCTGGGCGCGCTCGCCCAAGACGATCGACCGGGTGGCCTGTTTCTCCGGTGCGAATGGGCTCGCGGAGTTCGCGAGCAAGACGGACATTCTGATCTGCCTGCTGCCGCTCACGCCGGAGACGCGCGGCATCCTGGCGCGGCCGCTGTTTCAGATGCTGCGCAAGGGCGCTCGCCTGATCAATGTCGGGCGTGGCGATCACCTGGTGGAATCGGACCTGCTCGCGGCCCTCGAGTCCGGGCAGATCGCACGCGCCACGCTCGACGTGTTCTCTCGCGAGCCACTGCCGCCCGAGCATCCCTTCTGGTCGCACCCCAAGATCACCGTGACCCCGCATGTCGCGGCCTTCGGTAGCGCGGTGACGGCGGCGCCAGTGGTGGTGGAGAACCTCCGCCGGGCCATGGCGCGAAAGCCGCTCTTGAACCAGGTCGACATCGACCGCGGATATTGAGGCGATGGTGGGCGAGCGCACGATCATTCGTGGCGGCCGCGTCCTGCGGCACAGTCGTGCCGCGCTGACCGAGGCCGATCTGCTGGTGGAGGGCGGCCGGATCGCGGCCATCGAGCCCTGGGGCCGCATCGATCTCGAGGGCGCAGGCGTGATCGATGCGGGCGATCGGATCCTGATCCCCGGGCTTCTCAATGCGCATATGCACGGGCACGGGAACCTCAGCAAGGGCGTGGGCGACCGCTGGACGCTGGAACTCCTGCTGAATGCCGGTCCCTGGGCCTCACGCCTCGACGATCAAGAGTCGATCTACCTCGCCGCCAGCGTCGGCGCCGTCGAGATGCTGCTCAAGGGGTGCACCGCCTGCTACGACCTGTTCGTCGCGTTTCCGACGCCCTCGCTCGAGGGGCTCGAGGCGGTCGGCCGCGCCTATGCCGATGCGGGCATGCGGGCCGTGGTGGCGCCGATGATGGCCGACCGCACGTTCTACGCGGCGATCCCCGGCCTTACCGAGGCGCTGCCGGACGAGCTGCGCGAGGAGGTCCTGCGCATGGCGAGCGCCTCGGGCGAGGCGCATCTCGAGGCCTGCGCCGGCGCGCTCAAGGCGTGGCCGTTCGATCGTGACCGGATCCGGCCGGCGCTCGCTCCGACCATCCCGCTGCACTGCGCCGACGAGTTCATGGTGGGCGCCGCGCGCCTCGCGCGCGAGTACGGTATCGGCTACCACACCCACCTCGGGGAATCGAAGGTGCAGGCGGTCGCTGGGATCGAGCGCTACGGCGTCACATTGACGCGGCACCTCGATCAACTCGGAATCCTCGGCCCGAACTTCACCGCGGCGCACGCTGTTTGGCTCGATGCCGACGACATCGCGCGCATGGGCGATCGCGGGGCTTCGGTCGCCCACAATCCCGGCAGCAACATGCGCCTCGGCTCCGGCATCGCCCCCGCGCGGCGGATGCTCACGGCGGGGGTGGAGCTCGGCATCGGCACCGACGGAGCCAGCTGCTCCGACAATCTCAACATGTTCGAGGCGATGCGGCTGGCCTCGCTCGCTTCCCACGTGCGCGGTCCCGACTACGAGGCTTGGCTCTCGACCCGCGAGGTGTTCGAAGCCGCGACCGAGGGCAGCGCGCATCTCCTGGGGTTCGGCGGCAGCCTGGGCCGGCTCGACCTCGGCTATCTCGCTGATGTGGTCTTTCTCGATGCGACGCACATCAATTTCACGCCGCTCAACGACGTGATCAATCAGCTCGTGCACACCGAGGACGGCTCGGCAGTCGACAAAGTGATGGTGGGCGGCAAGCTCGTCGTGGATGGCGGCGAGATCCTCACGATCGACCGGCGCGCGCTCAGGGGCCGAGCACAGGCGGCGGCCGATCGGCTCCGGCGGAGCCATGCTGCGGCGCGGGATGTTGCCGAGCGCCTCGAGCCGATCGTCGGCGCGTTCTGCCGCGGCGTGGCAACCAAGCCCTATCACATCCACAATTACGGGGGGCCTCGCGAACTCGACTGAGCGACCGCCGCCATAGTATTGGCTGCGCGCTTGGCTCCGCCATTGCTCTAGGTTTTCAGCCGTGATTATATCGGCTTGGTGCAGCGCGTAGGGGCTCGGGGGTAGTCTTGCTGCTTGCAAAATGGTCTTGATGATCAACTCTTGGGCCAAGCGCACTGTTCGAGCTTAGTGGACGCAGTCGAAAGCGGGGGTCGGCGGGGCAACAAGACTCGACGGCCGATGCAGCCAAACCAGGGACGCCAGATATCTGGTCGTCGCACAATCAGGAGGCCTAGCCATGCGTAGCTACAGGAAGTTCCTTTTGCGGAGCGGCGCCGCCCTATGCGCCGCCGTCGGCTGGCTTGCCGTCGCGCAAGCTGCCGAGACCAAGGGGCCGGTCACCGACGAAATCGGCGTCCTCGTGATTCCAAAAGGCGAACCGATTCAGATTGGCGGCTACTGGGTGCTGTCGGGCGCCGATACCGCGCTCGGCCTCGACCAGAAGCACGCCGTTGAGATCGCGGTCAAGGAGAAGGGCAAGCTCGTCGGCCATCCCATCAAGTTCACCGCCGAGGATTCGCTCTGCAACGCTGAGGGCGGGCAGACGGCCGCCACCAAGCTCGCCGCCAACCCGAAGCTTGCCATCGTGATCGGGCCCTCGTGCTCGAGCGAGGCGACGCCGGGCGCGCCGATCCTCTGGAAGGCCGGCATCACCAGCATCGGCACGTCGCCGACCGCGCCCAAGCTGACCGCCGAGAACCGCGGTGCCCAGTACGACGGTTTCGTCCGCACCTGCTACAGCGACATCTTCCAGGGCGCTTCCGACGCGAAGTACCTGAAAGAGGTCCTGAAGGCGAACACGATCGTGGCCGTGCACGACGGCAGCCCCTACGCTCAGGGCCTGGCAGGCGCGACCTCTGACGCCTTCACGAAGCTCGGCGGCAAGGTCCTGTCAACCGAAGCGATCCAGCCGACCGACGTCGACATGCATCCGATGCTGACCCGCGTCGCGACCGAGAAG
>DASZHJ010000352.1:0-2574 GCA_035938015.1 Allostellaceae bacterium
GTCCAAGCGGCAATCGACACCTATCAGCGACGCAAGGGCTGAGACATCTCGGAGCACTCGGCTGGGACACGAGGTGCTTTGTGTCCCGGACGAGCGACCCCGGGCTTGATCCGGGGGAAGATCCGGGATCCAGGGGCCACCCGATCGAACCACTCCGTGCAGGCCGGCATAGATTTTCCGCCCTGAGGCGGGCGCAAGACAAATACGTGATCCGCGGGCTATAACCCCGGCCGCCATGCAACAGACGGCCCACCCGCGCGCGCTTCCCGCCACGATCGATGCCACCGTCGAGCTTCTCGCGGCGGCTGATTATCTTGCCGATCGTTCGCTGGGCACCGTGCTTTTCCTCGCGCTGCGGATGGGACGTCCGTTGTTCCTGGAAGGGGAGGCGGGGGTCGGCAAGACCGAGATCGCCAAGGTCCTCTCGACCACCCTCGGGCGCCGGCTCATCCGCCTGCAATGCTATGAAGGCCTCGACGTCGCCGCCGCCGTCTACGAATGGAACTATGCCGCCCAGATGATCGCCATCCGGGTCGCCGAGGCGGAAGGGGCGCATGACCGCGAGCGGCTCGAGCACGACGTCTTTTCCGAACGCTTCCTGATCAAGCGGCCGCTGCTGCAAGCGCTCGAGGCCGATCCCGCCGGCGCGCCCGTACTCCTCATCGACGAGCTTGACCGTGCCGACGAGGCGTTTGAGGCGTTCCTCCTTGAAGTGCTGGCCGACTTTCAGGTCACCATTCCGGAGCTCGGCACCGTGAAGGCGCCGCATGCGCCTATCGTCGTGATTACCTCGAACCGCACCCGCGAGATCCACGACGCGCTCAAGCGTCGATGCCTCTATCATTGGGTCGGCTATC
The DNA here is from genome assembly GCA_035938015.1 of Allostellaceae bacterium. Classification (GTDB taxonomy): domain Bacteria; phylum Pseudomonadota; class Alphaproteobacteria; order ATCC43930; family CGMCC-115725; genus DASZHJ01. The sequence goes on from DASZHJ010000352.1 coordinate 858, forward strand.
CCACGGCCGATCGTGAGCTCAAGATCGTTCGCGCCAAGGTCCCGGGCATCGCAAAGACTTTATCTGAACAAATCGTGCTCTTTGTGCAGGCGCTGCGCAAGGAGGATCTGTTCAAAGCGCCCGGTGTGGCCGAGACCCTCGACTGGGCATCCGCGCTTACCGAGCTCGATGTCATGGCGCTCGATCCCGGCACCGTCTCCGATACCCTCGGCGTCCTGCTCAAATATCAGGACGACATCGCCCGGCTCGAAGGCAGCAAAGCCAAGGAGCTGATTGATCAGGTGCGCGCGCAGCTGCGGGCCGCGGAATAATGCCGGAGCAGGGCGGCCAACTCGCGGACAATATCGTTCACTTCGCCCGCGCGCTGCGTGGCGCCGGTATCCCCGTCGGTCCGGGCGCAGTGCTGGACGCCCTTGCAGCCGTCGAGACTGCGGGCATCGGCACCCGGGAGGACCTCTATTGGGTGCTGCATGCCGTGCTCGTGAAGCGCCACGAGCACTCGATCCTGTTCGATCAGGCGTTCCGCATCTTTTTCCGCCGCCGCGGCAGCATCGACAAGCTGCTCTCCGCCATGCTGCCGCCGGCGCCGCCGCCGGAGAACGAGAAGCCGCCGCCCGGGGCCCAGCGCGTGCAGGAGGCGTTGCTCGCGAGCCGCGGCGAGCCCGAGCGCAAGCCGCCGGAGCTTGAAACCGATGCGCGGCTGACCGTCTCCGATCGCGAGGTGCTGCAGAGGAAGGACTTCGCGCAGATGACGGCAAGCGAGGTCGCTGCGGCGAAGGAGGCGATCAAGCGGCTTGTGCTCTCGCTTGACGAGGTGAAGACGCGCCGCCTTGCGCCGCATCGCCATGGTCATGTGATCGATATCCGGCGCACTTTTCGCGCGAGCCTCAAGGCGGGCGGGGCCGTGATTGATCTGAAATATCTCGGACCGCGCTCGAAAGCACCGCCGCTTGTCGCGCTGCTCGATATCTCCGGCTCCATGAGTCAGTACACGCGGCTGTTCCTGCACTTCCTCCACGCGGTGACCGACGCGCGCAAGCGCGTGCACACTTTTTTGTTTGGAACGCGCCTGACCAATGTCACGCGCGCGCTCAAGGCGAAGGATCCGGACGAGGGGCTCGCCGCGGTCGCAGCCAGCGTCCCCGACTGGTCCGGAGGCACGCGCATCGCCACCTCGCTACGCACTTTCAACAAGCTGTGGGCGCGCCGCGTGCTCACCCAAGGGGCGCTCGTGCTGCTGATCACCGATGGGCTCGAACGCGACCCGGACGACCGGCTCGCGTTCGAGATCGATCGGCTGCATCGCTCCTGCCGCCGGCTCATCTGGCTCAACCCGCTGCTGCGCTTTTCCGGCTTCGAGGCCAAGGCCAAGGGCATCCGGGCGATGGTGCCGCATGTGGATCAGCTGCGCCCGATCCATAACCTCGACAGCATGGCTGAGCTCGTGCGCGCGCTCTCGGCGGACGGCGGTCCCTCCGGCAACCCCAGAGCCTGGCTGGAGCGGGCGGCGTGACGGTCATTGCCACCACGCCCGCGACAGTCCATCTAAGCAGCAACTCATTTTGTGCTTAGACTGCGTTCCGGTGAGATAGCTTCAGTGGCAGCAGCGAACTCGGTCTGCTCCCTCTCCCCGCACTTGGGGCGGGGAGAGGGTTGGGGTGAGGGGCACACCCGTCGAGTGGGCCCGAGCGCCCCTCACCCCACCCCTCTCCCCGTG
>DASZHJ010000353.1:0-3997 GCA_035938015.1 Allostellaceae bacterium
GCGCTTCCTCGATGATCTCGGCGATCGGCGAGGTCACCTCGATGAAGCTCATGCCAGGTCCCTTCCCATCAGGCGCGCGACGTAGCGGGCGATGAGGTCGAGCTCGAGATTGACGGGGTCGCCGACTTTCAGGGAGCCCAGACTGGTCACCGCTCGGGTATGCGGGATGATATTGACGCCGAAGCGGGCGCCCGTCACCTCGTTAACCGTGAGCGACACGCCGTCGACCGCGATCGAGCCCTTGGACGCGATGCCCGGCCCCAGTGCCGCCGGCGCCTCGAAGACCAGGCGAACGGACTCTCCGTCCTCGCGCAGCGACATGAGCCGGCCCACCCCGTCGACGTGGCCTGCGACCATGTGCCCGCCGAGCTCGTCGCCGAGCTTGAGCGAGCGCTCCAAATTGACGGGCGTCCCGACGCGCCAGTTAGCGAGGGTCGAGCGCGCGCGGGTCTCGGCCGAGGCCTGCACGCGGAACCAGCCCTGCCCCCGCTCGATGGCGGTCAGGCAGACACCCGCGCAGGCGATCGAGGCGCCGATCGCGAGCGTGCCGGTGTCGTAGTGCGTCTCGATGTCGTAGCCGGTGTCGCCGCCCGGCAGCACCGCGCGCACCCGGCCGAGATCCGTGACGATGCCCGTGAACATGGGTCCGTAACCTAGGCGCTCGAGGACGGTTGGACAACGGCAGCGTCGGCGGTGCCGCCATGCGGCCTCGATCAGCCGTTACTTCGGCTCGAGCACCATCTGGGTCTGGGTCACCAATGCCACCGCGCGGCCGTTCTCGAGGGTCAAGCGGGTCTGCCAGACCATGGTGCGCCGGCCGCGGTGTACCGGCAGCGCCTCTCCGAGCAGTTTGGCCCCGACGGGCGCCGCCGCCAGGAAATTGGTCTTGGATTCGATGGTCGTGGTGCCCGCGCCCGCCGGCAGGTTGAGCACGGTCCCCGCGGCGCCCAGCGTATCCGCGAACGCCATGATGGCGCCGCCATGGATGGTGGAATTGACGGTGCAGAGCTCCGGCCGCACCAGCATTTCCGCGGTGACGCGCTCCGGAGACGCGCTCAGGAATTCGATGCCCAGCAGACGCGCGAAGGGGAGCGGCAGCTGCCGCAGTCGCTCCAGATCGGTCATGGCCGCTGAAAGGTTTCCAGGACGTCGTCGCCGAGCGCCTCGACGGCCACGCGCGCAAAGCGCGGCGTGGCCGCGAGCTTGTCGATGCCGAAGGCCGTGATCGCCGGCACCCCGTCGCCGCCGATCAGCCGCGGCGCGCGGAACCAGGCGATGTGATCGACCAGGCCGGCCCGAAGCAACGCTGCGGCGAGGATGGCACCGCCCTCCACCAGCACGCGGGTGAGGCCGCGCTTGCCCAGCTCCTGGAACGCCGCCACGAGATCCACAGTCTCGCCGGCGGCGGCGACCTCGATGAGCTCCACGCCGCAATCGCGGAAGACGCGGTGCCGCTCCGGCGCATCGCCCTTGAGGGTGACGAACCAGGTGGGCGTGGTCGGCGCGCTCACCACCAGGTTCGCGGTAAGCGGCACGCGCAACCGCCCGTCGACCACGATGCGCACCGGCGAACGGTCGGCAAGACCGGGCAACCGGCAGGTGAGCTCGGGATCGTCGGCAAGGACGGTGTTGCTGCCCACCATCACTGCGTCATGGCGGGCACGCAGCAGATGCGCGCGTTCGCGCGCGCGCTCACCGGTGATCCAGCGGCTCTCGCCCTCGGCGGTCGCGATCCGGCCATCGAGCGTCGAGGCGAGCTTCAGGGTGACGAGCGGCCGGCCTTCGTTGATCCGCCGGAAGAAGCCTTCATTGAGGCGGCGCGCCTCTTCGGCGAGCACGCCGGTCACGACCTCGACGCCGGCCTCCTTGAGCCGCGCGATGCCGCGGCCGGAGACGCGGGGATCGGGATCCTCCACCGGCAGAACGACGCGCGCGACCCCCGCGGCGACCAGCGCATCCGTGCAGGGCGGTGTCTTGCCCCAATGGCAGCAGGGCTCCAGGCTCACATAGGCGGTGGCACCGCGCGCCGCCTCCCCTGCCCGCTCCAGCGCCTCCGTCTCGCCATGAGGCCGCCCGCCCAGCTGCGTCCAGCCGCGCCCGACCACGGCGCCATCCTTGACCAGAACGCAGCCGACGGCGGGGTTGGGCCATGCGGAGCCGAGCCCGCGGCGCGCGAGCGCCAGCGCCGCGCGCATATGGGTGATGTCGGACGCCTTATTCGCCGTCCGCGCCGATCCGGCCGATGAACTCGCCAAAATCCTTCGCCTCCCTGAAATTCCGATAGACCGAGGCGAAGCGAACGTAGGCGACCTGATCGAGGCTTGCCAAGGATTCCATCACGAGACCGCCGATCATGTCGCTGGGGATCTCGGTCTCGCCTGAGCTCTCGAGCTGGCGGACGATGGAATTAATGACGCGCTCGACCCGCTCGGGCTCGACCGGCCGCTTGCGCAGCGAGATCTGGATCGAGCGCGCGAGCTTGTCGCGGTCGAACGGCTCGCGCTGGGCGTTCTTCTTGATCACCGTGAGCTCGCGCAACTGCACGCGCTCGAAGGTGGTGAAGCGCGCGGCACAGTTCGGGCAGAACCGGCGGCGCCGGATCGCCGCGCGATCCTCCGTCGGCCGCGAATCCTTCACCTGCGTATCCTCGCATCCGCAAAACGGACAGCGCATCCGACCCTCCCTGAGATGCTTTCCCCGCCTCCTCGCGCCTCAGAGCCCCGGATAGACCGGGAAGCGCTCGCAGAGCGCGCGTACCTTTTGCCTGACCGCCGCTTCCACCGCGGCGTTCGCCTCGCCGTTGGCCCTGAGCCCGTCCAGCACCTCCACGATGAGCTCGCCCACCTGGCGGAACTCCGCCTGGCCGAACCCCCGCGTCGTCGCGGCCGGACTGCCGAGCCGGATGCCCGAGGTCACCGTCGGCTTCTCGGGATCGAACGGGATGCCGTTCTTGTTGCAGGTAATGCCCGCACGCTCGAGCGCCTGCTCGGCGAGGCGGCCCGTCAGTTGCTTCGGCCGGAGATCGACCAGCATCAGATGGCAGTCCGTGCCGCCCGACACGATGGCAAGCCCGCGCTCCGCCAGAGTCGCTGCCAGAACGCGCGCGTTCTCCACCACGGCGCGCGCGTAGGCCTTGAACTCCGGTCGCAGCGCCTCGCCAAAGCACACGGCCTTGGCGGCGATCGCGTGCATGAGCGGTCCCCCTTGCAAGCCCGGGAACATCGCGCTGTTGAGCTTCTTGCCGATCTCCTCGTCGTTGGCGAGGATCATGCCGCCGCGCGGGCCGCGAAGCGTCTTGTGGGTCGTGGTGGTCACGACATGCGCGTGCGGCAACGGGCTCGGGAACGCGCCGCCCGCCACCAACCCGGCGAAATGCGCCATGTCCACCATGAGAAACGCGCCGACCGCGTCGGCGATCTCGCGAAAACGCTTGAAGTCGATGACGCGCGGATAGGCCGAGCCGCCGGCGATGATGAGCTTCGGCTTTTCCGCCCGCGCCACGCGCTCGACCTCATCCAGATCGATCAGCGCGTCCTGGCGGCGCACGCCATAGGCGACCGCGCGGAACCATTTGCCGGAGAGGTTGACCGGCGAGCCGTGCGTCAGATGGCCGCCAGCCGCGAGCGACATGCCGAGGATCGTGTCGCCGGGCTTCAGCAGCGCCAGCAGCACGCCCTGGTTCGCCTGCGAGCCCGAATGCGGCTGCACGTTCGCGAATTTGCACTCGAACAAGCGCTTGGCGCGGTCGATCGCGAGTTGCTCGGCCTCGTCGACGAACTCGCAGCCGCCGTAGTAGCGCCGGCCCGGATAGCCCTCGGCGTATTTGTTGGTGAGCACCGAGCCCTGCGCCTCCAGCACGGCGCGCGAGACGATGTTCTCCGACGCGATCAGCTCGACCTGGTCGCGCTGTCGGCCGAGCTCTTTCCTGAGCGCGGCATTGAGCTCGGGATCGCGCTCAGCGACGGATCCCCCGAAGAAGGCATCGTCAGGACTGGCG
>DASZHJ010000354.1:0-3164 GCA_035938015.1 Allostellaceae bacterium
CCCATGAAGATTCTCGTGATCGAAGATGACCGCGAGTCGGCCGCCTATCTCGTGAAGGGATTGGGCGAGAGCGGCTACGTGGTCGATCACGCCCCCGACGGGCGCGAGGGGCTGTTCCTGGCGACCTCCGGCGCTTACGACGGATTGATCGTCGACCGCATGCTGCCGGGCATGGACGGGCTCAGCGTGATCGGCGCGCTGCGCGCGGCCGACGTACATACGCCCGTGCTGATCCTGAGTGCGCTCGGCGCCGTCGACGACCGGGTCAAGGGCTTGCGCGCCGGCGGCGACGACTACCTGGTCAAGCCGTTCGCGTTCTCGGAGCTGCTGGCGCGCCTCGAGGCGCTGCTGCGCCGGGGCGCTGCGCCCGCGGCGCAAACCAAGCTCAGGGTTGACGACCTCGAGATGGACCTGCTCGCGCGCACGGTGAAGCGCGGCGCGCAGATCATCGATGTCCTGCCGCGCGAGTTTCGCCTGCTGGAATACCTGATGCGCCACGCGGGCCAAGTGGTGACGCGCACCATGCTGCTGGAGCACGTCTGGGACTATCATTTCGATCCGCAGACCAATGTGATCGACGTCCATATCAGTCGGCTCCGGCAGAAGATCGACAAGGGCTTTCCGCACGCCCTGCTGCACACGGTGCGCGGCGCGGGCTACTCGCTGCGCGGTCGGGAGTAGCGGCGATGGCGATGCAGCGGCCCCTCGTGCGTCTGCTGCGCACCAACGCCTTCCGGCTGGCGGCGCTCTATCTCGCCCTGTTCGCGACCTCGGTCTCGGCGCTGCTGGCGTTCATCTACTTCTCCACCGCCGATTTCGTGGAGCGGCAGACCGAGGCGACCCTCGATGCCGAGATCACCGGGCTTCGCGAGCAATATAACGATCACGGCATCGAGGGCCTGAAGAAGATCATCCTCGAGCGCAGCATCGGCGAGCGGCGGTCGGATGAGCCGCTTTACCTGCTCGCCGACGAGAACTATCAGCCGATCGTCGGGAATTTATCGCTTTGGCCGGACGGCCAGACCTTGAAGGCCGGCTGGATCAGCTTTCCCGTCGAGGTGCACCGCCGCAATGGCGCCACCGAGCTGCATCAGGCCCTCGGCGAGACCATCGAGCTGCCGGACGACCGGGATCATCTGCTGGTCGGCCGCGACACCTCGAACGCCAACCTGTTTCGGACCAGGATCCTGGAGACGCTGGCTTGGGCCTCGGTGCTCACCCTGATGCTGGGCGTACTCGGCGGTCTCTTCATGACGCGCAACATGCTGCGCCGTGTCGACGCCGTGAACCGCACGAGCGAGCGAATCATCCACGGCGACATGTCCCAACGCGTGCCGCTCACCGGCTCCGGCGACGAGTTCGATCAGCTCGCGACCAACCTCAACGCCATGCTCGACCAGATCGAACGGCTGATGGCGGGGATGCGACAGGTCACCGACAACATTGCGCACGATCTGCGCACGCCGCTCGCGCGACTGCGCGCGCGGTTGGAGGTCACGCTGCTGGAGAAGCCCGACGCCCAGCGCTACGGCGAGGCATTGCGCCGAACCATCGCGGAGGCGGACACGCTGCTCGGCACCTTCAATGCGCTCCTCAGCATCGCCGAGGCGGAAGCCGGCTCGCGGCGCGAGGCTCTGGCCGTGGTCCGGCTCGACGAGATCGCGCACTCGGTATCCGAGCTCTACGAGCCAGTGGCCGACGAGAAGGGAGTGACGCTGGCGGCGCTCATCGACGACGGGCTGCTGGTCCGCGGCGACCGCCACCTGCTGTCGCAGGCGATCGCCAACCTGCTCGACAATGCGCTCAAATACACGCCCTCGGGCAGCGTGAGCCTGACCGTGCGGGCGGAGGGCGAGTGGGCGCGCGTGGAGGTGGCGGATACCGGGCCGGGCGTTCCGCCCGAGCAGCGCGAGGCGGTGTTCGACCGCTTCGTGCGCCTGGAAGGGAGCCGGAGCACACCGGGGAATGGCCTCGGCCTCAGCCTGGTGCGGGCGGTCGCACGTATGCACGGCGGCTCGGTGCGCTTGGAGGAGAACCAGCCGGGAGCATCGAGCCCAGGCCTGCGCGTGATCCTGACCTTGCCGCTCACGGAGCCCGTGGCAACCACGCCGGCGCCGGTCCCGGAACCGGCGCTCGGCATCTAGATCGTCAAGCGTGCGCCCAGCAACAGCCGTTCTCTTTGGGCGGCTTAGCCTTCAGCCCCGAAAGGCGGCAAGCGGCCCGCCTCAACTCTTCGCGTAGCTGCTCCGGGCTCAGACCCGCGCTCCGTATCACCGGGATCATGATCTCGTCGTCCAGCAGGTCGTCCAGGCTCGGCTCGACCACGCTCATCGTCCATCGCCGCATCGGCCCCTCCTCGATCTCGCGTTCTAGGCCGAGGGTCGCGGGGAACCGTGTCTGATTTGTGGCGTGCGGACGAATTTTTGCGGCGTTCTATGGAGTTGGATCGAGCACGCTCAACGCAGATCCTTCACCAGGCGCCGATAGTCGGCCTCGGAGAACGCGCGGAGCGTGGTGGTGGTCACCGCGCCCGTGCGCCCGATGATGAGCGCGAATTTCGCCGCGGCCTCGTCATCCGGGAGATCGCAGACCGCGACCACGTCATAGGATCCCATGGTGAGGTAGAGAGCCTTCATCTCCCCGCCGAGCTTGCGCGCGAGCGCCTTCGCCTTGTCGAGCCGCTTCGGCGCCTCCTTGATCGCCTTGATGCCCTCGGCGGTGTAATGGCACAGCGAGATGTACGTGGCCATGGCAGGGTCTCCCCTTCCGCTTGCGAAGTTCGGAGAGTGCCAGAAAGCCACGCGGGCCTGAAGGGAGGCTCCTCCCAGTGGGTGCGCGGCGCAGCCGCGGCGACAAAACTTTGACACCGGGGCAGGCGCCCCTCTGCGTCAGTCCTTTATCAAAGCCTCGGCCTCGTCCGCCAACCGCCGCGCGAGCTTGGGCGAGAGGCGGCGGGCCAGCTTGGCATGCGCCTTGCGCCAGAGCGGGATCGCGGCCTCCAGCCGCCGCGCGCCCATCTCGGTGAGCCACACCGCCCGGCGCCGCAAATCGGTCTCGACCGCGGCAATCTCAACCAGTCCCTCGCTCTCGAGCGTGCGCAGGTTGCGCGATAGCGTCGACTGATCGAGGCCGGTGCGCTCGGCAAGCGCACTCAGCGTGTCGTC
>DASZHJ010000355.1:0-2742 GCA_035938015.1 Allostellaceae bacterium
CGGCAAGCCCAAGCTGCTGCTGCTCGACGAGCCGCTGATCAGTCTCGACCCGCGCTATCAGCAGGCGGTGGTCGAGCTGATCAAGCGCGTGCAGAGCGCGCTCGGGATCACGGTCCTGCTGACGGCGCACGAGCTCAACCCATTGCTCGGCTTCATGGACCGCGTGCTTTATCTCGGGCACGGCCGCGCCGCGCTCGGCACCACCGAGGAGGTCATCACCAGCGAGGTGCTCTCGCGCCTTTATGACGCGCCGATCGAAGTGCTGCGGCTCAATGGCCGGATTGTGGTGGTGGCCGCGCACGGCGAGGTCGAGGCGGAGGCGCATCGCCACGATGCTTGAATACGATTTCATGCAGACCGCCTTCGAGGCGGGGACCGTGGTCGCGATCGTCGCCGGCGCGGTCGGGTATTTCCTGGTGCTGCGCAACCTCGCCTTCGCGGGCCATGCGCTTTCGCATGTGGGATTCGCCGGTGCCACCGGCGCCGTGCTCCTGGGCGTGGCGCCGTTCTGGGGTTTGCTCGCCTTTACCGTGGCCGGCGGCATCGGCATGGGGCTGTTGGGCGATCAGCTGCGCGGCCGCGATGTCGCCGTCGGCATCATGCTCTCGCTGTCGCTCGGCCTGGGCGTGCTGTTCCTGCACCTCTATACGACCTACGCGACCCAGGCGAGCTCGCTGCTGTTCGGCAATGTGCTGGGCGTCAGCCCGGAGAACCTGCGGGACATGCTGGTGCTGGGCGTGCTCACGCTGGCGTTCTTGACGGCGATCGCGCGGCCGCTGGTCTTCGCGACCCTCGATCCCGAGCTCGCGGAGGCGAAGGGTGTGTCGCTGAGGCTGATCGCCGTGTTGTTCCTGATCATCGTGGCAATCGCCGTCGCGGAGGCAGTGCAGGTGGTCGGCATTCTGCTGGTGTTCGCGCTGATGGTCGGACCCGCGGCGGCGGCGCTCCGCTGCACCACGCGGCTCCGGAGCGGCATCGTGCTCGCGATCGGCTTGGCCGTCGCCGAGACTTGGCTCGGCATCACGCTCGCCTATGTCACGGATTGGCCGCCAAGCTTCTGGATCACGCTCTTGAGCTCGGCTGCCTATGGCGCGAGTTTCCTGCCCCTGCTGCTCCCGCGCGCCGCTCGAGGGCGGACCTGAGAGCCCGCGCGCCGCACGAATGGACGCGGTCTTCCTTCAGGTCCTGGTCGGCGCCGCGGTGGCGGGCTTCGTGCAAGGTCTCTCGGGCTTCGCCTTCGGCTTGGCGGCCATGGGCATCTGGGCTTGGTCGGTCAGTCCGCAGCTCGCGGGCCCAATGGTGGTGTTCGGCTCGCTCATTGGCCAGCTGCTGTCGATCCATTCCGTTCGGGCCGATATCGATCTGCGCCGGGTGCTTCCTTTCATCCTCGGGGGCGTGATCGGCGTTCCCATCGGCGCTGCCGCGCTGGTGCACCTCAACGCAACGATGTTCAAGGCGGGCGTCGGCCTGTTGCTGACCATCTATTGCCCTGCGATGCTGCTGACGCGCGAGCTGCCGCGCATCCGCGGGGGCGGCAGGATCGCGGACGCTGCGGCCGGGCTGGTGGGCGGTGTGATGGGCGGCATCGGCGGATTGAGCGGGCCCGCGCCGACGATTTGGTGCACGCTGCGCCATTGGAGCCGGGATGCTCAGCGCGTGGTGATCCAGAGCTTCAATCTGGCGATGCATACGCTGACGCTGACGGTCTACGTCGTGGACGGCGCCATCACCGCCGAGACCGGCCGGATGTTCGCGGTGATCGCGCCCACGCTGGTGGTCCCGTGTCTGATCGGTGCCCGGCTTTACAGCCGGGTCAGCGAGATCCAGTTCCGCCGACTGGTGCTGGGGTTGCTGTTCCTCTCGGGTCTCGGCCTTCTCGCGGCCTCCGGCAGCCGTCTGCTCGGACGCTGATCCGCGCTCGGCTCCGTCACGAAACCGTCATTGGCCCGCGGAATAGTGGCGGCGCTGGCAGGGAGGGGACGATGCTCGCGACGACACTCAGATTTTCATTGGCAGCGGCGGCGGTGGTCGCCAGCGTCTCTGCGGCCTCGGCGCAAGTGGACTACACACCCGCGCAGGGTACGCCCAAGCATGCCGTCATCATCTTCATCGATGGCTTCCGCGCCGATCTGCTCGATCCCGAGCTCGCTCCGCACATCGCTGCGCTGGGCCGGGCGGGAACGCGCTTTGCCAACGCAGAGGTCGGCTTCCCCAGTGATTCCATGCCGGGCATTCTGGGTCCGCTCACGGGCGCTTCCCCCAGAGGCACCGGCGTGCCCTACGACGAGTATTACGATCGCCATTACAAGCTTGCGATCGAGCTCACGGAAACCGTGACGGTGCCGCCGGGCCTGAAGCCGCACGAGCTCTTGCGCGTGCCGACACTCTTCGAAGCCGCCAAGGCGAAGGGGCTCAAGACTGCCTTCATCTCCAAGCACATCGGCTACGAGATCCTGCAGGGTCCGAGCGGGCAGGGGATCGACCGTTTGGAGTTGCCGGAAATGGCGGCGTGGAAGGGACCGTTCAAAGATTACGACGCCCAGAATTTCGAGATGCTCACGAGCTTCGTGGCCAAGGACGGCGCCGATATCGCCGGCATCTACGCGATCGCCGCGAACTATGCGATGAAGGACCATGGTTTCGCGGCGCCGGAGACGCGCGCTGCGGTGGGCGACATCGACGCGCAGGTCGGCCGCTTGGTGGACGCGGTCGCCGCTGCGGGCCGCTACGACGACACTATCT
>DASZHJ010000356.1:0-11713 GCA_035938015.1 Allostellaceae bacterium
CCGGGCGTAAAGCCGCTCGGCATCGCCGCTCGCGGTGTCCAGGACCAACAGCGACTTGCGGGATCGACGAGCGGCATCCTCGGCAGCGTGCATCAGCGCCGCGCCGATGCCACGGCGCCTGGCGCGGCGGTGCACCAGCATCTTCGTGATGTCGGCGCGGTGCGGCTGATTCTCCGGCTGATCGAGCACGACTTGGACGGTGCCGACGATGCCGGACGCATCCTCGGCGACCAGCAAGACGCGCGTGCCATTCTCGACGTCTTGCCCCACGCGATGCCAGAACGCCAGCGCCTTCGAGAGCGAAAGCGGATGCATGAAACCGACGGAGGCTCCGCCCTCGACGCAGTCGATCAGCACGAGCGCGAGGCCATGGGCCTCGACATTCGAGAGACCGGTCAGCCGGCGGATTGCATAGGGATCGGGATCCCCGCCGCTCATCGACCCAATCCGGGCTCGCTCACGATAATCACGGCATAGCGCGCGACTTTGCTCGTGCGATTGTGGAACGTAACGGGCCGGTCGAGCACAAAGGCAACGCAGTCGCCCTTCTGGAGCTCGTGACGGTCGCCACCGACGGTGACGTCGATCGCCCCCTCGAGCACCCATACCTGCTGATGCACGCGCGCATCACGCGCGCCGGTGTCGAACGCCACACGGGCGCCCCGCGGAAATTCGACCTCGACGATCTGGATCGGCGAGGGAAAGCCGTTGGGCGACACGTTTCGCCTGAGATAGCCCGACGCAGGGTCGCGCCACTGAGCCTGCTCGGCCCGGCGCGCCACCGGCTCCGAGTTCTTGCCCGGCGTATCGAACAGAGACGCCAGCGGCACATTCAGGCCGGCAGCCAGCCGCTCCAGCAACACAGCCGTGGGGCTGCTCTCGCCGCGCTCGATCAACGAGATCATCGAGCGGCTGACGCCACTGCGCTCCGCCAGCGCCTCCAACGTCAGTCGGCGCGAGGCCCGCAAGTCTCGCACGCGCCCGGCGATGCGTTGATTGAGATCGGTCTCCGCCCCGTCCCCCATATTGGACGTTATTCCATTATAATAGATAATTGGTCAACACAAATCCGCGGCAGATCCCTTGCCTGCCCACGGCCGCCGGCGAGGCTGACCTTATCCTTTAGCAGCCGGTGAACTGACGCCGAGACCAACAATGAAGCTGCCCTTCGGCGCGAGGGCATGGGTGATGCGCCAGAGAATGTGGCCATCCGCCGGCGCGGTCACGGTCGCGAGCATCTCGCCATAGGTATTCTCGGCGGTGGCGAGGATCGTGCCCTTGGTCACCTTCTGTGCGGGCTCGACGGCATAGCGATAGATGCCGTCCACGGGCGCATCGATCCAGAGGTAACGGTCGATGATCGCGGGCTGCCGCCGCTTCGGTGGTGCCGCACCGATCATGCCGAGATAGTTCGCAATGCGCTGCACGCCCTCGAAATGGTAAGCGACGTGCTCTTCCTCGATCAGACCGATCCGTCCGCCTTCGGCGAAGGCGGCATGCTGACGGCGTTGCGCGCGGCCAGTGCAGCTCCGCGCGGGCTGGCGCAAATGGGAGGGATCGAGGCGCGCCACGATTTGAGCGTCGAAGCATTTGGCGAGGTCGAGATTGCGCGCATCGAACTCGGCATCGCCGATCATCTGGGCGACTGTGAAGTGAGCGACGTTCTCGCAGAGGTCGCCGCCGTGCATGTCGACGAAGCAATCGGCGTCGCGCGCCCAATCCTCCAGCAGCGCCCAGGCAATCGCCTCTGCGAAGGTACCATCGGGCCGGCCGGGAAAACTGAAATTGATGTTCTTGTCATCGAGCGGGCAGACATACTGGGTGCGAAGCGGCACCGCCGGCAGATTCACAACGGGAATGATGGAGAGCCGACCTCTGAGGCTTCCGGGGGCGAAGGCGCGCTGCAGCCGGATCGCCGCCTCGATGCTCGACGTCTCGTTGACATGGACGCCGGCGATAACGGCGAGATGCGCACCGCGCTGCTGCCCGATGATATCGATCGCGGGCCAGCGCCAACCCGCGAGGGAAGAATATGGAAAGGTCAGCTCGTATTTGTGGATGCCCGGTTCCGTGATTCTCGGCGTCGTCGGTTCGGCAGCACGCATGACTGGCCCTCCGCTAACGTGACAGTCGCAACTGGCGAATGCTAGCATCGCGCTTCCGCGGGCGGAAATGCCTGACGGAGATTCCGCAAAACAATGAATTGGGGGCCTCTTGCCATGATCATCTCGCCATATCGCGTGTCGCGCAGAGAACTGCTCGGCCTCGGGCTTGCCGTTTCCGCAGTCACGCTCGCGCCGGTCTCGGCGTGGGCGGACTCGACCCTTGATCGCATCAAGAGCACGGGCAAGGTCGGCGTCGGCATCGCCAACGAGAAGCCGTACGGCTATGTCGAGACCGACGGACGGCTCGTGGGCGCGGTTCCAGACGTCATCGTGGCGGCGCTTGCGCCCTATGGGGTCAAATCTATGCAGGCGGAGATCGTGGAATTCAATGCGCTCATTCCCGGTCTCAACGCCGGGCGCTTCGACATCATCGGTGCCGGCATGTATATCCGCCCGAAGCGCTGCGAGGCGATCGCCTTCAGCAATCCGATGACGCGTCTTGGCTATGGCTTTGCCGCGCTCAAGGGTAATCCCAAAGGCGTGCACAGCATCGCGGACGTCGCAAAAAAGACCGACGCAGTGGTCGGCACCCAGAACGGCTCGGCGCAGGTCGAGGAGCTGCAGAAGGCCGGCGTGCCGTCCGGTCAGGTCGTGCTGTTCGCCAACGCGACAGAAGCCCTCGCCGGACTCAAGGCCAGCCGCTGCGACGTCATCTATTTCCCCAGCCTCGAGCTCAACGAAGTCCTGAAGACCGCGAACGATCCCTCAGTCGAGCGCGTGGCTGATTTCAAGCAAGTCGTCGACGAGCACGGTGATCCCGACTACGGATATTCGGCGCTCGGACTGCGCCAGGCCGACAAGGACCTGAAGGCCGCGCTCGACGCCGAGATCGGCAAGATGCTCACCTCGGGCAAGCTCCTCGAGATCATCGCGAAATACGGTTACGGCCAGGGCGAGCTGCCGACGCCGAAGGACACCGCGGAAAGGCTCTGCAAGGCTTAGGTCCGCTCAAGCGCCGGCGCCTCTGTTCCAGATACCGCCATTCGACCTGTTACCGCAGCTCCTCAAGGGAGCCGCGGTAACGATCGAGATCACCCTCATCACGGCAGCCGTCGCGTTCATCCTCTCATTCGTGGTCGCCTTCGCCCGCATGACCCCGTGGCGGCCGCTGCGCGCCCTGGCGACGATCTATGTCGAGGTGCTCCGTGGCACCTCCGCGATCGTGCAACTTTATTATCTGTTCTTCATTCTGCCGGTGTTCGGGATCACCTTGCCGGCGACGCTGACCGCCGTGCTGGGACTCGGCATGAATTTGTCCGCCTACGGGTCGGAGGTGGTGCGGGGCGGGCTGTTGGCAATCGACGGCGGACAGGGCGAGGCGGCCGCGGCGCTGGGCTTGTCGCGCCCCTTGGTCTATCGCCTGGTGATCATCCCGCAGGCCTTCGTGGTGATGCTGCCGTCCTTCGGGAACCTGCTTATCGATCTCGTCAAGGCCACCTCGCTGGTGTCGTTGATCACGCTGACGGAATTGACGTTCTCCGGCCGGCAGATGGTGGTCACCACGGGTCGGACATTTGAAGTCTGGGGCTTGGTGCTGTTGATCTATTTCGCCATGGCCTATCCGCTCGCGCGCATCGTGCGTTCGACCGAGCGGCGCACCTCTCGCTTCCGCTAAGGACCCCGGTGCTCGATTTCGGGTTCATCGCGCAGTTCCTTCCGGCCATGCTCAGAGGGCTCGAGGTAACCGTCGAGGCGACCCTCGGAGGCTATGCGATCGCGCTCATCGTCGGCCTCGCTCTCGCCCTCGGCCGCCGCGCCGAGATGCGCGCCGTGCGAGCCGCTTGCGGTCTCTATGTCGATTTCATGCGCTGCACGCCGCTGCTCGTCCAGCTCTACTTCGCGTTCTACGTGCTGCCGTCGTTCGGCATCCGTTTCGGGGCGCTGACGACGGGGATCCTGGTGCTCGGGCTTAATATCGGTGCTTATGTGTCGGAGATTTACCGCGCGGGCATCGACGCGGTGCCTGTCGGCCAGTGGGAGGCGGCCAGGAGTCTTGGCCTCTCCCCACTGCCGGTTTGGGGCCGGGTGATCCTGCCGCAAGCCTTGCCGCCGATGATACCGCCGCTGGGCAACGTGCTGATCGGATTATTCAAGGAGACTCCTCTCCTCGCGGCCATTACGGTGATCGACGTGTTCGGCGCCGCCAACAGTATCGCCGGTTTGAGCTATCGATATACCGAGCCCTATACCGCCGCCGCGATGATATTGCTCGCGGTCAGTCTGGTTGCGGCGGTGCTGGTGCGTCGGATGGAGCATCGTTTCAAGCCGCCGAGCGCGGCGCGGCGAGCGAGGCCGGCGAGCCGGTGAACGGCGCTGCACTCTCGGGAGCGAAGGCTTAGCGGCCTCGCCCTGGAACGATGTATAGTGGCGGCGGTTCAGATCGCGCCGAGGGTATCGATGGCCGATATCGTGCTCATCAACCCGCGCTTCGAGCTGTCATTCTGGGGGCTCGAGCACGCGCTCGCCTTCATCGGGAAACGCGCGGCTCTACCCGTCGCCGCTTTGCCGCTGCTGGCGGCGCTCACGCCCGACACCCATCGCGTGACCATCATCGACGAAAACGTCGAACCCATCGATTTCGAGCGCTGCGCTAGAGCCGATATTGTCGGCATCACGGGTATGATCGTACAGCGCGTCCGCATGCGCGAGATCCTCGCCGAGCTCAAGCGGCGCGCCGTCTACACGGTGGTCGGCGGACCCTGGGTCAGCGTCAGCGAAGGCTATTTCGGCGATCTTGCCGATGTGGTGTTCGTCGGCGAGGCCGAGGAGAGCTGGCCGCGGTTCCTCGCGGATTGGGAGGCGCAGCACGCGGTCGCACGCTACGAGCAGTCCGAGAAAACCGACATGACGCGGGTGCCGGCACCGCGGATCGATCTGCTGCGAATGCAGCACTACGCATTCGGCAGCGTGCAGTTCTCGCGCGGCTGCCCATTCCAATGCGAATTCTGCGACATCATCGTGGTCTTCGGCCGACGGCCTCGGCTCAAAACCTCCGCGCAAATCATCGCGGAGCTCGAGACGCTCCGGGCTCATCGCCTATCCATCGTGTTTATCGTCGACGACAATCTCATCGGGAACAAGCGGGCCATCAAGCAGGTCTTGCGCGACGTCACCGATTGGCAGCGGGCGAATGGGTTCCCGCTGACCTTCGTCACGGAAGCATCGATGGACCTGGCCGACGACGACGAGCTGATGCGATTGATGACGGAGGCCAACATCGCCGCGGTTTTCGTGGGCGTCGAGAGCCCGAACGAGGAATCCTTGCGCGAGACTAAGAAACTCCAGAACCTGCGGCATGGCGGCAGCATGGTCGACAAGGTGCGCCGGATCCAGGACGCCGGCATGGAGGTATGGGGCGGCATGATCTTGGGCTTCGACAGCGACGACGAGCGCATCTTCGCCGCCCAGCACCGCTTCTTGACAGAGGCGCGCATCTCGACCGCCATGGTCGGCATGCTCGCGGCTATTCCGAAGACGCCGCTCCACGCGCGGCTGGTCGCGGCGGGACGCCTCGACCTCGACGACGATCCCGCCGGCGGCACCAACGTTCTGCCGCTCAAGATGACCCGCGAGGAACTGAGTGCGGGCTATGTCCGCCTCCTGGCGGAGCTCTATGAGCCTGCCGCTTATTTCGACCGGCTCGACGATCTCTATATCGCCGGCGCGATCGAGACCGAGCGTGGGTGGCGGCGATACGCTGAGCGCCATCCATGGCGCCGGTGGGCACGGCAAGCTCGGCAGCTATTGGAAGCAGCGGGGCTTTCGATCCGCGTGCTCTCGCAAGTGCCGGAGAAGCGATTGCGGCACGTCTACCGCAGGCGGCTCGCGCATCTCCTGCGCCGCCGGCCCGACCCCGCCGTGCTGCGCGTCTATGCGATCAAGTGTGCGATGCACTATCACGTGCACCGCCTGATCGACGCGCTGCAGCGCCGCAGCTCCAGCGTGCTCAACACATTTTGATGGCTCCAACGACGGCTGGCGCGGCCATCGGGATTGCGCTGGGGCGACCTCGCACATAGCATTCAGCCCAAGCGCGTGAGACGGGTGAGTGCGGCGCCATGCCGAAATACGGCTCACGCGAAAGCGATCCAAGGGAGGACTTCAGCCGTGACGACTACGTACAGTGTATTGTTCATGGGCGCGTCCTACGGCTCCCTGTTGGCCGCAAAGCTGGCGCTGGCCGGGCATAACGCGAAGCTGGTGTGCCTGCCCGCCGAGGTGGAGGCGATCAACCAGGGAGGCATCCGCGTGCGGCTGCCGATCAAGGGTCGCAAGGATTTGCTCGAAATCAACTCTCGCACGCTGCCAGGCAAGGTCTCCGCCGACGCGCCCGGCGCGGTCAACCCGCGCGACTACGACCTGGTGGCGCTCGCCATGCAAGAGCCGCAGTACCGCTCGCCCGGCGTGCGCGAGCTGCTCGATGCCGTCGCGAAGTCGCGCGTGCCCTGCATGTCCATCATGAACATTCCGCCGCTGCCTTACTTGCGGCGCATTCCCGGCCTGGCCACGGACGCGCTCAGATCCTGCTACACCGACGCCAGCGTCTGGCAGAATTTCGATCCCGCGATGATGACCTTGTGCAGTCCGGATCCGCAAGCGTTTCGCCCGCCGGAGGAAGGGGTCAACGTGCTGCAGGTCACGCTGCCGACCAATTTCAAGGCCGCCCGGTTCGAATCCGATGCGCACACTGCGATCCTGCGACGCCTGCAAGCGGACATCGAGGCGGTACGCTATGACGTGGGCGACAGCAAGGTCGAGCTGCCGGTGAAGCTAAAGGTGCACGACTCCATCTTCGTGCCGCTCGCGAAGTGGGCGATGCTGCTGACCGGCAACTATCGTTGCGTTCAGAAGGACGCCGCGCGCTCCATCAAAGAAGCCGTGCATAGCGACATCGCCACGTCGCGCGCCGTCTACGACTGGGTCTGCGAGCTCTGCCTCAAGCTCGGCGCGAAGCCCAATGACCTCGTGCCGTTCGAGAAATACGCGGCGGCGGCGCAGGGCCTGGTGCGGCCATCCTCTGCGGCGCGTGCGCTGTTCGCGGGTGCACCGAACATCGAGCGCACGGATCGGCTCGTGCAGAGCATCGCGGCACAAAAGGGCATGCGGTCCGCCGTGGTCGACGAGACCGTGGCTCTGGTCGACGCCAAGCTGGCGGTCAATCGGAAACAGGTCGCCTGATCTCCGCCACTTGGTTCCGGGGCACCCGCAATGAAGTGCATCGTAGTCGGCGGCGGCGTGATCGGCACCAGCATCGCCTGGCACCTCGCGAAGCAGGGGGTCGGCGAGGTGGTGCTGCTCGAGCGGGATCGGCTCGGCTCCGGCACGACTTGGCATTCCGCAGGGAATATCACCTGGAAACCGTCGCGCGACCACGACGCGCCCATTCTTTATGCGATGGACACGTTGGACCGCCTCAAGGCAGAGGTCGGTCAAGAGACCGGGTGGCTGAAAACCGGACGCATGTTCATCGCGCGGAGCGCGGAGACGCGGCGAAATTTCGAGGCGTTCGACAGAACGGCCCGAGAGAGAGGCATCGCGGCCCGATGGATCGAGCCGGCCGATGCCGGCGCCGTGCATCCGCTGCTCGACCCCTCGGCGGTCGAGGCCGTCTGGCTCAACTCTCTTTCCGGGCGGCTCAACCCCGCCGACCTTACGGCGGCCTATGCGGGCGCGGCGCGCCGCGCGGGCGCGACGATCCGCGAGAACATCGAGGTCTACGGCTTGTCGGTCACCGGCGGTCGCGTCGCCGGCATCGAGACCAGTGAGGGACTCATCGTCGCCGACGCGGTGGTGATGGCTGCCGGTCTCTGGTCGCGACGGCTGCTCGAACCCCTGGGCGTCGCGCTTGCGCAATGGGCCTGCGAGCATTTCTACGTCATCGCGGACGTGTCGCCACGCCTTGCCCGAGAAACGCCGTCGTTCGTGGCACCCGACGATCTGCTTTACGGGCGCGAGGAGGTTGGGCGGTTCCTAGTCGGCTGCTTCGACGAGAATGCCAAGACGCTGGATCCTGCCCATTTGCCGAAGCCGTTCTCATTCACGCTGCTGCCGCCGGACTGGGACAAGATCGCACCCTATTTCGAGCGCGCGAGCCGGCTGTTTCCGGCCCTTGCAACAGCTCCGATCCGCCACTTCGTCAACGGCCCCGAGAGCTTCACGCCCGATGGAGCCCCACTGATCGGTCGCGTCGGCGCAATCGATGGCCTCTTCGTGGCAACGGCGATGAATTCGACCGGAGTCACCTGGTCTGCGATGACAGGCGCGTTGATCGCGGACCTCGTGACTGGCACAAAGCCGCGATTTGATGCCCGCCCCTATGATCCCGTGCGCTTTGGCGACAGAGGCCGCGATCTCGATTGGCTGAAGGCGCAAATCTCGGCGGTCGTCAGCCTCGGCTACCGCAACCAGAACCGCTAGTGCCGCGTCGCGGGTTGGTTAGGAAAACCGGTCGTCGCGGATGCCCCACCACCTCGGCCGCCAGGCCGAGATGGATTCTTCGGCACCCACGCGTGCCGCACCTGACCGGTTCAGGCCTCGCTGAGAGACCGCGCCATACTCCCGCGGACGGGGCGCCCCGCCGCCTTCCTTGTTGGCCGTGGGGCTCCTCCCATCTGCTTGATCGCGGATGACAGCACAACGCCGGCGGCGCGGCCGAGCATTTGCGCGCTCACTCGAGGGGCTCGGCCGTGGTGTCCGGCGGCAGCGCCGCGAGCAACGCCGCGACGGTGCGGCCGAGGCGCGGATGGCGCCAACCGGGCGCGATCTCCGCGAGCGGGCGCAAGACGAAGGCGCGCTCGTGGAGGCGCGGGTGCGGCACAATCGGCGTCTCCCCCTCGCCGCTCACGCGCCCCTCATAGGCAAGCAGATCGAGATCGAGCACGCGCGCCGCGTTTTTCTCCCGCCTGACACGTCCAAATCGCGCCTCGATGCCGTGCAAGACCTCGAGCAGGTCCGCAGGCTCGAGCGCGGTCTCGACGGCGATGACGCCGTTCACGAACCAGGGTTGATCGGACGGCGGCACCGGCGCCGAGCGGTACCACCGTGAGCGCGCGACGATGCGAAGGCCGCGCTCGGCCATGAGCGAGAGTGCCGCCTCCAGGCTCTGTGGCGGTGCGCCGAACTCGCGGCTCGCGAGATTGGCGCCGAGGCCGATCAAGATCATCGCGAGCGTCCGACGATGCCGGCACGCTCGGCGCGTCTTGACGCTCCCCGGCTTTCCTTGGCAAATGAGCGCCTATTGAGACGATTGAGACAACCGCATTTGATCGGGAGCGCATTGACCATGTTCTATCCGCAAGAAAGGATCGCGCTATTCATCGATGGCGCCAATCTCTACGCCGCCGCGCGCGGCCTCGGCTTCGACATCGACTACAAGCGGCTGCTGGATCTCTTCGCCTCGAAGGGCCGCTTGATTCGTGCCTTCTACTATACGGCGCTGATCGAGGATCAGGAATATTCGCCGCTGAGGCCGCTCGTCGATTGGCTCGATTACAACGGCTACACCATGGTGACCAAGCCGACCAAGGAGTACACGGACGCGATGGGCCGGCGCAAGATCAAGGGCAACATGGACATCGAACTGGCGATCGACATGCTCGACATGGCGCAGTACCTCGATCATGCCGTGCTGTTCTCGGGCGATGGCGACTTCCGGCGCCTGGTGGAAGCGGTGCAGCGGCGGGGCGTTCGGGTGAGCGTGGTCTCCACGCTGCGCTCCCAACCGCCGATGGCGGCGGACGATCTGAGGCGTCAGGCCGACACATTCATCGAGCTGCAAGACCTGGCACCACAGATCATGCGCGTACGCGAGGAGGGCCAGCGCGCGATGCCCGCTCACGCCACTGCCGATCACCTCGCCTGAGCAGCGCTTCGTGAGCGAGGGGCCAGGCCCCGATTGCGCGCGCTGCCCGCGCCTTGTCGAGTTCCGCCAACGCTACCGACACGCCGAGCCTCTCTGGCACAACGCGCCGGTGCCGTCATTCGGTGACTTGAGGGCGCGGCTGCTGATCGTGGGACTGGCGCCCGGCCTCAAGGGCGCGAACCGGACCGGTCGGCCCTTCACCGGCGACTACGCGGGCGACCTGCTCTACGCCACGCTCAAGAAATTCGAGTTCGCCACCGGCAACTACGTGGCGCGCGCCGACGACGGGCTCCGGCTGGTCGATTGCCGGATAACCAACGCTGTTCGATGTGTGCCGCCGGAAAACAAGCCGGAGCCCGGGGAGATCGCGAACTGCCGCGGTTTCCTCACCGAGGAGATCGCGGCGATGACGAGGCTGCAGGCGATCGTGGCGCTCGGGGCCATCGCGCATGGCGCCGTGCTCGGTGCGCTCGGCGAGCGCAAATCTACGCACCCCTTCAAGCACGGGGCGATCCATACGCTCGGGTCCGGCATCCTGCTCGCCGACAGCTACCACTGCTCTCGTTACAACACGAACACGCGCGTGCTCACGACCGAGATGTTCGAGGCCGTATTCGCGGAGATCCAGCGGCGCCTGCCAGCGGACGGCCGTCAGAACCGGCCTTAACGGATCCGCGCGGGCGCGTCCGCGAAGCCGCGCCGACCGCGCGTCATCACACCGGGAGAGCCGCCGCGCGGGTCAGGTTGGGCCGTCGTGGCCAGAGGCGACCCGCATGACGCCCCGGACCACATCGCGAAACGCCTCGTCGAAATTCACGCCGCTGATGCTCCAGGAGTAGTCGACCTCGCGCCAGCGCAGGTGCCATGTCCCCACCCAACCCGGCAGCTCCTCCTTGAACTCGAGCGTAGCCGCGACGATCGCCTGGCCGGAAGTCGACGTCACCTTGGGCGATGGGAACTGGCCCAACGTCACGCCCCACGCGGCGAGCTCCGCTTCGCTCGGAATACGCACGGTCATGGCGAACTCGCGCGCGACCGTGGCGAGGGAGGCCGCCTGATCGGCGCCAGTGGGGTTCTCCGCGCTCAACAGATAGGATTTCGCGACCCGCTGCACGGAGAGCGCAGGCACGATCACCGGGCGCTCGCCGAGCCACGGGTGCTCGCCGAAGTCCGCCAGCACGGCGTCGACCTTCGCCGGATCGAACTCTACGGTGAGATTATAGGATCGGTCGTAGGTGCCCTGGTCGTCGTGCACCTTGATGCCGGCCATCTGATCCACATAGTCGAACTTGGTGATCAGCTGATCCGCATGCGCGGCGAGCTCGGCCACCCGCGGATCCCGGGTGAGCCGTGGCTCACCCGACACTTTCACCAGCACCTCGCGCAGGGATTGCGCGAACCCCTTCGGCCGGCTGCGCATGTCATAGCCGGTGACGATGACCGTCGCCTTGTAAAGATCGCTCGTGCCATCGGCGCTACCGGAACGGGAGGGAACAGTGGCGAGCGCGACAGCGACCGCAACGAACGGCACCGCTAGGAGCCGCCGATATCGACCGTGCTGAATCTTCATGTCTGGCCCCCTGATTGGCCACCGAGGGTATCCATTACCAACTAAAAGTATATAGGAGGTGAGATCGCTTGGTAAGCAATATCCCGCAACCGGTGGGGATCGCCGGAACGGGCGGAG
>DASZHJ010000357.1:0-40046 GCA_035938015.1 Allostellaceae bacterium
CCCTTTCACGGCGGTAACGGGGGTTCGAATCCCCCTGGGGACGCCATCCTTCCGATACATCGAACGAGAGCCTCGATGCTGTGTCTGTGCCAAGAAGAAAAGCGGCGCCCGTGCAGGCACGGGACGCCGCTCGCTGGTCGCTGCGGTTATTGGCCGTAGTACGTCGTCGCGGTCTCCGCTCTGGGCACCAAGCCCGGCCGGTAGCCGTAGTAAGTCGTGGTCGTGCTCGGGTAGCTATAGTAGGTCGTCGTCGTTGTCGTGGTGGGCGCTTGATAACTCGTAGTTGGCGCCTGATAGACGACCGGCGGCGGCGAGTAGGTCACCGGCGGCGCCACGTAAGTCTGCACCGGCGCGGGCGCCGGGGCGTAGTAGTAGTCGGGCTCGTTCGCGCCAATGCCGACGCTCAGCGGCCCCACATCGACGCCGATAAAATTACGCGCGCTCGCCGCTGACGGCGCCAATGCCACGCCCACCGTTCCGATGAGCAGACCGCCCAGGACCAGCGTGCGCTTCGTGAAACCATGCTTGCCTCTCATCTGCCAATCTCCTGCGGATGCTTCAACCGTTGGCGGCTCGGTTGCGCTCAGTCAGACGCGGCCCAGCCGCTGAGCCCGTCCGTTCCCATCAACAACGATTGGAGCAACGCGACGGTTCCGAAGGCCTCCCATTAGCACGCGAATTTCAAGAAAATGCCGCGAGAGTGCCGCATTCCCACCCGAGCCGGGTTGCCGCAAGACCAGCTCATTCTCGGTCAATAAACGGCGCGGTCGCGACCTGCGCCTGGTCTCGCTCGCTCGAGGTACGCAGAACAAGGCTGTGTTCAAAAAAGGGCTCCGCGACCTCCGCTCTTGGGTCTGCTTCTTCAATCGCCCAAGTCGTTGAGTACGGGGGTGTACAAGCCTTCCAAACGCGGGCCGACTCAATGGCGCATCAATCGGTGACAATGCGGGTGATGGCCGAGAAATACGAGCGGCTGGCGCAGACGGCGGCGAGCCCGACCGAGCGCGAGCGCTTTAGCGAGTATGTCAAGCTCTATCGCGAGATGGAGTTGCATTTCGTGGAGGTCGAGAAGGCTGAGGAGGTCGGCGACCCGCGCTGAGCGGTCGCCTCCAAATCTTCATAGACCAAAGAGTGACGGTGGCGATGAACGGGCCTTGTCGGCCCGTTCATCGGTGTTGGCATGCACGGCGCAATCTCCGTATCATCGCGTGGGGATGGAAGGAATGAACGCAAGAACCTCGGTCGCGACCGGTCTACTCGTTGCCAGCCTCCTGCTGTGGCCCGCGGTGTCCGCGGCGCAGTTCGATCCATTCATGCCAGTACCGATTCCCCCGGTGGGTCCGGCACAGCCGGCGCCGGAAACCCTGGCACCGCAGCGTGGCCAGACCGTGACCGACCGTCCGCGGCCGCTGTTCGACCCGCTCGGCGTGCGGATCGAGGAGTTCTTTCTTTACCCGCGCCTGGAACTGGACGAGAGCTTCAACGACAACATCTTTGCGACGCGGTCCGGAACCCAGAGCGATTTCATCACCAGTCTGAAGCCGCGTCTGGATCTGGTCTCGAATTTCGGCGAGCACGCCTTGAACGTGAGCGCTGGCGCCAACCTCGGCTGGTATGCGAGCCACTCGACCGAGAATTATCAGGACGCTTTCGCGTCCACGAGCGACCGCTACGATATCGATCAGGGCCGCCATATATTTGCCAATGCCGAGATCGACCGGCTGCACGTGGCGCGAACCTCGCCGGATTTTCCGGGCGCCGCTGCGCAAGTGCCGATCTACACAACCTATCTCGCGGGCCTTGGTTATGGCCAAGATCAGTTGCCGGTGACCTATCGGGGCGACCTATCAGTTGCCCGCTCCGAATATCAAGCGGTGCCCGCGGTCGGCGGCGGCCAAGTCAATCAGAGCGACCGCAACAATACCACCTACACGCTGGGTCTGCAGAGCGGTTATTCCCTCAATCCGAACTGGGGAATCTTCGCACGCGGCAGCGGCAATTTCCGGGATTTTGACCACGGTGCCAGCGCAAGCAATCCGCGGCGCAATTCCGCGGGCTACCACGCCGATCTCGGCGCTCACGTCGATTTCGGTGTCCTCTACGGCGAGGCCTATCTCGGATATCTCGAGCAGGACTATCAGAACGGCATTTACCACCCGATCCGCGGGATCGACGGCGGCGCCAAAGTGGTCTGGAATTTTACCGGTCTTGACACGCTCCAGCTCAACGCGCTGCGCAGCGTCAACGACACCAGCCAGGAGGTGTTTGGCGCGGGGTTCACGTCTCCGGGATATCTGCATTCGCAGGTAGGCCTGAGCCTCGACCACGAGCTCCTACAGAATCTGCTGCTCAACGCGGGCGTCAACTACATCAACGACGATTTCAAAGGTATCAGCCGAAACGACATCGGTATCGATGCCACCGCGGGCGCCAAGTTCCTGGTGCGCAGAGATCTCTACCTCGGCGCTTCCTATACCTTTAGCCATCGGGATTCCTCCGGTGCACAGGCCGGCCAGCCCTATACCCAGAACATCTTCATGCTGCGCATCGCCACGCAGCTCTGAATCGGTCTGGCGCGTGCGGATTGCTGAACGTCGCTCCGCTGGTGTCGGCCGGGTGGGGTATTCGTGGAGATCATCAAGAACAGTCGAGCCCGGCGAGAGTATCCGTGAATTGACGCTGCGCTGGGCGCTGATTACACATCGGAGCGCAATCCCTTGATCAGTCGCGCGCTTTGAATCGTTTCTCACCATACCGTCTGCCCTTAGCGGGTGCCATTTGGGCCGGCATTCTCTTCGTTGAAGTCTTCAACTGGGGCGGGGGCAGCACTAAGGCGGTCGCTCTGCTATTCCTGTTGGTGGCGACCTGTGGTTTGACGCTCTGCGCGCAATCGAGCTCGACCGTCGATGCGGGAAACCGGAGCCGAGCGCTGCTCGTCGCCGGTGGCGTGTTGCTCATTGTCCAACTCGGGTTTCTCGCCAAGCAGATTGCCCACCCTCACTTGCTCGACGTCGCGACCACGACCCTGGCGGCCGGACAGGCGATGCTTGCAGGCGGCAATCCATATACTCTGCCGCTCGATGGGGAGGCGCTGCGGGTCACGGGCGATCCCGCGCTGCAGGGATACAAGTACCTCCCTCTGATGGCGATCACCTACCTGCCGCTCGGCGTCTGGCTTGGACCGCGCGGCGTGCTGTTCACGAATCTGGCTCTGCAGCTTGCAACCCTCTGCCTGATCTATTGCCTGGGCACGCGGGCGGCGGGGAGCCGCAACGCGGGTCTCGCCGCAGCGCTATTCTATCTCTCTCTGCCGATCGTGCTTCGGCAGGTCCTCGGAAAGGGCGCTACGGACCTTGCGGCGGTGGTGCCTCTGCTTGCGGGGCTCTTGATGTCGGGGCGGCGTCCGGCGCTGTCAGGGTTCTGTGTGGGCCTCTCGATCTCCACGAAGCTGCTGCCGGGCCTGTTGCTCGCTCCATGTGCTCTGCCGCCCGCGGGTCACCGATGGCCCTACCTGGCCGGGATGATCGTCGGGCTGATTCCCGCGCTTTTCTATGTCGCGATCTCGCCCGCTGCGCTCTACGACAATATCATCGTGTTCAACGCCACGCGTCCGCCGGATTCGACGAGTTGGCTCGCGTTTGCGCCTGCGCCCGCGCAGAGCGCGGCGAGAATGGTTTTGGTCGCGACCTTCGCGGCGGTATGCCTTTTCCTGTGGCGTAAGACGCCGAGTTTGGCATCCCGCTGCGGGATACTCGCGGGGATGACCCTGCTGGCAATTCTCAGCGGCCCCACCGCCCACCACAACTATCACCTCTGGTGGCTGCCCCTGGTCTCGGTTCTAGTCGGCCTAACCGTGACGCAGAAGGCCGACGCCGCCAAGTCGCTGCTTGGAGAACACGCATCCGCGGGGCAGCCGGTCGCGCGTAGGGTCGCGGAGTAACCGGGACGTCCGCCTCAAGTCGATAGCCGCTGCGGCGCGATGGCACGGCTTACGCCAGGTCTCCAGATCGAAAGGACGTAAAAGGCGAACGCCACGAGGAGAAGGTAGCGAAAGCCAAGCAAGGTGGAGAATGACTCGCAGAGCCCTCCCACGACCGAGCCCGCGATATTAGAGCCGAAGGCGCGGTCGGGATCGCGCGCGTCTCGAAACGTAAGCGCAAAAATCACGCCCGCGAAGTACATCGGGCCCAGCGTCAGGGCGCACGGCACTACATATCGCCACACCACTCCGCCGTTGAGGAAGGCGTCGAGCGGAATAGTCACGTTGATCGCCAAGAACAACAGCAATCCCGCATAGTGCAGCGGCAACCGCAGATTTGGGACCTTCAGGGCATAGAGGTTTGCGAACAGTATCATTACCAGAACCGTGAAGAACACCAATGAATTCACGATCCAGGTGCTGCCGAAGAGCAACGCCATTTGCACGACGGCCCTGGTCTCGATGAGCATGAATGCGGCGCCGAGGAAAAACATTCGGCTGTCCAGCCCACCGCGCTTCTTCGGCAGAAAGAAATAGACAAGCCCCAGTCCCAGCGCCGCCAACACGACCATCGAGCGAACCGAGAGGTCGGGGACGAGCCGCGCGTGTAGATAGAGGAAGGGCCAATCATCGTCGGTCGTAAGCACTTGGCCTTCGTCATGCACCAGCTTTGTCGGCGCGATCTGCTGCAAATGTTGGCGCTCTTCCGGGGGCAGGGAGTCCGGCTTAAGCGTGAACCCGTCTACACCGAGGTTGCGGGTGGGCACGCTCGCGAGCCAATAGCTGCCATGCTCGGCGAAAGCATCGGCGATGCGCCGATTGCACCCGGCGATGACCACCGTGAAACCGGTGCGGTCGGAGGACTTGAGCGTCTCGCGATAGGGCAGGCTCAGGATGGTGGGCGCGCAGCTGAACACCTCCTGCGCCATGGCCGCGATCCGCTCTACGATCCAGCCCTGACGAAGGTAGTTGTAGATCACGAAAGTTCCCCCGGGCTTCAGCACCCTCTGCACATCTTCGAAGGCTTCTTTCGTGAAGAGATAGCTTTCCAGGCGAAGGTTGCCGTAGCTGCTGTGCAATATCAGCGAGTCCACGAGGGCGTACACGACGAGGTCGTATTTCCGCTCAGTCGTGCGCAGGAAGTGCCGCCCATCGTCCAAGTGGCGAACGACGCGAGGGTCCTGATAGGGATGATCGGGATGAAAGGAGACGCCGATGTCCTGGATTGCCGGGTCGATCTCGACCGCGTCGATGCGATCGACGCCAAAGTGCGTTGCATGCGCAACGTCATTGCCGGTGCCGGCGCCGATGACCAAGACGTCCTTGAACGGCGCGCCACCGCTATTCTGCTCCAGCAAATGAATGAGTGAATAGGACGAGCCGGATTTTTCGAACGGCACCATCACTTGGTGACCGATGGTGTTCACGTTTATGCTGCCGGACGGCTTGCGATCCACCATGTAATACGGCGACCAGCGGATGTCGCGCTTGTGGTGCCAGTCGAATGGAATCGCGAGCGCGCCAACGATCACGATGAGAGCGAGCGCCCGCAGCCGCGTGAGCGCGGATGCCCGGTAAAGCAAGTACGCGATGCCGCCGCAGGTGATCAGGAACCAGATAACGGGAGGCGCCTGAGCGAAGGACAAAACCGAGAAGCCCAATATCCCGGCAAGACTGCCGCCGATGTTGAGCGTGTAGCCACGGACTCGATTCGGATAGGCATCGAACGCGCGCCCGAGGACTTGCCCTAGGCCGATGAACATGAGCGCGATGAGCACGAAGAAGACGCCGGCGATCACCTCGATCGGAATGACGAATTGGGCAACATCGGGATTGCGGCTTTCCGTGCCGAAAAAGATCTCCTGCGCCGCGCCCTGGCCGCCCACATCGATGGCGAGGCCACGCCACGCGCCGTAAATGCCGAGCATAGTGACTGCCAGCAGCATCGATCCCAGCGCGATGAAGGGGAAATAGCCCAGCCAATCGCGCCGGCTGCGCGCGGCGAGGCATCCGCAGGACATACCGAGGAAAGAGGCGATCAGCACGACGTTGGTGAAGAACTGCAGGAATACAACGTAAGCGGCAAACCACCGGATGCAGGCCAGCTCGAGAAAAAGCACCAAGAACCCGCTAAGAAAGAGATTGATCGCCTGCGCGCGCGCAGCCCTAAGTGGCTCGCCGCTCGACGGCGACGCGGAGTCAATTGTCATGCCCTGAGAGCCTCCGGGATTGTGTACCATGCTCGAGCTACGGAGCTGCCGGCGGCGCGGGACGGACCGGCTCCTCGTCACATTCCAAATGATAGCGGGATTGCTGCTGAGCGTGTTACGGAAAACATCTGCTATGACCATGACGCCCTTTCGTTTCTTCGAGCGCCAGCTGGAGCCGACGGTGCTCCCCCCCGACGTGCCGCCACCGGCCGGTCTCGCGGCGTTCTATTGGCACTACGCGCGGCAAGCACGATGGCTGGTCGTCGCGCTGTTCTTCGCAGGCTTTATGGTTGCTGCGCTCGATTCGACAATCCCGGTTTTTATTGGACGCGTGGTGACCCTGATTTCGAGCCATGCGCCGGAGTCCCTGCTGCACGAGGCGTGGCCGCAGCTTCTCGGCATGGGACTGGTACTATTGCTCGTGCGGCCGAGCGCGCTCTTTCTGCAGAGCCTGATCACCAACCAGGCGATCGCCGCCGGCCTTACGAACCTGATCCGATGGCAAAGCCACTGGCACGTCGTGCGGCAGAGCTGGACGTTCTTCCAGAACGATTTCGCGGGCCGAATTGCCAACCGCATCATGCAGACGGGTCCTGCGCTCCGCGAGAGCGTCGTCGCCGGCACCAACGCGGTCTGGTACATCCTCGTCTACGGGACCAGCGCGATCGTGCTGATGGCGAGCAGTGACATTCGGCTCGCCGTGCCGGTGCTGCTGTGGTTCACGGGCTATGCGATTTTTCTGCGTTACTTCGTGCCGCGACTGCGCGATCGATCGCGTCAGATGTCGGAGATGCGCTCGACGCTGACAGGCCGAGTGGTCGACAGCTACACGAACATTTTGACCGTCAAGCTGTTCGCGCGACCGCGGGACGAGGATGAGTTCGTTCGCTCGGCGGTCGATCAGCATACCCAGACCTTCAGAGCTCAGTTGCGGCTGATCACCATGTTTGGTCTGACGCTCACGACACTCAACGCCTCGATGGTTGTGGGCACTGGCGGCATCGCGGTGTGGCTCTGGACCCGCGGAAACATCGCGATCGGCACGGTCGCGATGGCGTTGCCCCTGACCTGGCAGATCGCCAACATCGCGGGCTGGGTGGCGCAGAACGTGACGGCGATTTTCGAGAACGTGGGTGTGGTCCAGGACGGCATGCGCTCGATCGCGGTACCTCACCAGATGCCGGATCGGTCTGGGGCGGCCACGCTCCAGGTCGAGCACGGCAGCGTCACATTCCAGGACGTCCGGTTCGGCTATGGCACCAAGCGCGGTGTCCTGCACGGCATCGATCTCAACATCAGCCCCGGCGAGCGCGTCGGGCTGATCGGGCAGTCCGGTGCGGGCAAGTCGACGCTGGTCAACCTGCTGCTGCGCTTCTATGAGCTCGAGAGCGGCCGTATCCTGATCGACGGTCAGGACATCGCGCATGTGACGCAGGAAAGCCTACGTCGGCACATCGCGATGGTGACGCAGGACACCTCGCTTCTGCACCGTTCGATTCGGGATAACATCCGATACGGCAAACCCGAGGCGAGCGACTTGGAGGTGCGGGAGGCGGCA
This sequence comes from Allostellaceae bacterium, assembly GCA_035938015.1. Lineage (GTDB taxonomy): Bacteria > Pseudomonadota > Alphaproteobacteria > ATCC43930 > CGMCC-115725 > DASZHJ01. The sequence continues at coordinate 7,748 of DASZHJ010000357.1, forward strand.
GCACGCGCGCACGCCCTCGAATTCATCGAGCGCGTGGAAGACTGGCACGGCCGGCGTGCCTTCGATGCTCATGTCGGCGAACGCGGCGTGAAGCTCTCGGGCGGCCAGCGTCAGCGGATCGCCATCGCCCGGGTCATCCTGAAGAATGCGCCGATCCTGGTTCTCGATGAGGCAACCTCGGCGCTCGATTCAGAAGTTGAAGCCGCGATCCAGGAGCAACTCGAGGGATTGATGAAAGGCCGCACGGTGATCGCAATCGCGCACCGGCTTTCCACCATCGCACGCCTCAATCGCCTGATCGTGCTGGACCAGGGCCGGATCGTGGAGGAGGGCAGCCACACCCAGCTACTCGCGGCCGGCGGCGCTTACGCGCGCCTTTGGCAGCGACAGTCGGGCGCGTTCCATGGACAAGAAATCCCCGCCGGTCGCGACGCGATCCCGGCGGGGAGCTGATGGTGACAAGTTCCGAGCGTTGCGGAGGGGACCCGCGTCTTGCTCAGTCGCCTTCTGGCATCACCTCGCCGGACGGCGATACGGCCACGCGCACGGCGGTACCGCCCTTCATGCCGAAGCCGTGCCAGACGTTATCGCAGCCCTTCCGTTCCATCCGGACCTGGCTGTAGCCCGCGCTCTCGGCGCGCTTCTTGGCCATATCTGCGGTCGTGTTATCGATCCGGTCGCCAGGCTCGCAAGCGGCTCGAGCCGCAGTGAAGCTGGCAGGGCCCAGGAGGGCCGGGGCGACCATGAGGGTCGCCGCCAGCACTGCCGCGCCGATGCCCTGTGCCATCATCTTTTTCATAAAGACCTCCCTAATAGGGTTGGATGGAGATGGAAGTGACGATAGGAACGCGACTGTGGCGTTGCTAGGCCCTTACACGTGCCAATTTCCGGGCGGCCTATAAAAGGATCCCGGCGCTTCGGAGGAAAACGGCCCCGAGCGCGTTTTTATGCCCGCTTAGCGTTAGCTGCGGCAAGGGTCGCAGTATTAGAGCACCGTGCGGAGCTGCCAGAGCTCGGGAAACAGCACGATTTCCAATTGCTTACGCAAATAGCCGACACCGGAGGTTCCGCCGGTGCCGGGCTTCAACCCGATGATCCGCTCAACGGTTGTTACGTGCCGAAACCGCCACTGGCGAAAGTAATCCTCAAGGTCGACCAGCTTCTCGGCGAGCTCGTAAAGATCCCAATGCGGGCCTGTGTCCCGGTAGACGGCCGTCCACGCTGCTGCCACCGTCGCCTGCGCGCGATACGGCAGGCTCCAGTCCCGCTCGCGCGCGGCGTCATCAATCGCGAACCCGCGGCGGTGCAGCAATCTGATCGCGTCATCATAGAGACTCGGCCGGTCTAGCGTCCGGACGAGCTCGTCGTAAATGGTTGGGCGATGCTGATGCGGAGCGGCGAGCGTACGGTCCTTATTGCCCAGCGTGAACTCTAGAAGGCGATATTGATAGGACTGGAAGCCCGACGATCGTCCCAAATGAGCGCGGAAATCGGTGTACTCGCTGGGGGTCAAGGTCGACAGCACGTCCCAGGCCTGGATGAGCTGGGCCATGATCCGACTCACACGCGCCAGCATCTTGAACGCGGGGTCGAGGTCATCCGCCTGCACGCGCGCTTGGGCTGCGCGCAGCTCGTGGAGCGCAAGCTTCATCCAGAGCTCGGTGGTCTGATGCTGAATGATGAACAGCATCTCATTGTGATTACCCGATAGCGGGCGCTGGGCATCGAGCAGGCGGTCGAGATGCAGGTAGTCGCCATAGCTCATCTCACCCGCGAACTCGGTATGCGGTGTCTCGGTCTCCGGTCCGGGCGCGCTGGCCATGGCGGACGCTCTACCCGACGCAATCAACGCCGAGCCTTGAGCCATCCCAACAGAATCTCGTTGAACGCCTCCGCGCGCTCCACATTCGGGAAATGGCGGGCATTGGCGATCTCCTCGTAGCGCGCGCCGGGAACGAGCTCCGCGATACGCCGGTTCTGCGCCGGTGGCGTGCCGGGATCCTCGCCGCCGCACACCACCAGGGTAGGCACCTTGAGGGATCGCAGCCCGAGTACCCAATCGAAATCGAGGATCGCCGCGGCGCAACCTAGAAAGCCGCTGGGCGAAGTCTCCGCCACGGTGTCGCGGATTTGCTGCCAACGTTGCGGGTTGCGTGGCTTGAAGGCGCCGGTGAACCACCGGTCCATGGTGGCGTCGGCGATCGGCGCGAGCGAGTTCGCCTTGGTCACCGCCTCGATGCGCGGCGCCCAGGCGGCTTTGGCATCGGGCAAGGTGCTCGGCAGGGTGTCGCAGAGCATTAGGGATCTGAGCTTCGCGCCATGCTCGAGTGCGAAGCCCTGTCCGATCATGCCGCCGATCGAGAGTCCGACGTAATGCACGCGGTCGAGGCCCAGCGCATCAATCGCCGCCGCGACATCGCCCGCCAGCGCGCTCATGGTGTAGTGGCCGGCGACGGTTTCGCTGCCGCCGTGGCCACGCATATCGAGCCGTAGCACGCGGAATCCCGCCGCCAGCAGTGGTGGAAGTTGCTCTGCCCACATGCCGCTGTCCGATGCCAGGGAGTGGGTGAAGCACACGACGGGGCCGGCCTCCGGACCGGTCAGATCATAGTAGACGCAGCGTCCTTTGAGCGAGATCAGCATGGGCTCGGCTCCTTCTGGGATCAGGCGCGGAAGAGCAGGTAGAAAAGAACATAGAGCCAGCTGAAGAAGCCGTCGATGATGGCCCAGAGTACGCTGTGGTCCTGGGACCAGGAGATTGCGATGGCGAGGGCATTGCCGAAGGTGATGCCGTAGCCGACGCTGGTGCGGTAATAGACCGATGCCATGACGGAACCCCCCGCGAGAGAAGATTGGAGACCAGAGGTCCTGAGTTTACGCGATTTCCGCCGCGCTGCTCGCTGCGCGGCGGTCTACCCTAAAGGAGTGGCGCCCCAGCGGAAATGTGCTATAGGCACCCGCCCATGACTCGAGGTCTTTCCTTCAATGTTGCATGGCCATCTTTGTCGGTAGCCCCTCTGATAAACCTAAACCAGCATCGGTCGGCCAGTCCGCCACCGCGGTAATCCAAGTCTCCGCGCCCAACGTGATAGCTCCCGCAATGTCCGCATCATCGCAAAATCCAGCTCGGCCGCCGGTACCTCAAGTTGCGATCCCCCCGGAAGCCGCCGAGACGGCGGACGAGTTGTTCGCGCGATTGCGCCAGCTCTGCGCCGAAGGACGGGTTGTAATCGACCTCGACAACAAGCGCCTCATGCACATCGACAGCCCCGTTTCTTTCGAGGCCTGGGGCAATCAATGGGTCTACGCACTGCTGTTCCTGACCTGCGCGGTTTGGTGGTGGTTCGGCTGGAAAGTCGGAACCGGCGCGGCCGTCGGGAGCGTGTTGCTCTATCTCACGCTCGGCAAAGCCTTCCTTCATCGTCGCATTGATCGGCGCGTGCGCGGGCAAGTGCTGGAGGACGTCACCCGTTGGCGCAAGCTGTGGAGCTTCGGCGGGGTAAGTCTTCGCACGACGTCCGAAGGCGGCAGCGACGATGGTATCTGCGCTGCGCCACGCGATAACTGGATGGAATTCGTCCGCCGACTCACAAAGCGCGCGTAACCAGCTGCTTTCGCGCGGATTTTAGTGTACGATGCCCGCGCCTATAGACCGTGGAGGGCGCAGATGTATCGCAAATTGGGACTGAGAATCGCCGCGTTGGGCCTGCCGTTGCTGCTGGCTGCTTGCGGCGACACGACCGAGGATCGTGCGTTGAGCGGCGCGGGCATCGGGGCCGCGAGTGGCGCGGTCATCGGAGCCGTCACGGGCATTGGTCCGGGCGCCGGCGCGTTGATCGGGGGCGCCGTAGGCGCGACCGCGGGTGCTGTGACGGATTCGAGCCAAGTCAATCTCGGCAAGCCCGTGTGGCGCGGCTCGTCAGGCGGCCAGACTGCTTCCGCTTACGACGAGGGAACCGTGCGCAATATCCAAGCGGGCTTGCAGCGGCTTGGTTATGACCCGGGACCGGCAGATGGGCGCTACGGTCCCCAAACCGAGACCGCGATTCGGCGCTTCCAGCAGGACAATGGGCTGCCGATCGACGGTCAGCCGACCGCGGCGGTTTGGCAACAGATCCAACAGCGCGCGCCGGGCTGAACGCACGCTGATCCGTTCGCGCGGCTTCGAGCGCGCCGTGGCTCAATGGCTGCGGCGCGCTCTGTGTTGACTCGGGCCATGCGCGGCAAGACCTGCATCATTACGGGAGCAACCTCAGGTATTGGGCTGGCGGCCGCCGAGGCACTCGCTGCCAAGGGCGCGAGCCTTGTGCTCATCGGCCGCGATCGCGCCCGCGGAGAGGCAGCGCTCGCGAGAGTGCGCGCCGCGGGTCCCGGTGTTCGCGCGGCGGTGCATTACGCAGATCTCCTGCACATGGCCGAAGTCCGGCGGCTCGGCGCCGAATTGCTGGCCGCGTACCCGCGCATCGATGTGCTCGTCAACAACGCGGGCGCACTGTTCCAGCGGCGGGAGCTGACCGAGGACGGTCTTGAGCGCACGTATGCGCTCAATCATGTCGCGTATTTCCTGCTCACGCATCACTTGCGCGATCGCCTCGTGGCGTCGTCGCCGGCACGCGTAGTCAACGTCGCCTCGCGGGCCCATGAGCGGGCATCGGCAATCGACTTCAGCGACCTTGAGCAAAGGTACAGCGGTTGGACCGCCTATTGCCAGTCGAAGCTGGCGAATATTCTTTTCACCCGCGAGCTGGCGCGCCGGCTCGCCGGCACCGGCGTGACCGCGAACTGCCTACATCCGGGCTTTGTCGCGAGCCGGTTCGGCGACAACAACCGCGGCGCCCTCCGCTGGGGTTTCGGTCTCGCAAAGCGGCTGGTGGCTATCAGCGAGGAGCGGGGAGCGGAAACGATCGTTTATCTCGCGAGCGATCCCGCTACTGCCGGTACGACCGGAAGCTATTTCGTGCGCTCGAGGCCTGCCACCCCCTCTGCCGCAGCGCAGGACGATCGGTCGGCTGCCCGGCTGTGGGAGATTAGCGCCAAGCTTGCCGCTCGAGCCCCGCGAGGTCTGGCGGCTCTACGAGACGCTCCGAAAGAACCGCTTCTTGACCATCTCAATACAAGAAAGGGATGAGTGTGAAGTTTATCGAGGGCATGGGTCTCCCGCCCGCCCGCGAATGTGACAGAACCGATGTAGCGGTCTCCGCCATTGTCTGCGCGGGGCACGCGGCTAGATTATCAGGCCAGCGCTGGTAGGGAGAGGGACGCATGACCATCACGCTCTATGATCTCGCGGGCGCCGAGGCGGATCGCCGCTTCAGCCCCTTCTGCTGGCGCATCCGGATGTCGCTCGCTCACAAGGAGCTTCCGGTGGAGACTGTTGCGTGGCGCTTCACCGAAAAGGAGGCGCTGGCACCCACCGGGCAAGGCCGCGTGCCCGTGATCGTGGACAAGGGTCGATGGGTCAGCGAGTCCTGGGTTATCGCCAACTATCTCGAGGACACCTATCCCGAGCGCCCCACTCTGTTCGGCGGCAGTGCCGGCCGCGCGGCGACGCGGTTTGTCCAGGGTTGGGCCGATACCTCGCTAAATCCGGGCCTCGTTCGCTTCTTGGTCTTGGACGTGTGGCAGCACGCGCACGAGAAGGACAAGGCGTATTTCCGCAAGTCGCGCGAGGAGCGTTTCGGCAACACGCTCGAAGCAGTTCAATTCGACCGTGACGAACGGCTCCCGGCGTTCCGGCAAAGCTTGCAGCCGCTGCGGAACCTGCTGGAGGCCCAGCCGTTCATCGGGGGAGATAAGCCGTTCTATGCCGATTACATCGTGTTTAGCGGATTTCAATGGGCCCGATGCATCAGCTCGTTCAAGCTGCTGGAGCCCGACGACCCCGTAACTGCCTGGCGCGAGCGGATGCTCGATCTCTTCAGCGGTCTCGCTCGCGAGAGCAAGGGCTATCCGGTCTAACCGCTGAGCGGCTTCGCCAGCCGCTCCTCCAGCCATGCCCTGAGTTGTGGCGTCAACGCCTTCGCTTTGCGTGTGGCAGCATCCATCTGCACCAACACGGTCTCTGCCGTCGCTGCGCAGGTCTCGCCGTTGAAGATGCCCTGTCCCAAGCGGAACGAGGTGCGGCCGATGCCGAGGACACGCGTGCCGATGTCGACCCGACCGGGGTAGAATAGCTCCGAGCGGAAATCGAGCTCCAATCGGACCACCACGAAATTCGCGTCGGGTCCGGCCAGATTCAATTTCTCGTCGTAGAGGAACATCACCCGGCCGCTTTCGCAGAATGTCGCGAAGACGGCGTTGTTCACGTGACCTTGGCGGTCAGTGTCGGCGTAGCGCAGCTTATCGTAGGTCCAGATCGCGTAGGAGCCGCGCTCGGTCGGCGACGGGAGCGCCTGAGCGCCACTGTCGTTCACGGGGGCTTACTCGGCCGCAGCCTTGCGGGGCGTCTCCAGCGCCGCGCCGGACGCGAACAGGGCATCGATCTCCGCGCCGCTGTAACCCGCTTCCGCCAATACCTCACGCGTCGCGGAGCCGAAGGCCGGAGGCGTCGTGCGCAAGCTCGCGGGCGTGCGCGAGAGCTTCACGGGATTGCCCGTGCCGCGATAGGCGCCCCGTTCCGCCACCATGCCGCGGTGGCGGGTATGGGGATGATCGAGCACGTCGGGCACGTCGAGCACGGGACCGCAGGGTACGCCCTTGCCCAGAAGCGTCGTCGCAAGCTGCTCGCCGTCTATCGAGGCGAGACCTGCTTCCAGCTCCTCGCGCAGCGCCGCTCGATTGGTAACGCGATCCGCGTTGCTGCGGAAGCGCGGATCGTTTACCAATTCGGGCCGGCCGATTTCCGCGCAAAAGCGCTGGAATTGCCGGTCGTTTCCCACGGCGACGAAGATCCGCTTGGTCTTGGTGCGGTACTGGTCGTAGGGGCTCACGTTGGGATGCTGGTTGCCCGTGCGCGCCGGCGCCTTACCCGACAAAAACCAATTCGCGCTGTACGGATGCAACAGGGCGACCGCGCTGTCGTAGAGCGTCACCTCAACGAACTGACCGCGCCCGGACCGTTGCCGCTCCTGGAGCGCCAACAGGATCGCGATGGTCGCGTTCATGCCGGTGGCGAGATCCACCACGGGCACGCCGACGCGCACGGGCTCGCCCTCGGGCTCGCCGTTGAGGCTCATGAGCCCTGCCATCGCCTGCACCACAGCATCGTAGCCGGGATACCCGCCCAATGGGCCGTCGGCGCCAAAGCCGGAGACACGGCAATGAATGAGCCGCGGGAAGCGCCGCTTCAGCACGGTCTCATATCCCATGTCCCAGCGCTCGAGCGTGCCTGTCTTGAAATTCTCCACGAGGACATCCGCGCTCTCCAGAAGGCGGAGCACGGCCTCGCGCCCTGCCGGCCGTGCAAGATCGAGTGCCACTCCACGCTTGTTCCGATTGACGCCGATGAAATAGGAAGCCGCGTCGCCTTGGAACGGCGGGCCCCAGGTCCGGGTCTCATCGCCCTGCGGTGGCTCGATCTTGACCACATCGGCGCCATGGTCGGCGAGCATCTGCGTGCAATAGGGGCCGCCCAACACGCGAGTGAGGTCGATCACCTTGATGCCGGCGAGCGCGCCGGCGCCTTGATCCGAGGTCATGGGGCTTCCGTCATTCATTCCGCAGCGCGCGGCACGATCCCGAAAACCCGCGCGCCGAATTGGGGATAGAGATCCGCAAGCTCCGGCGCAAGGATCTCGCGCAGGAGCCGCAGCGTCGCCGGCGCCGGGCCGGGCGTTTCCCTTACAGCGGCCGGGCGTTCGAACTCGAAGCCGGTGCTGTCCAGCACCTCCTCGACGGTATGCCCGGGATGCACGCTTTCCAGACGGAACCGAGCTAGCTGCCGGTCGAAAGCAAAATGACAAAGCGGGGTCACCAACGCGATCGGTCCGCCGCGGCGATAGACCTTGGGTGGGCTCACACCGGGTGCGCTGATGAAATCCACGTGGGAGACGAGCGTACGGCGCGAGTGCTCCGTGCGAAACAGGATCACCCGCGGCACCACGAAATAGAGATAGGCGGAGCCGAACGAGCCAGGGAAGCGCGTCTTTGGCCGCGCGTAGTCGCCAATTGCAACCAGATTTATATTGCCTTGGCCGTCGATCTGCGCACCCGAGAGAAAGAAAACGTCAATCCGTCCTTGTCCTGCCGCGTCGAACAGCTCGCGGCCGCCGTCGGTGAAGAGATTATGCTTCGGGCTTTGCTGCAGCGAGACGAAGGGCCGTCCGCCGCCCAGACGCTGCGCCAGGAACGCTGCCCCTGCGGGGATCGGCGAGTTGGCGCCGACCGCTACATGCGTCGCGCCTGAGATAAGGCGCAGTACGACGTCGATCAGAAGCTCCTCCGGCTTCAGGTCGGGAACGCTGGGCATCAATCAAGCTGCCCGGCGCTCGTAGACGTAGCGATCGAGATACCGGCGGAAGCCGTCCTCGGTTCGTGCGAGCCGCATATATTCCTGGAGATGCGCGGTGTCCTCGGCGGCGAGCGAACCGAATTTGAGCGGCCAGGTGCCATTGCGCGCCACCGCGATCGCCTCAACATAGAAGCTCGCGAGCGTGGAGCCCGCCAGCACCTCATCCTCGAGCAGATTGACGTCGCGGATCTCCTCGACCGTCACCACCGTTTTGCCGGAGGCGTGCGCCATCACGAAGAGCTCGCGCCGGCGGCCGACCCAGACATTGCCGTGCCGGTCCGCAAAGGGCGCGTGAAACAGCGCGACATCGGGCCGAATCGCGGGTACGAGCAGGATCGGGTCGTTCTCGGCAAAGGGGTTGTCGATCACCTTCCAGTCCGGCCGCACCTTCAGGAGGTCAGACCCGATCACGCCACGCAGCGGCATGAACGGCGCGCCTTTCTCGCTCGCTTGCAGCGCCGCATGCAGCGCTGGGCAGGTCGCGTCCTTGATCGCGAGCGTACCCGCGATCGCCGCCGCCGCGAAACGCGGCCCAGTGCCCAACTCGCCGATCGCCACGGCGGAGGTCTCGATGGAGGCGAGGGCACCAGCGCCGATCAGCAAGTCTGCTTGAAGCGACGAGGCCGGGAGCGTCAGCAGGTGAAGATGTTTGACGCCGCGGCGAATCAACGCGCGGGTCGCCTCCATGGCGACGCCGCCATAGTCAGGCGGCACCACCAGCGACATGCCGTCTTCAACGACGGACAGTGCGGCGTCGAGCAGGCGAACGATCTCGGGCACGGCCTCACTCCTACGGTCGAGCCGAAAAGGTACGGTGCCGCAGAAGGCTCGGCAAGGGCGACCGATCCCGGCTTGCATTCCCGTGTAACCGAGCCCTAGTGTTGCGAACCGAGAATCAGAGCGGAATTTCACGATGTTGAGCGAGACGGCTGGCGAGTTCCTCACACTGCATGAGCTCGTGAAGGCGGCGCGCAACAAGCTACCCGCGAACATCTGGGATTATCTGGTCGGTGGCGCCGACACGGAGACCACCGTCCGCCGCAACCGGCTCGCCCTCGATTCCCTTGCGTTCCGCCCGCGCGTTTTGCGCGACGTGTCGAAGATCGACGTTAGCCGCCGGTTGCTCGGCAAGAGCCTGCGCATTCCCGTCGTGTTGGCGCCCGTCGGCTCACTCGAGTCCTTCGACGCGGGTGGCGGTGCCACGGTCACCAAAGCCGCGACGGAATTCGGCGTGCCAATGTTCCTGAGCTCGGTATCGCAGCCTGGGATCGAAGCCACGGCTGAAGCCGCGCCCGGCGGCATGCGCGTCTATCAGCTTTACGTGCGGGGCGACGACGCCTTCGTCGACGACCATCTCAGGCGCGCGATCGCTACAGGCTACGACGCATTCTGCCTCACCGTCGACACCGCGATTTACAGCCGGCGCGAGCGAGATATATCGACTCGCTTTGCGAAGCCCTGGCGGCGCGGGGTGGTTGGCATGGATTATCAAGCCGCGCTGAGCTGGAGCCACGTGAAACGGTTCCGGGACAAATACGACATCCCGCTCATCCTCAAGGGGATCGCCACGGCAGAGGATGCTGCCATCGCCTGCGAGCATGGCGTCGCCGGCGTATATGTCTCGAATCACGGAGGCCGGCAGCTCGATCATGGGCGTGGCACGCTGGATTTCCTGCCGGAGGTGGTCGCGGCGGTAAAGGGCCGCGCGGCCGTGATCGTCGATGGTGCGTTCTGCCGCGGCACCGACGTTATCAAGGCGATCGCGCTCGGCGCCGATGCGGTCGCGATCGGCCGGCTCTATCTTTATGGTCTTGCCGCCGCGGGGCAGAGGGGCGTAGTGCGCGTGCTCGAACTCCTGGAGACGGAAATCCGTGTCTCCATGGGCCTGCTCGGCGTCGACAGCTACGCCAAGCTCGACAAGTCTTATTTGCATTCCGCGCCGCCGGTTTATCGGCCCCACGTCCACAGCGCATTTCCGCTGATCGAGGCGGGGTACTGAGCGCGGCGTTCACAAGTCTTTGCGTTTTCTTAAGCAAAGCGGGGCCAAAGTTCTCCTCCCGCAAATCAGCGGTTGAGCCTGGACGCCCCAACGATGCCTTTCAGGCGGTTCCTTCGCTGTCTTTGGCCACTGGCGGTCCCGCTAATAATGGCGGCGTTGCTGGTCTATGCGCGCGCGGTGCCGAGCTGGGCGCTTGTCGCCACATCCTTTGGAGCGGGCGCGATTACCGTCTGGTGCGCTGCCCGCGCCCTCTTCGGCCAGCGGGTAGCGGAACTCGAAGCCACGAAACACGCCGTCGAGACGGAGCGGGGCGCCTTGCGGGACAGCGAGGCCCAACTGCGCCGGAGCGAGGCGCGATTGGCTCATGCCCAGCGCATTGCAGCCATGGGAAGCTGGGAGCTCGACCTCGTGGGGGGCGAACTCATCTGGTCGTTAGAGATGTACCGGATCTGGCAACCGCTGCCCGAGGATTATTCGCCCTCACGCGATGGTGTCCTGCGCCATATCTGCGAGGCGGATCGACAGAAGGTCGTGACCTGGCTCGACGAGCTCAAAGCCGGCGGGGCGCCGCCCGCGATGGAATTCAGGGTGCCGGCGGGCGAAGGCCGCACCAGAATTCTTCGATCGGAGGGCGCAGCAGTTCGAGATGCCGCCGGCATCGTGATCCAGGTCGCGGGAACCTTGCAGGACGTCACGGAAACCCGACGGCTTGAGCAGGAACGCAACGAGCTCTACGCGGAGCTTCTGCATTCTCAGAAGCTGGAGGCGCTCGGCACTCTCGCGGGCGGCGTCGCGCACGATCTCAACAACTCACTCGTGCCGGTAATCTCGCTCGCGAAGATCGTCATGGCCAAGCTGCAGCCGGGCTCGCGTGAGTACGCCAGCGTCGAGCTGATCCTGGAAGCCGGCCAACGTGCGCGAGACCTCGTGCGGCAAGTGCTGGCTTTCTCGCGCAAAAGCGAAGCCGAGCGAAAGCCGCTGGCGCTCGACGGCTTCGTGGCGGACGTCTTGCGCGGCATGCAGCCGTCGCTTCCTGCGGGGATCGCGATAGAGCAGGAGCTCGCGGCGGTGCCGCCGGTTGCGGCCGACGCCGGTCAGCTGGAGCAGGTGCTCGTGGTGCTCTTGAGCAATGCGGCGCAGGCGATCGGAGATGGCGTCGGTACGGTGACCGTTGAAGTCGCGAGCGATGCTGGGCGCTTGGCAATGCTACGCCGGTCGAGCGCTACCGTCCCGGGCGTGCGGCTGACGGTGCGAGATACCGGGTGCGGCATGGATGTGGTGACCAGGCGCCGTATCTTCGAGCCTTTCTTCACCACCAAAGAGGTCGGTCGCGGCACCGGTCTTGGCCTATCCGTCGTACACGGCATCGTCACTGGGCACGGCGGCCAGATCGCGGTCGAGAGCGAGCCCGGCGTTGGCACGCGGTTCGACATTTACCTCCCGTGCATGTCTCAATCCACTTCGGAGGTGGGCAGCTCGTCCCTCGGCGCTGCCGCGGCCTGAGCGCGAAATCCGCTGTAACACTCCCCGATCCCAGGTAGAATCGTGTTTGGGGGCTGGCGGTGGTGTCACAGAAGCGCAACGTCGATATTGTCATCGGTTTGAGTGCCGTTGTGATCGCAGTCACCGCGGGTGAGCCGCGTGTACTCACGGTCGACCGGCCGCCGAACACTCTGGGTAGCGGTACCAAATCCACCAGGCGGGCGGCCGAGGGCCTCGACGCGCTGCCATCGGGACCCTTCGACCCCGTGAGCCATCGAACCCTCGAGCTGGGCCTTCGAGGCTGGGTGGGCGAGCAGACGAGCCTACCGCTCGGCTACGTGGAACAACTTTACACCTTTGCCGATCTGGATCGGGAAGGCGGCACGCCGGATCCAGCGGCCCGCATGGTCTCTATCGGCTATCTCGCCTTGACGCGTGAAGCCGAACCCAGCGGGGACAGCGGCGCCCAATGGCAGAATTGGTACCGCTATTTTCCCTGGGAAGACGGTCGGCGCGGACGGTCGACACTGGTGGCGCAGGTCATCGAGCCACGACTCACTGCCTGGGCGGCGAGCGCGCGCAACCTCGCGGAGCGCACGCGTAGGGATCAGCGTGTGCGTACGACTTTCGGGCTGGCCCCCGCGCGCTGGGACGAGGAGCGCGGTCTTGAACGCTATGAGCTGCTCTACGAGGCCGGGTTGGTCGCGGAGGCGCGGCGCGACGGCGGACTGGAGCCCGTTCCAGTCGCGCCCGGGCTCGGCGAAGCCATGGCTATGGATCATCGCCGGATCCTCGCGACAGCCATGAGTCGGCTCCGCGGTAAGCTCAAGTATCGGCCGGTCGTGTTTGAGCTTATGCCACCAACCTTCACGCTGCTGCAGCTTCAGCAGAGCGTGGAAGCGCTCGCGGGAATGGCGCTCCACAAGCAGAATTTCCGGCGGTTGGTGGAGCAGGGCGGGTTGGTCGAGGGCGTGGGCGAGTGGGAGCGCGGCACTGGCGGGCGTCCCGCCGAACGGTTCCGCTTCCGCCGCGAGGTTTTGGTCGAGCGGCCGGCGCCCGGCGTGCGCCTGCCCATCCCACGGCGGATCACGCTATCGGCGTCGGATTGATTGTGACGGTCACCGTCCCGGGAGCCACGGGTCGGCAGAAACGCATAGCTAGAATCCTGCGCTAAATACCAGCTTGACGTGGCTAATGCTCATCCCCAGCATTAGTGCAGGCGTGAACCGCCGTATTTTTTGGCGCCACTTATACTCATGGAGAGCAGAATGAAGCCATCGACGCTTGGTAATTGCGCTGCGGAGAGCCCCGCCTTCACGGGCCGGCTCGGCGAGATCTACGCCAAGATGGAGCGCGTCGTCCCTGCGATGGAGTGGCGCTTTTTCGCACCGGACGTGGCGGCGATCCTCGAGCTGAAGCGCCGCAGGAACGCGATCGTGCTTGCGCACAATTACCAGACGCCGGAGATCTACCACGGCGTCGCCGACATCGTCGGGGACTCCCTGGCGCTCGCGCGGGCTGCCGCGAAGACCGAAGCCAGGGTGATCGTGCTGGCCGGTGTTCATTTCATGGCGGAGACGGCGAAGCTGCTCAATCTCGGGAAGACCGTGCTGATCCCCGATCCAAAGGCCGGTTGCTCGCTCGCGGCCTCGATCACCGGAGCCGATGTTCGCCTGCTCCGCGAACGCTATCCCGGCGTGCCCGTGGTTAGCTACGTCAATACCTCCGCCGAAGTGAAGGCGGCGTCCGACATCTGCTGCACTTCCGGAAATGCGGTCGAGGTGGTTCAGAGCCTTGGTGCTCCCAAAGTGATATTCCTGCCAGATGAATATCTGGCTCTCAATGTGGCCAAGCAAACAGACGTAGAGATCATCGCGTGGAAGGGGCATTGCGAGGTGCACGAGCGTTTCACGGCCGCTGACATCCGAAACTTCCGCAACAGCCATCACGGCGTCATCGTGCTGGCGCATCCGGAGTGTCCGCCGGAGGTAATCGCCGAGGCCGACTTCGCTGGCTCGACCGCCGGGATGAGCGATTATGTCGCCGGGCACCGGCCGAAGCGGGTCGTTATGGTCACGGAGTGCTCGATGAGTGACAACCTCGCAGTCGAGCATCCCGAGGTTGATTTCGTTCGGCCCTGCAATCTCTGTCCGCACATGAAACGCATCACCCTCGCCAAGATCCGCCGCTCTTTGGAGACAATGACGCACGAGATCACGATCGATCCCGCGATCGCCGTCCGCGCGCGGCAGGCCGTGGAGCGCATGCTGGCGGTGGGACGCGCTGGGCGGGCCGCGCCATGAACCGACCGGAAATTGTCGCACCCCAGGCTTTCCTGATCGAGCCTCTGGTGCGGGCGGCACTCGCCGAGGACCTCGGTCGCGCCGGTGACCTGACAACGGACACGATCGTCCCCATAGAGAAACGCGCGCGAGGCGTCCTCAATGCACGCAAAGCCGGCGTCGTCGCGGGCCTTGGCGTCGCCGCGATCGCTTTCCGCTTGCTCGACCCTGACGCTCGCATCGAGATCGCGAGGCTCGATGGTGCAAAGGTGGGCGCGAACGAGTCGATCGCAGTGGTGAGCGGGCAGGCGAGGGCGATCCTGAGCGCAGAGCGCGTGGCGCTCAATTTTCTCTGCCATCTCTCTGGCATCGCCACGGCGACACGAGAGATCGTCGACGCCGTGAAGGGCCATCGGGCGCGGATCGCCTGCACGCGCAAGACCACGCCAGGACTTCGTGTGCTGGAGAAATATGCGGTAAGGCTCGGCGGCGGCGTGAACCACCGCTTCGGTCTCGATGACGGCATGCTGCTCAAAGACAATCACATCGTGGTCGCCGGAGGGATCCGCGCAGCGATTGGCAAAGCGAAAGCCGCGCTCGGCCACATGATCAAGGTGGAGGTCGAGGTCGATCGCATCGATCAGCTTGGCGAGGCGCTGGCGGCAGGTGCGGACGCGATCCTGCTCGACAATATGACGCCGGACCAGATGCGCGAGGCAGTCGCGATCATTGATGGACGCGCGATCGTGGAGGCATCGGGCCACATCACCACGGAGACCGCGCGAGCCGTCGCCGCCACCGGAGTCGACGTGATCTCCTGCGGCTCAATCACCCACAGCGCGCCGATCCTCGACATTGGTCTCGATTTCGAGCCGACAGACTGACGCGCCTTATATGCCGCGGGCCGCTTCCAGCAGCAGCTCGAGCGCGCGCTCCGTCGCTGCCGCTCGCACGGATGCGCGGTCACCGTGAAAAGTGTGGCGTTCGACTTGGGCTGCGCCGCCTTTGCGGGCGATGCCGAAATAGACCAGGCCCACGGGCTTGCCAGAGGTGGCGCCGCCGGGCCCGGCGATACCCGTGATCGAGACCGCGAGGTCGACGGGCGACCGGGCGAGCGCTCCCTGAGCCATCGCCGTCGCCACCTGCGCACTCACGGCGCCATGGGCCGCGATCACCGCGGCCGGTACGCCCAGGAGCTCAGTCTTGGCCTCGTTCGAGTAGGTGACAAACCCGCGCTCCACGACATCCGAGGAACCCGCTATGTCCGTGAGCGCCGCGGCAACGAGGCCGCCAGTGCAGGATTCCGCCGTCGCCAGCTTCAACCGCGCCTCGCGACAGGCGCTCAGCAGGGCTTCGGATAGTGCCTGGATTTTCCTGTCCATCAAAGGCGACTCAGAATTGCCCGGCGAAAGCGCCAGAGCCGCTGCATCTAAGAACTATAGCACCGGTCGGCCCCTCCAAGAGCAATCAAGGACCGAATGTAGGCCGGCCAACGCCGACCCTCTCACACGGTGGAGGTGCAGCTCAAGAACCGCGGCCGGAAGGTGATCACGAGTGCCATGTCACGCATCACGCTCATAAAGCCTTTCCCGATTTACCAGTAGGTTGCCGAGACTCAGAAGCCGCCCGGTAAGCGGAGGGTCGCGATGGCTTGCGCCGCAATGCCCTCCTCGCGGCCGGTAAATCCCAGTTTTTCGGTGGTAGTTGCCTTAACACTGATCCGATCCGGCGCGAGGCCCAGGATTTCCGCGATGCGCGCGATCATAGCTTGGCGATGCGGACTCACTTTCGGCCGCTCGCAAATCAAGGTCACATCCACGTGGGCGATCCGACCGCCGCGCTTGGTAACCAACGCCGCGGCGTGACGGAGAAATTGGTCGGAGGCAGCGCCTTGCCATCGGGGTTCGCTCGGCGGGAAGTGCTGGCCGATATCGCCCGCGCCGAGCGCGCCGAGGATCGCATCGGTGATCGCGTGCAGCCCGACATCGGCATCCGAGTGTCCGATCAGCGCGCGATCGTGCGGCACCTTGATCCCGCAAAGCCAGACGTGATCGCCGGAGCCGAGTGGATGCACGTCGAAGCCTTGGCCCGTTCGCACGTCGCCGAACCGCGCCAGCAAGACGCTCTCCGCGCGTGCGAGATCGTCGGGCGTCGTCACCTTGAGATTGGTCTCGCTGCCCATGACCAGACTGATCGCAAGTCCCGAGCGCTCGGCGACGGCGGCGTCATCGGAGAGCTCGAGCCCGAGCGCCGCGCGGTGCGCGGCGAGGATCTCACGAAATCGAAAGGCTTGCGGCGTCTGCGCGCGCCAGAGTTGGCTGCGCGCGACGGTCGCGACGATCCAGCCATCTCGCCCGCGTTTGATCGTGTCGGCGACCGGAAGCGCCGGGATGGCTCCGGGTGCGCGCCCGACCGCGTCGAGCACGCGATCAATGAGCGCGGCGTCGACAAACGGGCGGGCGCCATCGTGGATCGCCACCACGTCCGGATTGGTCCCAACGAGGCTCTCGAGTCCGAGCCGTACCGAGTCCTGGCGCTGCGCACCACCCGGAACGGGCGGAAGAAGTTCGAGACCCCACGCCGCCTCGTCGTAGTGCGCACGGTCGTCGGGATGAATGACCGCGAGCACACCGGAGATCCTCTGGTGTGAGGCGAGAGCGCGCAGCGTGTGACGGAGCAGCGGCTCGCCGGCGAGCGGTAGGTATTGCTTGGGGAGCGGTACGCCCAACCGGGTACCGCGTCCCGCCGCCACGACCAGCGCGACGCAGGAGGTCATGCAGCCGACCCTAGAGCAAGGCCGGCCTGATTGCCAAGGCACCGAGAGTGCCTATAGTCGCGAGATGGCGATGAATGTCGTCTACGGCGCGACGGCGCTGGCGACGCTGGTACCGGCCGCGGCGCTGCGCCTGCGTGAGCGGGACGACCGAGATGCGGTTTTCTGGGCGGGTGTGGCGCTCGCAATCGTTGGTCCGGCGGCCTGGGCTGCGGCGCAGATTTGGGGCGCGTGGCACACGGGATTTGCGGTATCGCTTTGGCTCACCATCGCAGTCACCACGGTGTTGTTCGCCGGACTCTCGATCGTGACGCGACAGGGATGGCGTCTCACGCCGATCCTGACGCCCTATCTTGTCGGTCTTGGTGTCGTCGCGCTCATTTGGCAGCGCGCGCCGGAGCGTCGGGTCGCCGGAACGGTTCCCGCAGCTTGGTTCGAGACACACATCGTGCTGGCACTGGCGACCTACGGCCTCCTCACTTTGGCCGCGGTCGCGGGCGTGGCCGTATTCTTGCAGGAGCGCGCGCTCAAGGCCAAACGACCGACGGCGCTGACGCGACGCCTCCCGGCCGTTGCGGAGAGCGAGCGCCTGCAGGTGGCGCTGCTCGCGGCGAGCGAGCTCGTACTGGCGCTCGGCCTCGCGAGCGGCATGGCGGCCGAATATTTCGAGCGGGGACGCCTGCTGGTGTTCGATCACAAGACCACGCTCTCGATCGCCACCTTCGTGGCAATCGCGTTGCTGCTGGCCGCCCATCGGTTTACGGGCGTGCGCGGACAGCAAGCCGCGCGCGGGATATTGCTTGCCTACCTCCTCCTGACGCTGGCCTATCCCGGCGTGAAGTTCGTCACCGACGTGCTGATCGGCTGAGGCGCGGCCGGTTCGTTCACTCCGGATGCGGATGGCCGTGCCGCGCGGCCCAGATCTCGTAACCCGAAAGCGCCAGCACGATCGCGCCCACGATCACGAAGTCGGCCACAACCGTCGCATCCCGTGAGCCCGTCAAAACCCAAGGGGAGACGACGAGCCAAAGGCCGAGGATTACGTCGATCCATTCCTCGATGATGTGATAGGCGAGGAAGGTGAGAGCACTCAGCACGGCAATCAAAATGCCTACAATGAGTGCATTTCGGGTGGCACTGGGATCACTGTCGGCGAAGTCCAGGATCCATGGAGAGACGGCCAGCCAGAGGCCGAGCACCATGTCCAGCCAATCCTGCCAGTTCCAGGCTTCTTGAATTTCCATTGAATCGCTCATTCCGCCACCCTCGAAGTTGCCTCTTCAAAAGTTTAACGCGCAGCACGAGCGGAAGTCATGGCTGCAAGGGCGAGTTTCATCGCCCTGCGACTCGTCGACATGTTGCACTGCGCAAAATTTCCATTATCATCCCACTGACCAAAGATTGAGCAATCAAGCCCATTGCATAATAAATGAGCATCAGTATCGGATCTATCCGTCTCGAAGACCCGGTGATCCTCGCACCTATGTCGGGCGTAACAGACTTGCCGTTCCGTCGGCTGGTCAAGAGGCAGGGCGCCGGCCTTGTGGTCTCGGAGATGATCGCGAGCCAGGCCATGGTTCGGGCGTCCCGCCAATCCCTGAAGATGGCCGAGAACTGCCGAGAAGAGCAACCGATGGCGGTCCAACTCGCGGGCTGCGAGCCCGAGGTCATGGCAGAGGCGGCGAAGCTCAATGAGGATCGCGGCGCGGCGTTGATCGACATCAACTTCGGCTGCCCGGTGAAGAAAGTCGTGAACGGCCATGCAGGATCGGCGTTGATGCGCGACGAAGCGCACGCCGCGCGCATTCTCGATGCAACGGTCAAGGCCGTGCGGCTGCCGGTGACGCTGAAGATGCGGACGGGCTGGGACGAGGCGAGCCGGAATGCCCCGAGGCTCGCACGCATCGCGGAGGAGTGCGGAATCCGCATGATAACCATCCACGGCCGCACCCGCTGCCAGTTCTATGAAGGCCGGGCCGATTGGGCCTTCGTGCGCGAAGTGAAGGAGGCCGTCGGCATCCCCGTCGTCGTCAACGGTGACATCGCAAGCCTTGAGGAGGTGGACGGGGCGCGCACGCAATCGGGTGCCGATGGGGTGATGATCGGGCGCGGGGCCTATGGCCGGCCGTGGGTCCCATCCCAGGTGATCCATTACCTCCGGACGGGAGCGCGTCAGCCCGACCCGCCGCTCGCGCGTCAGCTCGAGATCGTACTCGAGCATTATGAGGCCGTGCTGTCCCATTACGGCCGCGAGACCGGCGTCCGGATGGCCCGCAAGCACCTGGCTTGGTACTCCAAGGGTCTGCCAGGATCGGCGGAATTCCGGTCCGAGATCAATCGGCAGGACCAGCCGGCGCAAGTTCGAGACTTGCTGCGGGCGTTTTACGGCCCTCAGATCGATCGAGAGGCGGCCTGAGATGCCGGGAAAGGCTGCGGCATCGCTCCGCGTTCCCCGCCACCTCGGCCTCGATGCCGCGCAGATCCTCGCGGCGCTCCCGGACCCGGTGTTGGTGGTCGGCGGCAGCGGCCTGATCGAGTACGCCAACAGGGCCGCCGAGCAATTCTTCGACGCCAGTACGGCGACCTTCCTCGGCGCACCGCTGGCCGACCTGGTCCCCGCCGACAGTCCGCTTTTCGCGTTGCTCGCGAGTGTGCGACGGAGCGGCCACAGCGTTTCCGAATACGCGGTGACACTGGAGACACCGCGCCTTGGCTCGCACGTGGTCACGATCCAGGTGGCGCCGCTCGCGGAGGTGGGAGATCGCCTGGTTGTGACGCTCCAGGAACGCTCGATGGCGCACAAGATCGACCGACAGCTCACGCACCGCAATGCCGCGCGGTCTGTTACGGGGATGGCGGCCATGCTGGCCCACGAGGTGAAGAATCCACTCTCCGGCATCCGCGGGGCGGCGCAGCTCTTGGAGGAGAGTCTCAGCCACGCCGACCGCGAGCTCACCCGGCTGATCTGCGACGAGGCTGATCGCATCGTGGCGCTGGTGGACCGCATGGAGGTGTTCTCGGACCGCAGACCCCTCGACAAAGGGTCGGTAAATATCCACGAGGTCCTGAACCGCGTGCGCTTGGCGGCCCAGTCTGGTTTCGCCCGCCACGTGCGTTTTGTCGAGGACTACGATCCCTCGCTGCCACCAGTCTACGGCAATCGGGACGCGCTTATTCAGGCGTTCTTGAATCTCGTCAAGAACGCCGCGGAAGCTGTGCCGGCTCAAGGTGGCGAGATCCAGGTCTCCACCGCCTATCAACACGGCGTGCGGCTTGCGATCTCCGGCACCGACGCCCGCTTGCATCTCCCCCTGGTGGTCGAGGTCATCGATAACGGGGAGGGGATACCCGAGGACCTGCGTCCTCATCTTTTCGACCCCTTCGTCACCACCAAGCACAATGGGACTGGCCTCGGTCTTGCATTGGTCGCCAAGGTAATCGACGACCACGGCGGAGTGATCGAATTCGAGAGCCAGCCGCGGCGCACGGTCTTTCGAATGTTCCTGCCCATGGCGAGCAGCGAGGGCGAAAAATGAACACGGGTGCGACCATCCTGGTGGCCGACGACGACCGGGCGATTCGCACGGTTCTCGGTCAGGCTCTGGGGCGGCTCGGCTATGAGGTAAAGAGCACCGGGAATGCCGCAACGCTCTGGCGCTGGGTTGAAGACGGCGAAGGCGACCTGGTGATCACCGACGTTGTAATGCCGGACGAGAACGGCCTCGACCTGCTTCCTCGCATCAAGAAGCTCCGGCCGGAGCTTCGGGTCGTCGTAATGAGTGCGCAGAACACGCTGTTGACGGCGGTGAAGGCGACGGAGCGCGGCGCCTTCGAGTACCTGCCTAAACCCTTCGATTTGCGCGAGCTGGTGCGCACCGTGCAACGGGCTCTCGCGGAGCCCGCCCCAAAAAACGGTGCAGCATCCGCCGAGGTCGATGCCGATGAGGGCAGCTTACCGCTGATCGGCCGCTCGGCCGCGATGCAGGACATCTACCGCGTGCTCGCGCGCCTCATGGGCACTGACCTCACGGTGACGATCTCCGGCGAAAGCGGAACTGGAAAGGAGCTGGTGGCGCGCGCCCTGCACGATTACGGCAAGCGCCGGAGCGGACCCTTTGTCGCCATCAACATGGCGGCAATCCCCCGAGAGTTGATCGAGAGCGAATTGTTCGGCCATGAGCGGGGCGCCTTCACGGGCGCGACGCAGCGCAATGCCGGTCGGTTCGAGCAGGCGCAAGGCGGTACCTTGTTTCTGGACGAGATCGGCGACATGCCGCCGGACGCGCAGACGCGGCTGCTGCGCGTCTTGCAGCAGGGCGAGTACACGACTGTTGGCGGGCGCACGCCAATCCGCGCCGATGTACGCATCATCGCGGCTACGCATCGCGACCTCCGTCACCTCATCCGTCAGGGCTTGTTCCGAGAGGACCTGTTCTATCGCCTGAACGTGGTGCCGATTCGGCTACCGCCGCTGCGCGAGCGCACCGAGGACATTCCGGCCCTGGTCCGGCACTTCTTTTCGCTCGCACACGGTGAGGGGTTGCCGATGAAGAGCCTCGACACCGCTGCGATGGAGCGGCTCAAGGCCTACCGCTGGCCGGGCAATGTCCGCGAACTCGAGAACCTCGTGCGTCGACTGGCGGCACTCTATGCGCAAGAGGTGATCGGCGCCGAGGCGGTGGCGGCGGAGCTCACCGAGGCGGTACCCGCAGGGGCGGTCGAAGCGCCGGCCGGCGAGGGGCTCAGCACCGCGGCCGAGCGGCACCTGCGTGACTATTTCGAAGCTCACAAGGGCGGGCTTCCGCCGGCCGGCCTCTATGATCGCGTCCTGCGCGAGGTGGAGCGGCCGCTCATCACGTTGTCGCTCGGCGCCACCCGCGGCAACCAAGTGAAAGCCGCTCAGCTGCTCGGTCTCAATCGCAACACCCTCCGAAAGAAGATCCGAGAATTGGACATCGAAGTCAGCCGTGGCCTAAAATGACCGTGGCTGGCGGCGTCCGACCCTGAGGAGTCGCAGTTTCCTCGAAGCCAGCCTGCGGGGCTAGGGAACCAGGTCGGCAGTTATTAGGGCGGTGCTTCTTGAGGACGGAATGAGCCTGTCGCGACAGGTTCTTACATGGGCCAGTCGGATCGGGCTCGGGCGCAAGCTCGCAATAGCGCTCGCGATCGCGACGGTAGTTTCGGGCATCGGCACCTATGCCGCGCTCTCGGGCTGGCCTCCCTTCAAGGGCCGTCCCTATCTGGTTCTGCCGTTCGTCAATCTCAACCTCGTGCTTCTGCTGGCGCTGGCGGCGGTGATCGCCACGCGCTTGGTGCAGGTATGGGCGGAGCGCCGTCGCGGGCATGCGGGCTCACGGCTGCACGTGCGACTAGTGCTGCTGTTCAGCGTCATAGCGGTGACGCCGACTATCATCCTCGCGCTCTCGTCGTATTTCTTCTTCAGCTTCGGTGTGCAGTCGTGGTTCAGCGACCGAGTTAGGACCGCGCTCTCAGAATCGCTGGCGGTGGCTGAGGCCTACCTCCATGAGCACCAGGACGCCGTGCGCGGAGACATCGTCAAGATGGCCGCGGACATCAACCATGATGCGCAACTCCTTAATGACGACCCTCAGAGCCTCGCCCAAGTGCTGGAGTTGCAGACGTCGCTCCGCAACCTCTCGGAAGCGCTGGTATTCGATCCCAGCGGCCGAGTGCTGGCACGCACTCGGTTCTCCTACACGCTCATGCTGGACGCGCCACCGGAATCGGCCTTCAGGCAGGCAGATGACGGCGATGTCGCGGTGCTCACCAGCGACAATGAGGACCGCGTGCGCGCCTTGGTGCGGCTCGGCTCTGCTATGGGCGACTCCTACCTCTACGTCGGCCGGATCGCCGATCCCGTGGTGCTCAATCGAGTGCAGCAGACAAAATGGGCGGTCGAACAATATGAGCGGCTGGAGGGCCAGCGCTCGGACTATCAGATCAAGTTCGCGCTTGGCTTCCTGGTCGTCGCAGTTCTCATATTGCTCGCGGCAGTCTGGGCAGGATTACGCCTCGCGGCGCGGCTCGCGCGGCCGATCAGCGCGCTCGCGAGCGCTGCAGAGCGTGTCGGCGGCGGCGATCTCTCGGCACGGGTCTCCGAAGGGCAGGGAGACGAGGAATTCGGCACACTCTCGCGCGCCTTCAACCGGATGACCACGCAGATCGAGACGCAACAGCGCGAGCTCGTAGAGGCGAACCGCCAGCTCGACGGCCGTCGGCGGTTCACTGAGGCGGTGCTATCGGGTGTCTCCGCGGGTGTCGTCGGTCTCGATCGCGACGGCCGCATCAACCTACCGAACCGATCGGCCTCGGTGCTGCTTGCCGTCGATCTCGACCGGCAGATCGGCGAGCCGCTTTCCGCGGTGGTGCCGGAAATGGCGGCTCTGGTAGAGGAGGCCGCGCGCCGGCCGGACCGGTTGGCGCAGGCGCAAATCGAGATTGCCCGAGACGGCCGATCCGACGTCCTGCACGTGCGCGTTGCCGCGGAGCGGGTGAGCGGGGAAACTCAAGGCTACGTCGTTACCTTCGACGACGTGACGGAACTGCTGTCGGCCCAGCGCAAGGCTGCATGGGCGGACGTGGCGCGCAGAATTGCACACGAAATCAAGAACCCGTTGACGCCGATCCAGCTATCGGCCGAGCGCCTCAAGCGCAAGTACCTTCGGGAAATCCGGAATGATCCCGAGACCTTCGCGATCTTGTCGGACACGATCGTCCGTCACGTCGGCGACATCGGGCGTATGGTGGACGAATTCTCATCCTTCGCTCGGATGCCGGCTGCGCTGATCAAGACCGAGGATTTGATCGACATCACGCGCCAAGCGGTGTTCTTGCAGCGGGCGGGAACACCGGACGTGCGCTTCGAGGTCGATTTACCCTCGCATCCAGTGCCGGTCTCCTGCGATTCACGGCAGGTGAGCCAAGCGCTGGTCAACCTGCTCAAGAACGCCATCGAATCGATACAGGGCCGCGACGGCGATGCAGCGCCAGGTAAGATCTGGGTGCGGCTCGTCGAAACGGAGGGGCAGGTCACGCTGGTGGTCGAGGATAACGGGCGGGGCCTGCCGAAGGAAGGACGCGAGCGCCTGACAGAGCCGTACGTCACCACCCGCGCCAAGGGCACAGGGCTCGGGCTGGCCATCGTGAAGAAGGTGATGGAGGAGCATAGGGGAGAGCTGATCCTGGAAGATCGGGAGGGCGGCGGCGCTCGGGTGAAGCTAGTCTTCCCGTCCGGTCGGCTGCGCGAAGAGTCGGATCGCGTAGCGGCTGAGTCCGTCGAAGCTTAGAAGGTTCTCCATGGCCCACGACATACTCGTCATCGACGACGAAGCCGACATTCGAATGCTGATTTGCGGCGTTCTCGAGGACGAAGGCTACGAGACCCGTCAAGCCGCCGACAGCACTGAAGCGCTGGCCGCGATCCGTTCGCGGCTGCCTTCGTTGCTGGTGCTCGACATCTGGCTACAGGGCAGCGAGCTCGATGGGATCGAAATCCTGCGCATCGCGCGGGCCGAGGCGCCCAACCTGGCCGTGGTGATGATCAGTGGCCACGGTACGATCGAGACCGCGGTCGCAGCGATCAAAATGGGCGCTTACGATTTCATCGAGAAGCCGTTCAAGTCCGATCGGCTGCTTCTGGTGGTCGAGCGCGCCATCCAAGCGGCCCGGCTCAGGCGGGAGAACGAGGAGCTGCGCCTGCGTGCTGGCGGTGACGAGGAGCTGGTCGGGAACTCTCACGCCGTCGCCCAATTGCGCCAGCAGGTCGAGAAGGCGGCGCCGACCAAGAGCCGAGTTATGATCTCGGGCGCACCTGGCTCCGGCAAGGAGGTGGTCGCGCGTCTGCTGCACCGCCGCTCACGCAGGGCAGAGGCTCCGTTCGTGGTGCTGAACTGTGCGATGCTACGCCCGGATCACCTCGAGATCGAGCTGTTCGGGGCGGCCGCCGGCGCGGAGGGCCCGGACAGTCCGCGCAAGATCGGTCTGTTCGAGGAAGCCCATAGCGGCACGCTGTTCCTGGACGAGGTGGCAGATATGCCCCTCGAGACCCAGGGCAAGATCGTGCGAGGCCTCCAGGAGCAGACCTTCGAGCGGCTGGGCGGCACCCGTGTCGAGGTCGACGTGCGCGTCATGGCTTCTACCAACCGGGATCTCGCCGCGGAAGTTGCCGCCGGCCGGTTCCGGGAGGACCTCTATTACCGTCTCGCCGTCGTGCCGATCCGAGTGCCGGCGCTGCGCGAACGACGCGAGGACATACCGATGCTGGCGCGGCATTTCATGCGCCGAGCCGCGGAGGCGGCACGGTTGATGGCGCGAGAGATCGGCGACGACGCCATGGCGGCCCTGCAGAGTTACGACTGGCCCGGCAACGCGCGACAGCTTCGAAACGTGATCGATTGGCTGCTGATCATGGCGCCGGGCGACGTTCGCGAGCCCGTCAGGGCCGAGATGCTACCGGCCGAGATCGGCTCGGACGCGCCAGCGGTTGTGCGCTGGGACAAGGGCGGCGAGATCATGAGTCTGCCGCTGCGCGATGCTCGCGAGGTCTTCGAGAGGGAATACCTGATTGCGCAGGTCACCCGCTTCGGCGGCAATATCTCGCGCACCGCCGCCTTCATCGGCATGGAGCGCTCGGCGCTCCATCGCAAGCTCAAGACGCTGGGCCTCTTCAACGGCGAGCGGATCGTCAAGGTGGAGTCGTGAGGTGAGGCCGCGCGACCTCGATCGGGAGCGGCGATGTCTCGCATCGCCTATGTGAGCGGCCGCTACCTCCCGCACCGGGAGGCCTCCGTCCATATCGAGGATCGCGGCTATCAGTTCGCCGACGGCGTCTATGAGGTGATCGCGGTCGAGCGTGGCCGGCTGGTGGACGAGGGCTTGCATCTGAAGCGCCTCGAGCGCTCGCTCGCCGAGCTCGATATAACCAAGCCGATGCCCGAGGCGGCGCTTAGGACCGTCATGCGGGAAGTGCTCCGCCGCAATCGGGTGCAGGACGGCATCATCTATATCCAGATGACCCGCGGCGTGGCGCCCCGCGACCACGCTTTTCCGAAGGACGCTCGGACCCAGGTGGTCATGACCGCGCGCCGAGCAAAGCCGGCCAATCCCACGGCGGTCGCGGAGGGGGCTCGCGTCATCACGGTGCCAGACCTGCGTTGGGCGCGCTGCGATATCAAGTCGATCGCGCTGCTGCCGAACATTCTGGGCAAGCAGCAGGCGCGCGAAGCCGGCGCCTATGAGGCCTGGCAGGTGGATGGAGCCGGTAACGTCACCGAGGGCACGTCCACGAATGCCTGGATCGTGACCGCGGCTGGCGAGGTGGTGACGCGCGCCGCGACGAACGCGATCCTGAACGGCGTGACACGGCTCGGGGTGATCCGGGTGATCAAGCAAGCAGGCCTGCGGTTCGTCGAGCGGCCGTTCAGCGTTGCGGAAGCAAAGCAGGCGCGCGAGGCGTTTCTCACCAGCACCACCTCATATGTGACGCCCGTCGTCCGGATCGACGACAGCGTAGTCGGAGACGGGAAGCCCGGCGAGCTCGCGCGCGAGCTCGGCAAATTCTATCGCCGCTATGTAGAGGCGGGCGGACTGGACACCTGATGGAGCGCCCGCGCGCGATCCTGTTCGACTGGGATAACACGCTGGTCGACAGCTGGTCGGTGATCCACGAGGCGCTGGTTGTCACATTCAAAGCGATGGGGCATGTGCCCTGGACGATCGAGGAGACGAAGCAGCGAGTGCGCCATTCCCTGCGCGATGCGTTCCCGCGTCTGTTTGGAGCCCGCTGGGAGGAGGCTCGCGGCCTATATCTCGATGCCTTCACGGCGATCCACCTGGAGCGGCTGAGCGCGCTCGCCGGCGCCGAGGCGCTCCTCTCTGCACTCGCAAAGGACGGGTATTACCTCGCGGTGGTCAGCAACAAGACCGGTTCGTTGCTCCGGCGCGAAGCCGAGCATCTCGGCTGGTCTCGGTACTTTCGGGTCATGGTAGGGGCAGGCGATGCGAGTTGTGACAAGCCGCATCCCGCGGTCATTCACGCCGCCCTTTCGGGCAGCGGCATTGACCCGGCCGCGACATGGCTGGTGGGCGACACCGCGCTTGACCTTGAGTGCGCAGCCGCGGCGGGGTGTGTGCCGGTGCTGCTTTCGGCGCTCGATGCCCTCCCGCAGGAAACGGCCAAGGTCTTGCCGGCGCTACGCTTTTCTGATTACGCCTCACTCCTTCGGGGCACAAGGCACTTGTGATTTTGCATCCGCACCCAATCTTGTTAAGAGTTGCCGGAGGCAGGCGCCCCGGCCCAGGACGCGTGGCTGAGCCGAGGAGCGGCTCCAAGAAAAAAGGAACCAGCAATGTCCAGCGAGAAATCACAAAATGTCCAAGACGTGTTTCTGAACCACGTCCGCAAGAACAAGACTCCCGTCACGGTCTTCCTCGTCAATGGCGTCAAGCTGCAGGGTATCATCACGTGGTTCGATAATTTTTGCGTGCTGCTGCGGCGTGACGCGCACTCGCAACTGGTCTACAAGCACGCGATCTCGACCGTGATGCCGGCGCAGCCCGTGCAGCTCTTCGAGGCCGGCAAAGAGGGTGAAGAACAGTAACTTGATGGCATCCACGCTCACGGGGCATGCCCCGTCGACCGGCCGGTCTCTCGTCATTCATCCGTCGCCCAAGCGACCCCCGCGGGAGCTGCGTGATGCCCTGCGCACGCCGGAGGCGCGTCTCGAGGAGGCGGTTGCCCTCGCGAGCGCCATCAATCTCGAGGTCGCCTATGCGGCGCTTGTGCCATTGGCCAAGCCCAAGCCCGCCACGCTGATCGGCAGCGGCAGCGTCGAGAGTTTGGGTGCGGTCGTGAGGGAGCGCGAGGTCGGCGTCGCGGTAGTGGATGCAACCGTCAGCCCGGTCCAGCAGCGCAACCTAGAGAAGGCGTGGGGCTGCAAGGTCATCGATCGCACCGGCCTGATCCTGGAGATCTTTGGCGCGCGGGCCCGGACACATGAGGGTCGGTTGCAGGTCGAGCTCGCCGCGCTCACCTATCAGCGCTCGCGGCTGGTGCGGTCCTGGACTCACCTCGAGCGGCAACGCGGCGGGTTCGGGTTCCTGGGCGGCCCCGGCGAGAGTCAGCTCGAGATCGATCGGCGACTGATCGGCGAGCGGATCGCTCGCATCAAGAAGGAGCTCGAGGACACCAAGCGCACGCGCGCTTTGCATCGCGACGCGCGCAAGCGCGTGCCGTACCCCGTCGTTGCCCTCGTGGGCTATACGAATGCCGGCAAGTCGACGCTGTTTAATCGTCTTACTCGGGCAACAGTGCGCGCGGAGGACTTGTTGTTCGCGACCCTCGACCCCACGCTCCGGCGCCTCGCGCTGCCCTCGGGTCGCTCCGCCATCCTCTCCGACACGGTCGGTTTCATATCCGATCTGCCGCATCAGCTGATTGCCGCCTTCCGCGCCACGCTCGAGGAGGTCACCGAGGCGAACCTGATCGTGCATGTTCGCGACGCCAACCATCCTGATACCGAAGCGCAACGCCGCGACGTGCAGAGTGTGCTGACGGAGCTGGGGATCGGAGCACAGGTGGAGCACGGCCTCCTCGAGGCCCTCAACAAGATCGATTTGCTGGAGCCGGCAACGCGTGCTGCGCTCCTGGGTCAGGCGCTCCGCAACGACGGTGCGGTGCCGATCTCTGCGGCGACCGGGGAAGGTTGTGACCGACTGCTCTCGCTCATCGACGAGCGTGTTGACGGCGACCGTCGCCTGTTTGATCTCAATGTCCCCCTCACCGACGGCGCCGCCATTGCCTGGCTCTACCGGAATGGCGATGTAGTTAGCCGACGCGACGACGAGGAGCGCGCGCATCTTTCGGTCCGCCTGGCCGACGCCGACCTCGGCCGCTTCCGCAGCCGCCAGATCCACCACTAGCCGATGCTGCCATCCATCGACCGGGTGAGCTCGCTGATCCGAGAGGTGGCGATGGCGGAGATCCTGCCGCGCTTCCAAAAGCTGACCGCGGGCGACATCAGCGAGAAGAAACCGGGCCAGCTCGTCACGACAGCGGATCTCGAGGCTGAGCGGATTTTGACCGTGCAGCTTGCCGATCTGCTGCCGGGATCGGTGGTGGTGGGCGAGGAGGGCGTGTCGGCCGAGCCGGGGCGCCTTGCCGCTGTTGGCGGCGAAGCGCCGGTCTGGCTGGTCGATCCCGTCGACGGCACACAGAATTTCGCCGACGGCAAGCCAGTCTTCGCGACAATGGTAGCGCTCCTGGTCGAGCAGCGCGCGGCGGCCTCATGGATCTATGAGCCGGTCCCCGACCGGATGGCGAGCGCCGAGGCGGGATCGGGCGCGTTCAGCGATGGCGAGCGGCTGCATACCGCGGTTTCGGTCGCGTTGACCGAGATGCGCGGGCGGCTCAGCGGACGTACGGCTAAAAAGCTCGAGGGGAAGGTCGGCTCAATCTTCAGTGAACGCTGCGCAGCCTTCGAGTACCTCGCGCTCGCACGAGGCACTGCGCATTTCGCGCTGTTCCGGCGCCTCAATCCCTGGGACCACGCGCCGGGGGAGTTGCTGGTGCGCGAAGCCGGTGGTTTCTCGCAACGTCTCGATGGCACGCCCTATCTCGCCAGCGAGATCGACGCCTCGCTTCTTCTGGCGCCGGATGCCAAGAGTTGGCAGGCGCTCCGGGCGCTCGTCTTGGAATTCGCACCCTGAGGGTTGCCAGGCTGCATGAAGGCAGTAGCATAACGGCTTCCCCGATGGAGAACGCGCAATGAAGCTGGCATTCCTGGGTCTCGGCGTGATGGGCTATCCGATGGCCGGTCACCTCAAGAAGAACGGCCACGAGGTCACGGTCTATAATCGCACCATCGCCAAGGCGAAGGCTTGGGTTGCCGAGCACGGCGGCAGCTTCAAGGAGACGCCGGCCGCCGCCGCCGAGGGCGCGGACATCGTCTTCATGTGCGTAGGCAACGATCACGACGTGCGAGAGGTCGCGACAGCGCCCAAGGGAGCGCTCGCCGGCATGAGGCCAGGCGCCATCCTGGCGGACCATACCACCGCCTCGGCGGAGATCGCGCGCGAGCTCGATGCCACGGCGAAGGCGAAGGGCGTCGCTTTCCTGGACGCGCCGGTCTCGGGAGGGCAGGCGGGCGCGCAAAACGGCAAGCTCACTATCATGGTCGGCGGCGACGCCGAGCCCTTCCGGACGGCAGAGCCGGTGATGGCGCATTACGGCCGCGCGGTGACCCTGATGGGGCCGGCAGGAAGCGGGCAGCTCACCAAAATGGTGAACCAGATTTGCATCGCCGGCGCGGTGCAGGGACTCTCTGAGGGCCTCAACTTCGCGGTGCGCGCGGGGCTCGAGGGCAAGAAGGTGATCGACGTGATCTCCAAGGGCGCTGCGCAATCCTGGCAAATGGAGAACCGTGGCACGACCATGCTCGAAGGCAAGTTCGACTTCGGCTTCGCAGTCGACTGGATGCGCAAGGACCTCGCGATTTGCTTTGCCGAGGCGCGGCGCAATGGCGCCTCGTTGCCGGTGAGCGCGCTGGTCGACCAGTTCTACGCGCGCATCCAGGAGCGCGGCGGCAAGCGCTGGGACACGTCCTCGCTCATCCACTTGCTGCAGAAACCGTAAGGAGCAAAGGCTACTCTTCCGCCTTCGCCCTCTGCCACTCAGCCTCCATCTCCTCCAGGGTCGCATCGGCGAGCGGCTTGCCGCGCGCAGCGAGACGCTCCTCGATGCGTCGGAAGCGGCGCTCGAATTTGCGATTGGCGCCGCGGAGCGCCTGCTCGGGGTCGACCGCGAGCCATCGGGCGAGGTTCACCACCGCGAGGAGGAGGTCGCCGAGCTCGTCGGCGACCCGCTCGGGCCTGCTTCCATTGTCGATCTCGGTGCGCAGCTCGCCGATCTCCTCGTGGATCTTGTCGAACACGGGAGCTACGGACGGCCAGTCGAAGCCGACACGTGCGGCGCGCTTCTGGAGCTTCTCCGCCCGGGTGAGGGCAGGGAGGCCGAGCCCGACGCCGTCGAGTGCACTCTCTGCACGGCCGCCGGCCGCCGCTTTGGCGCGGCGCTCCTCGGCCTTCTGCGCCTCCCAGGCAATGGTTTGCGCAGCGGCGCCCTCCACGTCGGCGTCGGCGAACACGTGAGGATGTCGCCGGATCATCTTGTCAGCGATGGCGCGCGCGACATCGTTGAAACCGAATTGCCGAGCTTCTTCGGCCATGCGCGCATGGAACACGACTTGCAAGAGCAGATCGCCGAGCTCGTCCTTGAGCGCCTCGAGCTCCCCGCGCTCCGCGGCCTCGGCAACCTCGTAGGCTTCCTCGATGGTGTAGGGCGCGATGGTAGCGAAATTCTGCTCGAGATCCCAGGGACAACCGTGCTCGGGATCGCGCAGCCGCGCCATGATGTCGAGCAAGCGGGCAAGGTCGGGAGAGGCGGGCATGCCGTGAGGTGCCTTTCGCTTACATTCGGCATCATTGAGCCCGCGACTGGACTCAAGAGCAATCCTCAATGAGGCCACAATTCCATGGCGTCAATCGCGCTCGAAACTGCTGCTGACGGGTGAACGATGAAAAGCTTGCCAGAAAGATATGGCCGAGCGGCGATGATTCTGCACTGGGTCGTGGCGGTATTGTTGTCGTCCGCCCTGGTTCTGGCCTGGATCCTGCCGAGGAAATCGGCACCGGGCTACGATGCCATTCTGGAGCTGCACAAATCGGTCGGCATCGTGGTGTTGGCACTGGTGGTGCTGCGGCTATTGTGGCGCCTCGGGAACCCGGTCGCGCCCGCCGCGGGGTTGACGCCGCTCGAAACTCGGCTTTCCGAGCTCACACATTGGGCGCTCTACGCCGTCATGCTCGGCATTCCCCTAACCGGGTATCTGTTCGCCTCGGCCGAGGGGCAGCACCTCGACTTTTTCGGCCTGCTGACGGCGGCCTCGCCGCTTCCCACAAATCGCAGCTTTTCGGGTCCGATGGAGTTCCTGCACAGGACCGGGCAATACGCCATCTATGGATTCGTGGGCTTGCATGTCCTGGCGGCCCTCTATCATCATTTTGTGAAGCGCGACGGCGTGATGCAACGAATGCTGCCGATGCGCGGCGCAGGAGACGACTGACCCGGCATTGCATTCCCTGCGTGCCCGGAGCAGCCGGAGATCACAGCATTCCAGGAGGGCTCATGACCTTAACCGAGCAACATACGGGCGGCTGCCTTTGCGGAGCGGTGCGTTATCGGGTGACCGGTTCGCCGCTGAGGGTCGGCCTGTGCCACTGCGGCCAATGCCGTCGCC
>DASZHJ010000358.1:0-16977 GCA_035938015.1 Allostellaceae bacterium
GCTTCGAGCTGCCGCGCCGCCCGCTGAGCGTGCTTCGAGAAACCGACGTCTCCACGCTTTACGACGGCGGCAACAACGTCGGCATGCTGGCGCTCTATCACGCGACCGAGGCCGCGATTGAGAAGGCCCGCGCGCGCGGCATCGCGCTCATCGGCTTGACCAACAGCTGGGTGAGCGGGCGCAGCGCCTACTATGTCGAGAAGATCGCGCGGGCGGATCTGGTTGGCATCCACACCGCCAGCAGCGCACGAGCGGTGGCGCCACTGGGCGGCACGCGCCCCGTGCTTGGCACCAATCCCATCGCCTTCGGCATGCCCAGCGACGGTGACCCCGTCGTCTTCGACATGGGCACCTCCGCCTTCATGCTGACGGAGCTGATGCTGCGCGAGCGGCGCGCAGAGATGCTGCCCGAGGGCGTGGCGCTCGATCCCGCGGGCAAGCCCACCCGCGATCCCACCCAAGCGCGGCTGGGCGCGCTCTTGCCGTTCGGCGGCCACAAGGGCTTTGGACTCGGCTTCATCGTGCACGCATTCGGCTTGCTCGCGGGCTCGGCTTTGGACCTCGACAAGGACAGCGGGTACCTCTTCGTGGTCTTCAAGCCGGATTTGCTGGTGCCGCTCGCTGAGTTTAAGCGCGAGGTGACCGAGCTCGTCGCACGCGTCAAGGCGGTGCCGCGCCAGCCCGGAGTCGACGAGATCCGAATTCCCTCTGAACGGTCGTTCCGAACCCGCGCACGCCTGCTGCACGAGGGGCTCGAGCTCGATCGCGCGGTGCTGGACGCGCTCAACCGGCTGGGCTCCTGAGCCCCTTCTCGACGAGCCCTACATTTCCTAATCGAAGCCATGCGGGAAGCTCATTTGCGGACCGCGTTCGATCGGCCTAAATGAGAAGGACGTAGATTGATAAGATCTACATCGCCGAGCTGGAGATATTGAGGAGGTCGCCCATGCCCGCCAGGACCGCCGCCGCCCGTGTCGACAACACCGCCGAGGAGTTCCGGCCTTTTGTCGAGGCCTCGCTGACCTATCTGGCGGACGCCAGCGTGAAGCCGCAGACCTATAACCCACCGCCCGGCACCGGTGTGCCCCGGCGGCTGGGCAATTACGGCAACTTCCGCGCGCGGATTTTCGACGCGCGACCCGTCGCCGATGGCCTCTCGCTCGATCGCGAGGGGTTCGCGTTCACGCGCCACGACACCGCCGTTACAGATTTTTACGACGAGAAGCAGGTCCGCGAGATCTATTACCCCGAGATCGAGCGGTTGGTTGCCCGGGCGACCGGCGCCGAGAAAGTGCTGGTGTTCGATCACACCATCCGCAGCGCCGAGCGGGCGGTGGAACGCGGTCTGCGCACGCCCGTCCAGATGGTGCACAACGACTACACCGACAAGTCCGGTCCGCAGCGCGTGCGCGACCTGCTGCCGGCGGACGAGGCTGAGGCGCGACTCAAGCATCGCTTCGTCGAGATCAATGTCTGGCGGCCGATCAAAGGACCGGTGCAGGCGTGGCCGCTCGCGCTCGCGGACGCCCGGAGCATCGCACCCGCGGACGTGATCCCCTGCGACCTCATCTACGCCGATCGCACCGGCGAGATCCTCTACGGCATCTACAATCCGAATCACCGATGGAATTATTTCCCGCGCATGGAACGGCACGAGGCGGCGCTGATCAAATGCTACGATAGCCTCAGGGATGGCCGCGCGCGCTTCTCGCTGCACACGGCCTTCGAGGATCCCACCACGCCCGAGAGCGCGCCGCCGCGGGAGAGCATCGAGATCCGCGCCCTCGCGTTTTTCGCGGCCTGAGCGACGGCACCTACCAGAGGCCCGGGATCAACCGGTATCTCACGCGGGCGGCGTAGTCGCGATAGCCGTCGAGCTCCGCCGCGAGTGTGCGCTCCTCCAGCACGATGCGGACCGCGAGCAGCGGCACCAGGAGCGCAAGCGCCGCCAGACCCAGCCATGAGCCGAGCTGCAGGGGCATGCCCACAAACATCAGCAGCCCGCCCGCATACATGGGATGGCGCACATAGGCATAGGGCCCCGTGCTGACCACGGTCTGGCCGCGCTCCCGCTGGATCTTCACCACCGGAGCCGCGAAGGTGTTCGCGCGGAAGGTCACGAAGACCACGTAGTTCGACAGCGCGACGTCGAGCGCGCCAATCACCTGCAGCCAAAGGGGGACACGTGAGATTCCCCAGCGGGCATCGAGGCCCATCAGGACCATCCAACCGAAGTAGAGCACCATCAGCACCACCATGAACACCTTGTCCCAGGTCTTTTGTGTCCGCTGGAACGGAGAGCCGAGGCGCTCGGCGAGGAGTGCGGGATCGTGGCGCGCGAGCCAGAGCCCGACGGCAAGGCTGAGCACGCCCATCTCGGCGAGGAAGCCCCAGGCGGCCGGCCAGTCGAGCGTGCCCGCGGGCACGAACAAAAACACGGCGATCACCGCGATCAAACCCACGGTAGAGACTATCAGCCTGCGAGTCATGGGCGCCTCTCGGTTGCCGCCATTCATATAGCCTGCTCGAGCAATCGCCCGCGCCGCCGCGCGCGACCGCGGAGCGCTCCGCGATACCTAAAATGGTCATCGATTTTTCCCCGGGGCGGCACTCGCGTTTACGTTCGGGTAATGCCATGAATGCCAGAAGGGGCCGGACGCGAATAAGAGGCGAGGAGGCTCCCGATGACCAGAGCGGACCAGCTCCACGATCAGGCCGAGTTTCTGCGCTCGCTGGCGAAGTCGTCGCGCATTTCAAGCAAACGCGATCAATTGCTGAGGGCGGCGGAGCAATGCGATGTGCTCGCCGCCTCGTTCGGGCACGTCCGCGCGGAGAAGCCCGAGCCAACCTTCGGAAGCATCGGTGAGCCCTACTTGAGAATGCCCGCTCGCGCCCACTGAGAACTTTGGGATCGCCGCGAGGACGCGCCGCTCATGCCGCGACCAGCGCGCGCAGGTGTCGGTTGGCGACCGTGAGCATGGCGAGATCCGGCGCGGGAGCCTGCAGGATCTCCGTCACGAGCGCGTCGAGGTGCGAGATCTCGGCCGCGTGGGTTGCGAGCCAGGCCTCGAAGACAGTTTCGTTCCCGCTGACAGCGCGGGCCGTCAGATCGGCCTGGTGGCCGTAGAGGTCCTCGATCAAGGCGCCGAGGGCGAGCTTGCGCCAGGCGGTATCGGCCGCGAGCTTGCGCGCGGCCATGCGCAGAAGGTCCAGGCGGAAGCGCGCGCCCACCGCGAAGAACCGACGTCCGAGCTCGGCGACGTCGGCCCTGACCGTGATCGCGAGTTTCACGATGTCGACGGCGGAGACCAGGAAATCTAGCCTGGCGACGCGATCAGCGAGCACCGCGGGCACATGTTTCTCCTGCCAGAGCGCCACGCGGCGGGCGAGCTCGGTTTTCTGGGAGTCCGGCAAAGTCTCGCCGAGGCGTTCGGCCAGCGCGCCGACGCCGGGCTTGAAGGCCTGCGTCACGCCGGCGATGTCGAGCGCGCCCGGCGCACGCAGGAACCAGGCCGCCGCCCGCTCGACCAGTCGGTTTGCGGCCAGCAGCATCTCCGTCTGCACCGAGGCTGGCACCCGGTTGTCGAGCGCCGTCACCTCCGACCAGAGCCCGTCGAGGTCGTAGATGCCGCGCACGATACCGTAGGCCCGCGCGGTGTCGCCGGGCCCGCGCCCCGTGCGCTCGTTCATGTCCGCAACGAAGGTGATGCCGCAGCGGTTCACCAGCTCGTTGGCAACGCAGGTGGCGATGATCTCTCGGCGCAGCCGGTGCGTCTCGATCTGCGGCCTGAAGCGCTCCACCAGCGCCGGAGGGAAGTAAGCGAAAAGATCCTCCTTGAGATGAGGATCATCGGGCAGATCCGTCGCCGTCAGCTCATGGGCGAGGGTGTTCTTGACGTAGGCCATGAGCACGGCGTGCTCGGGACGCACGAGGCCGCGCTCCTGAGCGCGACGCTGGGCGATCGCGGTGTCGTCGGGCAGGAACTCGACGACGCGGTCGAGCTTGCCCGCCTTCTCCATGGCGTGCATGAGTCGCGCCTCGTCGTCGAGTCGTTCCGCCGCCTGAGCCTCCGCGAGGGTGAGCGCCAGGCCCTGGAGATAGTTGTCACTCAGCACATGGGCCGCCACGTCGTCGGTGCGCTCGCGCAGTGTCTGGTTGCGCTGCTTCATGGTGAGGTCGCCCGACGCCACTGCGGCGTTGAGCAGGATCTTCAGATTGACCTCGTGATCGCTGGTGTCGACGCCGGCGGAATTGTCGATCGCATCGGTGTTGATCCGGCCGCCCTTGAGCGCGTACTCGATGCGCGCGCGCTGTGTCACGCCCAAGTTGGCGCCCTCGCCTACGACTTTCGCGCGGATCTGCGTCGCGTCGATGCGCACGGCGTCGTTGGCGCGGTCGCCGGCATCGCCGTGGCTCTCGCCGCTCGCTTTGATGTAGGTGCCGATGCCGCCGAACCAGAGCAGGTCCACCTCCGCCTTGAGGATCGCCTGGATCACCTCGGCGGGCGTGAGGCGCTCGGCCTTGATGCCGAGCTTGGCACGGACTTCGGGCGAAAGCGGGATCGATTTCAGGGTCCGCTCGAAGACGCCGCCGCCCTTGGAGATCAGCTTGTTATCGTAGTCTCCCCAGCTCGAGCGCTGCAGGTCGAAGAGCCGCTGGCGCTCGGCAAAGCTCTTCTCCGGATCGGGATCGGGATCGAGGAAGAGGTGGCGATGGTCGAAGGCGGCCAGCAGCCTCGTGTGCTTGGAGCGCAGCATGCCATTGCCGAAGACGTCGCCGGACATGTCGCCGACGCCGACGCAGGTGAAATCCGCGGACTGGACATCGGTGCCGAACTCGCGGAAATGCCGCATCACCAGCTCCCAGGCGCCGCGCGCGGTGATGCCCATCGCCTTGTGGTCGTAGCCCTGCGAGCCACCGGAGGCGAAAGCGTCGCCGAGCCAGAAGCCGTATTCCTCGGAGACCCCGTTGGCGATGTCGGAGAACGTGGCGGTGCCTTTATCCGCAGCCACCACGAGGTAGGGATCGTCGTCGTCGTGCCGGACCACGCCGGGTGGCGGCACGATCTTGTCGCCGACGATGTTGTCGGTGATGTCGAGCAAGCCGCGCATCAGCGTCTTGTAGCACTCGACCACTTCTTTCATGAGTGCTTCGCGTCCGCCCGGCGGCGGGCGCTTGACCACGAAGCCACCCTTCGAGCCCACCGGCACGATGACGGCGTTCTTCACCATCTGCGCCTTCATCAGGCCCAGAATTTCCGTGCGGAAATCCTCCTTGCGGTCGGACCAGCGGATGCCGCCGCGCGCTACTTTGCCGCCGCGGAGGTGCACGCCCTCCATGCGGGGCCCATAGACGAAGACCTCGTAGAGCGGCCGCGGCAGCGGCAGCAGATCGATCTCGTGACTCGCGAGCTTGACGGAAAGATAGGGCTTGGGCGCGCCGCCGGGCAGGCGCTGGAAGTAATTCGTGCGCAAGCTTTTCCGGACCAGCGTCAGGAAGCTGCGGAGAATGCGGTCCTCATCGAGGTTGGTGACCTCGTCCAGATCGTGCTCGATCTCCTTGGCGAGCCGATCGCTCCGCTCCTGTGCGAGCTCCGCGCGCTGCGGGTTGAAGCGCCGCTGGAATAGCCGCACCAGCTTCGCGGCGATCGCCGGGTGCGCCGCGAAGGTGTCCTCCATATAGGCCTGGCTGAAGGCGCTGCCGGCCTGGCGCAGCGCTTTCGCATAGAGCCGCAGCACCGTCACCTGCCGCCAGTCGAGACACGCGCCAAGGATTAGCCGGTTGAAGCCGTCGCTCTCCATCTCCCCGGCCCAGAGCCGGGCGAAAGCGTCCTCGAACCGCTGGCGGTCGCGCGCCACGTCGATGGCGCCGAACCGGCTCACCAGCGCGAAATCCTGCATCGTCATCGGCACCGCGTCGCCCGCGGGCGTCACGCGATAGGGCTCCTCGCTGATCACCTTGAGGCCGAGGTTCTCCAGCATCGGCAGCACGTCGGAGAGCGGCACCGGCTCCGCCGCCCGGTAGATCTTGAAGCGGAGCTCGTGCGGCTCGGCCTCGACGGGCTTGTAGAGCGTGAGCGCGAGCGGCGTCTGGCTGCCGCGCACTTCCTCGATGCGCGCGATGTCATAGAGCGCCACCGCGCCGGAGAAGGTCTCGCGGTAGGCGGTCGGAAAGGCGCGGCCATAGCGCTGCAACAGCGCCAAGCCCACGGCCTCGCCTTTCGCCTCGATGAGCGCCTGCGCGAGCCGATCCTCCCAGGTGCGGCCCGCTTCGGCGAGCTGGCGCTCCACTGCGCCGACGTCGATCTCATGTGCTGCGCGCTGCGGCGTCGCCACGATGTAATGGACGCGCGCCAGCACGGACTCGCCGAGCTCGGTCGAGAAATTGGAGACGGTGCCCTGGAAGGCGTGCTCGAGGATCTGGGCGAAACGCTGCCGCAGCTC
Organism: Allostellaceae bacterium; assembly: GCA_035938015.1. Taxonomy (GTDB): domain Bacteria; phylum Pseudomonadota; class Alphaproteobacteria; order ATCC43930; family CGMCC-115725; genus DASZHJ01. Next base: position 6,445 of record DASZHJ010000358.1, read on the forward strand.
CGTGTTGTAGCGCTCGCGCGGCACGTAGACAAGGCAGGAGGCGAAACGGCCGAAGGCGTCGCGGCGCACGAAGAGCGCGATGCGCTGGCGTTCCTGCAGATTGAGGATGCCGAGTGCCGCCTCGTAGAGCTGGTCGTCGGAGATCTGCAGCAGCTCGTCGCGCGGATAGGTGTCGAGGATGTGCAGCAGAGCCTTGGCGTCATGGCTCTGCGGCGGGAAGCCCGCGCGCTCCAGCGTGCGGCTGACCTTGCGGCGGAGCAGCGGGATCGCCCGCGGGCTGCGGCTGTAGGCGAGGGAGGTGAAGAGCCCGACGAAGAGCCGCTCGCCCACCACGCTGCCGTCGGGCCCGAACACGCGCACGCCGATCCCGTCCATGTGCGCCGCGCGGTGCACCGTGGCGCGGCGGTTCGATTTGGCGATCGAGAGGATGCGCGGCAGGCGCAAGAAATCCTGCACCTCGACCGGCAGCGTCTTGAAGCTCCGCAGCCCGTCGAAGACCGAGTACTCGTCGTCGCGCAGTATGCCGAGACCGCTTCCCGCGACGATGCCGATGTCGAGCCCGTCGCCGGCGGTGGCAAAGCGGTACTCGCGGAAGCCCAGGAAAGTGAAGTTGTCGTCCTCCAGCCAAGCGAGGAATTCGGCGGCTTCGGCGACTTCCTCCGGCGGCAGCGGTAGGCTCGGCGTGTGCAGCACGCTCTCGCGCACGGACTTGAGCCGCTCGAGCATCGCTCGCCAATCCATCACCGCCGCGCGCACGTCCGCGAGCACGCGCTCGAGCGTCGCGGCGATCTCGGCGAGGCGCTTGGGGTCGGTCTGCTCGCTCGCCTCCGCATGCATCGCGGATTCCCGGAGCGGCGCCGCGGCGCCGTTGCCGTCGGCACCGTCGACGCCCTCGGGATCGAGGAGCTCGCGCAGTTTGCCCTTGGCATCGCGCCTGACGCGCAGGATCGGGTGGATCACCAGATGGACCGTGAGGCCGAGGCTATTCAGCGCCGCGGTGACCGAATCGACCAGGAACGGCATGTCGTCGTTGATGATCTCGATCACCGTGCGGCCCGCGCGCCAGCCCTCGGCGTCGAGCTGCGGGTTGAACACGCGGAGCTTGGCGCGGCCCGGCGCGCGCTCTTGCGCGAATTGCCAGAGCGAGAGCGCCGCTCCATAGAGGTCGTCGGCGCCGCGTGGCACCACGTCCTCCGGCGGCACGTGGTCATAGAATTGATTGACGAAGCGCTGGATGGGCTGCGCGCGCTCGGGCGTGAAGCGCTCGCTCACGCGCCCGAGCACGCCCTCGATTCGCTCCCGCTTTTGCTCCTCGGCGCGCAGCGGCATGGCGTTCCTTCCCCTTCCTGCGGCGCTTATCCCCTGGCGGTACCGAGGATTGCGCGAATCTCTTCGCCAAGGGGGTTCCCTTGGGGCGAGACTTGGTCTTACCCTCTGGAGCACCACCCCGCCAAGCCGGAAGCGCACCCGCACCCAGGATTCGGCGCAATCATAGCGGGAACAAAGGACGAGTGTATGACAAGGGGACCGGACCGGCGGCGTTTGGTTCTGATCGACGAGTCCGATCGGGAGGCGGCGCTCTTCTTCGTGCGCTGGCTCAAGGCGCCACACCGCATCGGCGCCGTGGCACCCTCGAGCCGCCACCTTGGCCGCGCCATGGCGCTTCAGGTGCTCGGCGCGGGGCCCGGCCCGATCATCGAACTGGGTGGCGGTACCGGCAGCGTCACGCGGGCGCTCCTTGAAGCCGGTATCGCGCCCGAGCGCCTGATCGTAGTGGAGCGCGACGAGAAGCTGCACCGGATCCTGCGCGCGCATTTTCCAAAGCTTCGCGTGATCCGCGGCGACGCTCGCGAGCTCCGTCGGCTGCTGGCGCCCGTGGGTGTCACCGAAGCTGCCGCCGTGGTCTCGAGCCTGCCGCTCATCTCGATGCCGCGCATGACCATGAACCGCATCCTCGCGGAGTCCTTCGCGCTGCTCGGCGACGGCCGGCCCTTCATTCAATTCACCTACGGCCTCACGTCGCCCATCGCCCGCGAGCGCCTGGGCCTGACGGGCCGGATCGCCGCGCGCGTCTGGGCGAACCTGCCGCCCGCGAGCGTCTGGCGCTACGAGCGCCATCGGGATGCGGGAAGAGTGAAGCGGGTGGCGTAGGGCCCACCCCGCACGCTCGCGGCATGCTCGGGCGCTCAGTGCCGAGCCCAGTCGGCCGGCGGGCCGCAGAGCCCTCGGAATGCTCACTCTTTACGCAGCGCAACATGGCGAAATTATAACTATTATAATGCATTGACTATCGCCATGCTGTCCTGCAGCATACATCTAATTCCAACACTCAAGGCGGAGGAGCGCAGGCCTTCTTTTCGAGGCGGGAGGCATTTCGGTTTGGAGGTGCATGCGATGGGCAATACGGGCCGGACGCCCAGGGCGAATGCGGAGCCGCGCGGCGAGCTCGCCTCGCGCACGCTGGCGATGCCCGCGGACACCAACCCGACCGGCGACATCTTCGGCGGCTGGATCATGGCGCTCATGGATGGCGCGGCGCTCATGACGGCGACGAGCCGCGCGTCGGGCCGCGTCGTCACGGTCGCGGTGTCGAACATCTCGTTCTTGCAGCCGGTGAAAGTCGGTGATGCGGTCTGCTGCTATACCGACGTCGTCCGCGTCGGCCGGACCTCGCTCACCCTCTCGGTCGAGGTCTGGGTGCTGCGGCAGGGCCAGGGCGAGCGCGTCAAGGTGACCGACGCCGAGTTCACCTTCGTTGCCGTCAACGACCAGGGCCGCCCGCGGCCGTTGACGGAGGCCGAGGGTTCCGGCCGATTGCCCGCGCGATCTCGGCCATGACCCCGCCCGCGATCATCGTGTCGCGGCGAATTTCTCACAGCCTTTTTGCCTGAGATCGTCGTGGAATCTTGGCCGCCGGAAAATAACACCAGGGCTTGGTCGCTCATCGCGGCAAGGTCCTATCCGCGGGGTCCAGCAAAGTACGCAAGATAGGCGCCTCGACACAGCCGTTGCCCAGGCATGGGGACTCGTCGCACACTGTCGCCCGCGACGCACAGTGGGTGGGGCAATATGGGTGGCTGGCGGCGCTTGGCTCTGACGGCGGCGATTTCGGCCCTGAGCGCGGCCGAGCCCGCGCTGGCGGACACGCTCGGCCCATGGGCGGATTGCACGAGCGGCGCCGGCTTATCGCGCGATCTACAGGTTGCCGCCTGCACTGTGGTGATCCGCTCGCGTCATCCGGCCAAGGCGCAGCTCCCCTCCGCCTATTACAACCGGGGTCACGCCTATGCGGAAAAGGGCCAGCCGACACGCGCGCTCGCCGATTTCGACCGCGCCATCCAACTCAAGCCGAATTACCCGGAAGCGCTGCTCGGACGCGGCGAGATCCTGGCCGAGAAGAACAAGTGGCGCCACGCGGTCTGGGAGTACGACCGTGCGATCCGGCTGAAGCCCGACTTCGCCGATGCCTACGAGGACCGGGCCATTGCCTTCGACACGCTGCATGACTACGACCGTGCCATTGCGGACTTCGATCAAGCGCTGCGCCTGAAGCCGGACGACGCCTCGCTCTATCGTCTGCGGGATGGCGCCAAGCTCGCCAGAGGCGATGACGACGCGCACGACGCCATCGCGCGCGCCAAAGAAACCGACGCAGAGTCGCCCACCGGCCCCAATCCATGAGCGTGCCATGCCGTCGCGAATCCGCATCGAGATCGCGCCTGGCGACCACGTAACCGCGCTCGTCTATCCTGCGCCACCTCGCAAGCGCGCGGGCATTGCCGCGGTGCTCGCGCATGGTGCTGGCGGCAATCAGATGAGTCCGTTCATGGTCGAGTTCGCGACCGGGCTCGCGGAGCGAGGCGTCGATGCCGTCACCTTCAACTTCGTCTACAGCGAGCAGAAGCGCCGCCTTCCCGACCGCAATGATAAGCTCGAGGTTTGCTGGCGCGCGGTGATCGCGGCGGCGCGAACGGGCACGCTCGGGCCCGAGGTCGCCGGCGGCGCGCTGGCGATCGGCGGCAAGTCCATGGGCGGGCGCATCGCCTCGCAGGTCGCGGCGGCCGATGCCGAAGGCCTCGCGGGCCTGGTGCTGCTGGGTTATCCCTTGCATCCGCCTGGCCGAGCGGACCAGCTGCGCACCAGGCATCTCCCGGCGATCTCCGTCCCGATGCTGATCGTCCAGGGCGAGCGCGACGCCTTCGGCACGCCGGACGAGCTCCGTCCGGTGCTCCGCCGCCTCAAGGCGAAATCCCAGCTCTACGTCGTCGAGGGCGGCGACCACTCCTTCAAGGTGCCGAAGAGCGCGGGCACGCCGCAAACGCAAATCCACGCGCGCGTGCTGGGCGAGGTCGAGCGCTGGCTCCGCGCGACCGCGGGCGCCGAGCGCTCCTCGTAAAGACGAGCGGCGCCGAGTCCCTCACTCCATGACGTTGGTGTGCAGCGGCTCGATCTCGTAGATCTGCCGAACCTCTCCAGGCCTGCGGTGGGGGTACTTGTCCTGACCCAGGTATTTCTTGGCGAGCGCGTCGATGTGCGCATCGGCGCCCTGCTCGGTCATGCGCTTCACCCGGCCGCGGACTGCCAGATGGCGATAGGGATTGTCGGGATCCAAGATCACCAGCGCAACCGGTGCGCCCGCCGTCATGTTGCGCGCCTTGACGCGGCCCTTGGCGGTGTTCACCCGCAACAGGCCGCCCGCGTAGTCGATCCAAACCGGCGTCACCTGGGGCGAGCCGTCCGGCATCACGGTGGCGAGGCTGGCGAAGGCTTTCTTTTGGGTTACCAGATCGAGAAATTTGTCGGGGATCGCTGTCATCGTCGTCTCCCTAAGGGGGTCCGGGCCACGCATACTATGGCCCCTCTTTGGCAGCGGCGCGAGTGTGCTTGCGTGTCACGGCCCCTTTTCCACGGCGCGCGCGCACCCTACCTTCTCATGCATGAGTGAATCGGAGTCCTTGTTCACGGCGCTGCGGCAGGCTGCCGATGCCGAGGTGGTAGGCGCGATCGAGCGCTTGGTGCACGAAGCGCCCGACCGCGCGCTCTCGCGCATCAACGCACTCGATTTCGCGCGCGCGGAGAAGCTCGATGAGGAGCCCGTCATCGCGGGTTTTCTGCACGCGGCGCGCACGGGGCTGTTCGACCTGTCCTGGAATATCCTGTGCCCCAGCTGCGCCGGCGTGCTCGACGCCAATTCGACGCTCAAGACCGTGACCCGGCCCGAGTACCGCTGCGCCTTCTGTGCCGCTGGTTACGAGCCCGTGCTTGACGAGGTCGTCGAGGTGACTTTCACGGTGAGCCCGCGGCTCCGCCGGATCGCCGCGCACGACCCCGAGATGCTGTCGCTTCGGGATTATTATCGGCAGATCTTTTGGAGCTCTGGCATCGACCTGCCGGACGATGAAGCCCTCGCGAAGGTGATGGAGGGGGTCATGCTCGAGGCCATCGAGCTGCCGGCCGGCGAGAAGGCGATCTTGTCGCTCACGCTCCCCTTGGGGCTGATCATCGTGTTCGATCCCGTGACCCACAGCGCGCAATTCATCGAGGTCAAGGGCGAGCCCACGCGCGAGCGCCAGAGCCTTTCGCTGCTGCTGGACAACCGGCGCGTGCCCACCGCAACCACCACGCTCCGCCCCGGTCCGCTGCGGCTCACGCTCGAGAACCGCAGCGCCACCCGCGCGCTGCCGGGCGTCTGGATCGCGGACCACGAGCTCGAGCGGCTGCTCTCGCGGCGCAAACCGTACCTCACGGCGAAACGGTTGCTCACCAACCAGACCTTCCGCGACATCTATCGCGCCGACACGCTCGACGTGGAGCAGCGTCTGAAGATCACCAGCCTTACCTTCCTGTTCACCGACCTCAAAGGTTCGACCGAGCTCTACGACCGTGTCGGCGATCTGGTCGCCTACGATCTCGTGCGCCGGCATTTTCGCGTCTTGACGGAGATTGTCCGCGCGGAGGCCGGCGCGGTCGTGAAGACCATCGGCGATGCGGTGATGGCCACATTTCCGACCCCCAACCGTGCGGTCGCGGCGGCGCTCCGCATGCGCGAGGCGATGCACGGCCTCAACGAGGAGCGCAAGCGCGACGATCTTCTGCTCAAGATCGGCATCCACGAAGGACCCTGCCTCGCGGTCATGCTGAACGAGCGCCAGGATTATTTCGGCCAAACCGTCAACATCGCTTCGCGGGTCCAGCATCTCGCCTCCTCGCGCGCGGTCTACGCAACGGGTCCGGTCGTGGGCCACGAGGCGGCGGCGCGGCTGCTCGCGCAGGCCGGCGCCCCGCCGGTGCTCCAGCGCCAGGCGCTGCGCGGAGTCGCCGACGATCTCCCGGTCTACGAGATCCCGTGATAGCAGCGGAACCGCCGCGCTTGTGACGCGGCTGCCCTCCTATTACGCTCTCGCTCCGACAGACTTGGAGCCTCGATGGCTGCTCCCATCACCGTTCGTCCCGTCGCCCGTGCGGACTATGACGTGTGGCTGCCGCTGTGGGACGGCTACAACAAGTTCTATGGCCGCTTCGGCCCGACCGCGCTGCCTGCGGAGATTACCGCTCGGACCTGGGCGCGCTTCTTCGATGCTTACGAGCCCGTCCACGCCCTGGTCGCGGAGAGCGAGAGCGGGCTCGTAGGCCTCGTGCATTACCTCTTTCATCGCAGCACCACCCTGATCGAGCCGACCTGCTATCTGCAGGACCTTTTCACCGGCGAGAGGACGCGCGGCCGGGGCGTGGGGCGCGCGCTGATCGAGGCCGTCTACGAGCGCGCGAAGATCGCCGGCTGCACGCGCGTCTACTGGCTGACCCATGAGACCAACGCGACCGCGCGCAGACTCTACGATCAGCTGGCCGAGAACACGGGCTTCATCGTCTATCGCAAGCAGCTGTGAGCGCGGCCGAGCCCCGCCTGATCGTTCCCGCGCTGGCGCCGATCTATCGGATCCTCGGCGGTTGCGGCGATCTGCTGCTGCGGATCGTCTGCGGCCTCATGCTGCTGCCGCCCGGCTGGCACAAGCTCACGGGCTCGTCGTTCGAGAGCGACGTACAGCTCTTCCACCAGCTGGGTTTTGAGCCCGCGGTGCCGCTCATGTGGTTCATCACGGCGCTCGAGCTCGTCGGCGGACTCTTGCTGGTGGTCGGCTTGCTCACGCGGCCGACCGCGCTGATGATCGCAGTCGAGATGATGGTGATCGCCGTCGCGGTGGACATCCCGCGCGGCCGTGGATACCAGCTCACGCTGCTCTGGGCCGCGGTCGCCTTCGTGATCTCTTGGCGGGGCGGCGGGCGCTGGTCGGTCGACCGCTGGATCGGCCGGGAATTCTGACCGAGCGGGCCGCTAGCGGTGGCGCCGGGCGACCGGGACGCCGGTCGAGCCGTAGACCGGTTCACCGACGGTGTTGACGCATACGGGATCAAGCCGGTGGCAGCGAATTCATGGGCCTGTTTGTCATCGACTCCGCCCTATATTGCGTTGATGATGGCGTGAACGGCCGAGGGCGCTGGCCGAGAATTCCAACCAATTGGTGGAGGGGGATCCATGAGGCGCATACTGATGATCATGGCCGCGGCGATGGCGCTCGCGGCGCCGCAGATCGCGTGGGCCCAGGTGAGCAGCGAGCAAGCGGCGGTCGATCGCGCAACCGCAGCCATCGAATCGTTGCGTACCGGCCCGGGTGCGCCGCCGAATCTGGGCGAGCTCCTGCACAAGGCGCGCGGCGTCATGATCTTCCCCGAGCTGGTGAAGGCCGGATTCATCTTCGGCGCCCAGGGCGGCAGTGGCGTGCTCTTGAGCCGGGATCCCGCGACCAACACCTGGAGCTATCCGGCGTTTTATGTGTTTGGCGCGGGCTCGTTCGGGCTGCAGATCGGCATCCAGATGTCGAAAATCGTGTTCATCATCATGAACGACAGGGCGCTCAACGCGCTGATGTCCGACGAGTTCAAGGTCGGCGCCGAGGCGGGGATCGCGATCGTCACCATCGGTGCAGGCGCCGAGGCCTCCACTACGAGCGCGGCCGGCGGCGACATCTATGCCTTCGCTCAAGCCATGGGCCTGTACGGCGGGATCGCGCTCCAGGGCGGCATCATCAAGCCGCGGGTGGTCTATGACCACGAGTATTATGGCCCGACGGTGCGGGCGGAAGACATCGTGCTCGGGCTCAGCGCGAAGAACCCCGGCGCCGACGGGCTGCGCAATGCGCTCGCCCAGGTCTCGGCCGGTCCGTAAGCGGCCAGCTCACGGCGGCTCCGCGCAGCCGCCGATGGATATGGCGCGGAGCTGGTCGGGTGAGAGCTTCTCGTGCGCCACCTGCAGTTCCTCGCCGCTCGCGCGGTCCGTGCCATTGACGTGGTCCGTGAGCACATAGAAGCCGCCGTGGGGATCGCCCGCCACCACGATGGTCTCCTCGCCGATCGAGCCCTCCGCTCGTGCGGCCTCGGCGGCGAACAGGTTCACGCCCGCGAGCCCGTCGATGTGCCGCACGGCGTAGCGGTGGCCGGAGAACGCCAGCTCCGGAGTGCCCGGGGTAAGCCGCGCCGCGACCTCCGCCCGGATGCGATCGATGTGGACGTGGAATTGGCCGTCGGTGCGGCCACGCATCGAATTGATGGCGAGAGAGATCTCGCCATCGGGGATATCCCGCCCGGCGAGCCTCGAGACGCATCGGCGCGCGGCCCAGGCCGCCGCGAAATAGTTCGGTGCGTCGGGCGCCGCGATGCGCGGATCTTCCATGCCCCAGCGCCGGTCGGTCGCCACCAGCAGCACCTGGGTCGGACCGCGGATGTCCTTGAGGAGCGCGTAGCCGCGCGGAGGGTCCGTGAGGAAGCACGCCGGATCGCCCGTCTCGTGCCGAGGCGCCGTGCAGTATTGCACGATGGGCCAGAGCACGCTTCGCGGTTCCGCCTGATTGGCGACCGCGGGCGCGCCGAGACCGAGTGCAAGAAGGACGAGCAGCAGGGCGCGGCGGAGGCCGCGGCTGCCGTCAGATCGCGCCGTGATGCTCCTCGGCGAAGACGTGCGCATAGAGGTTGGCGATCCATTGCTTGCCTTCCTGCGTGACGCGCAGGTAGCGCAGGCCATCGACGATAAAGGGCGTGACCGCCTTCCAGAAGAAGGTCGGGTAGGCCGCGCGCAAGTCGCCGGCATTGCGATAGCCCAGCTTTTCGCTGGTGCCGGTCTCGCTGAACTCCGCGAAGAGCGCGGGAATCTTCCGGATATAGTTGGGGTCCGCGAGCTGCCCGATGAGATCGGCGGCGCGCACCAGGCCCGGATAATCCGCGCGGTTCGAGTGCTCGTCGTCCGTCGGCACCGGAAAGCGCGTGTGCTCGATGTTTCCCTCGATCACCAGCGTGTCGATCGGCGTCAGGCTGACTTTGCCGAAGCGCTCGCGCACGAACAGCTTGGAGCGGTTCACATGATAGGGCGTGAGCGCGGCGTCGGTGGCGCCCGCCGGCAGCTCGGTGGTCTCGCCCTTGGCATTCATGACATAGCGCCCGTCGCCGTCGCCATGGCAGACGCCGCGAACATAGCCGATGTCGTGACAAAGCAGCGACACCATGAAATGCAGCCAGTCGCGCGGCGTGATGCCGCCTTGGGTGATGTGCTTGCCGCGCAGGATCTCCTGGCCCACCAGCGTCACCATGATGGTGTGGTTGACGTCGTGGTAGGGCGCGTCGCTGTTGGCGATGTTCTCCAACGCCACCCGGCCGATGAAGCCGATGATGCCGGGATAGCCGGGCTCCAGCAGCCCGTAAAGCCGCTGATACATGGTCTGAAGTTGCTCGACGAAGGCGTCGATCACGAGCGCGGTCGGATTGAACATGGATGGCTCCCCCTTGAGACGGGCGTTTCGTACGAGAGCGTGCCACGGACAAATGACGAAAATCGACTATATCAAGCGAGCTTAGTTTCTGGCCAATGACCTCTGCGTGACGGCTTCGCCGCCTACTCGGCCGGGGCCGCGAGCTTCTTGCGGTAGCCGAAGGATTGATCGAAGCGGCCGAGGATGTAGTCACCGGCCCGCACGGGCTCATAACGGCAGTCCGCGCCCGCCGTACCCAACTCGCGTGGATCGACGATCGTGGAAAAATTCGGATCGAAGAAGGTCGCGATCGAATAGCGCTCGCGGCCGGAGCGATTGATCACGCGATGGTGCGTCGAGCTGAACCGGCCATTGGTCCAGCGCGCCAGCAGATCGCCGACATTGATAACCAGCGTGCCGGGGATCGGAGGTGCGTCGATCCAGCTCTTGCTGGCCACGCTCCGAACCTGCAAGCCGCCGTTGTCGTCCTGCCAGAGCAGCGTGATGCAGCCGTAGTCGGAGTGCGGGGCGACGCCGAACTCGTCGGCCTCGCTCTTCGGCGGCTGTGGCGGGTAATAGATGATTTGGGTGCGTTGCAGGGGCTTCGTATAGCGCGGCGCGAAGAACGCCTCGTCGAGGCCGAGGCTGAGCGCCACCACGCGCAGCAGATCGGCGCCGCAGGCGGCCATCTCCTCGAAATAGCCGTAGAGGGCAGGCCGCAGTTCCGGCATGAAGC
>DASZHJ010000359.1:0-9407 GCA_035938015.1 Allostellaceae bacterium
CGCGCGCTATGAGACGGCGTTCTATCGACCTCTGCTCTCCGACTGGTCGAACTTCGAGAACTGGCGCGATGCCGGCGCCAAGGATGCGACCGCTCGAGCGCACGAGATCTGGAAGCGCTTGCGAGACCAGTACCTGCCTCCGCCGCTCGACCCCGCGATCGCCGAGGCGCTCGACGCCTACGTGGCGAAACGGTGGCAAGAAATCGGCACCTGAGCGGCGCTCGGGCGCCGATTAACCGTGAAAGACACTTGATGCACCCTGCGATACAGGGTACTTTGTACTGCAAAGTTAGTGGGGATCTGGATGAGAGACCTCGAGAAGGCGTTGGCGGATATCAGCGAGATCCGCAACCAGATGGCGCGCGGGACGGAGTTTCGCGGCTATGGGCCGGCGACGCTGGCCGCGACGGGAGGATTGGCTCTGCTGGCCGCGGCGGGTCAGGCGCTTTGGCTCCCGCATGCCGCGAATCATGTCGGCCTCTACATCGCGCTCTGGGGCACGACCGCTGCGATCTCCGTGGTTCTCATCGGGCTCGACATGATCCTGCGCTCCTGGCGTATCCATTCCGGCCTTGCGCAGGAGATGATCTGGTCGGCGGTGGAGCAGTTCTTGCCCGCCGGCGTCGCCGGCGGGCTGCTCACGGCCGTGCTGTTGGAATATTCGCCGGACGATCTCTGGATGCTGCCGGGTCTCTGGCAAATCGTCTTCAGTCTCGGCGTGTTCGCGTGCTGCCGCTTCCTGCCGCGCGCGATCTTCGCCGTCGGCATCTGGTATCTGGTCGCGGGCCTTGCCTGCTTGGCGTTCGCTCAGGGCGAGCGCGCCTTCTCTCCGTGGGCGATGGGCGTGCCCTATGGAGTGGGGCAGCTGCTGGTCGCCGCGATCTTGCAACGCTACGCCCCCGGAGAGGCCGATGGACGGCTCTAGAGTCTCGCGACTGCGCAAGGGCCGCTTCGCCTACGAGGGGCTCGATCGCGTGATCCATGAACGCGCGCGGCTCAGCGTGTTGACGTCGCTGGTTGCACATCCACGCGGCCTGCGCTTCGGCGACCTCAAGGAGTTCTGCCGCCTCACCGATGGGAATTTGAGTCGCCACCTGCAGGTGCTGCAGGAGGCGGGGCTGGTCGAGATTTCCAAGGCCTTCGAGGCCAATCGGCCGCAGACACTCTGCCGCATCACCTCTCAGGGACGCCGGCGCTATCTCGACTATCTCGCGGTCCTGGAGCAGGTGGTGCGCGACGCCGCGAGCGCCGCCGCCCGGCCCGAGCCCGGCCCGCGGGCGCTGCGGAAGTTGGCTCCAGCCTGAGACCCACGTGGACTCGCTCATGACAAGCACTTTGCCGCCGGATGCCGGCCTTCACGTCGCGATCATCATGGACGGGAACGGGCGCTGGGCGACCCGCCGTGGGTTGCCGCGTGCCGCCGGTCACCGCGCGGGCGTGGAGACGGTGCGCCGGGTGGTCGAGAGTGCACCCGACCTCGGCATCGGCACGCTCACGCTCTTCGCCTTCTCGGCCGCGAACTGGCAGCGTCCCGCAGACGAAGTGGCGGCGTTGATGCGGCTGATGGAAGTCTACATGCGGGCGGAGACCCGCCGGCTCGTCGAGAGTGGGGCGCGCCTCACCGTGATCGGCCGGCGCGATCGCTTGCGGGCGCGCCTGACGCGCGAGATCGAAAGCGCGGAGCGGGCAACGGCCCAGGGACGCCGGTTGCACGTGCGTATCGCCCTCGACTACTCGTCGCGCGAATCGATTGCCCGCGCGGCCGCGCGCTGCGCGGCCGCGCATCTCCCAGGGCTCGATCACTTCGGTCAACTGGTCGCCCAATCCCTTGCCGACGACGGCAGCAGTGCCGACGTAGACCTGCTGATCCGGACCGGAGGCGAGCAGCGGCTCTCGGACTTCCTACTCTGGGAGTGCGCGTTCGCGGAGTTGTGGTTCACCGAGCGGATGTGGCCGGAGTTTGGCGCCGAGGATTTGCGCGCAGCGGTGCTCGAGTTCCATCGCCGCGAGCGGCGCTTCGGGGGCCTCGGCAGCTCGGCATCTGACGCCGCGGTGCCTCGTCTCGCGACGGGCTGAGGATCAGGCGGCCTTGGCCGCCGCGCCCGCGAGATCGACGAGCGCCGACCAGGTCCCGTGCGAGATGAAGTGCGCGAACACCCAGGGCAGCCATCCCTTGCGCCGCCATTCCAGGAAGGCACTGTCCGGCAAGCCCGAGAAGCGGTCGCGATCGATGATGTGGAACCCCGTGACGGCGAGCTTCTCGCCGGAGTTGAGGGTGATCTCGGCCTGGTTCGGGACCAGGAGGCCGCGCTCGCTCAGCTGCTCCACGAATTCGTGCGTATTGGCAAAGTCGCGCTGAAACGCCGCGCAGAATTTGAGCGCGTCTTGCACGATCGGCGTGGGCTTCGCGCCGCTGAAGAGCGGGCGCTCGTTGCCGTCCTCGAGCGCACCCGAGGTCTCGTCGATGCAGAGCGTGTACTGCTGCTTGTCGGCGCTCTCGTGGAAGATGAAGGGGTAGCGGCGGATGTAGGCGGGGATGTAGGCGCCGGGCTGCCAGTCGCCATTGGTGTCCACGAAGAGATTGCGGTCGCGCCGGACGCCCACCACCGAGAGCGCGGCTGCGGCGGGCGAGGGGGTGAACACGATCGGGTAGTAGCGGGCGGCCACCTCGAACTCACTGCCGTTAAGCAGCACCGCGTGGCTCGAGCGCGCGAAATCGAAGCCGAGGCGCCGTTTCAGAGACTTGCCTGCATGGCGCGCGGCATCGATCGGCGTGAGCGAGCGATAGAACATTGGAAAGCGCGGATCGGGCGCAGCCGGGCCGGGTGTGCCGCCGGCCCCGGGGGTCGACGCCGACAAGCCCTGGGCGGCGGCCTCGCTGCCCGCGGATTGACCCTTCGATCCTCGCTGGGATGACATGCTGTGTCCTGGGCGCTCGGTGTATGTGGGTTGTCGCCTTGATAGCAGACACACCAAGACTGTGTAAGCCCGCTTGAGCGGACTCCGGCCATCTCAGCTAACCAATTGATCTATCAGCGCGTCTTGACCGAACCCAGGAGATTGGCGTCGGCGAGGTCGATGCCGTCGAGACGGGCTCCAGTGAGGTTCGCCGCGCTCAGATTGGCGCCTCGAAAAATCGCTCGCTGCAAGTTGGCGCCGCGGAAATCGGCGTGCCGCCCGTCGATCCCCTCGAGCTTGCTTTGGATCCTGCGGCCATCGGCGAGCATGAGCGGCCCGAGGTTGCAGTCGCGCAGATCGGCGTAGTTCATCCGCGCACCCTTCAGGTTGATGCCACGGAGATCCGCGTTCGCGAGCCGGCACCCTCTGAGGTCGGCACCCTCGAGCTGCGCCGCCTGGAGCGCAATGCCTTCGAGGTTCATGCCGTAGAACACCGCATTGTATCCAACGAGTGCGGAAAGCTGTCGGCGCGACAAACCCTCGAGCTTGCGCAGATCGAACCCGCTGATGTCGAGTGGCTCGCCGGCGGCCCCGTCGGTGGTGGCCCAGAGCTCGTGCCGTCTCAGGCGCTCCTCGACGGAGTCGCCCAACTCTTCGAGCCCGCGGCCAGCTTCGGATCTGGTGAGCGCGCCGGTCATGTCGGTCCCGTCGGTCTCGACGTCGACGAGCGCGGTGTTCACCAGGACTGCATTGCGCAGGCTGGCACCGCGCAGGTTCGCGCCGGACAGATCGGCGCCCTCGAGGTTGGCACCGTTCATCGTGGCGTTGCGCAAGTCGGCCCGCACGAGCTTGGTATCGCGCATCATCGCGTCCGTGAAGTCGGTATGGACCGCCACCGATCCGGAGAGCCGAGCCTGGGTCAGATTGGCGTTGATCATGGTTGCGCCCACCAGCACGGTGGAATCCGGCTCGACCGCGATGTACTCGATCTCGCCGTTGCGCGTCTTGCGCGCGAGCCGGCCATCGCGCAGATCGGCGTCGAACAAGTTGGCGCCGGTCATATCGGCCTCGCGCAGCGACGCCCCTCGCAAATCCGCACGCACCAAGGAGGCATTGCGCAAGTTCGCGCGCGACAGATTGCACCCGAACAGCGTCGCGCCATTGAGGTTCGCGCCTTCGAGATTGGCGTCGCAAAGAAAGGCCGCGGAAAGGTCGGCATCGGAGAGATCGCGCCCGGCCAGCTGCGCGCCCGTGAGGTCGCGATAGGCAAGGAGCGCGCGCTGTCCTCCAGGCCGCGCCTGGTGGTAGAGGTCGCTGCGCCGTAGGATCTGCTCGAGTTCCGCCTGACTGATGGGGTCACGCGGACGCAGAACGGCTGCGGGGTGGGCGAGCATAGCCGGCAGCCTCCCACGACGCCGTTAACGTTGCCTTAACGACACGGGCGTTCGAGCAACCTGCCAAACCCCGATTCGGTGTGCGCCTGTTGCCGCATTTCAGGGCAGGATCGCATTGACCGGGGTCAGTCTCTTGCTTTTCATAGTCACGTGTCACGCGGAGCGTGGGAATGCTGCGGCGCACTGCGGTTTATGTATTTCTGATCGCCGTTTCGAGCGGTCTCGTCGCTTGCGCGCCCGCGGTGCGCTCGGATCGCATGGCCCCCGCGCCGACGGAGGAGGCGGAATTCGCAGCCGACTCCGGGCTGCGTGGCTCAATCGCACTCAAGGATGTCAGCGGCGGTGAGGCAACGACCGAGGACTCGAATGTCGGTGACAACGAGCTCAGGCAGGCGGTCCAGAACGCGCTCCAACAGTATGGCCTGCTTCAGGGCGACGATGCCAGAGCTCGCTTCCGGCTCAACGTGTCACTGGTCAGGCTCAGCCATCCCGGCGCAGACTTGGACCTCACGGTTAATTCTCAGCTGCGCTACACCCTCACGCGCGCGGACACCGGGGCGGTGCTCTTCAATGACGTAGTCAGGGCATCGTATACGGCCAGCATCGGCGACGAATTCGTTGCCTTCCTTCGCCTGCGCTTGGCGAAGGAAGGCTCGATCCGAGCGAACATCGCGGCCTTCCTCGCGCGCCTGAAAGCCCTGCCCACCTCGGGTCCGCCGAAGCAGTCGGCCGAAATCGCTCAGTAGCGGCAAATCACATTGAGCAATGCCTGGCGCTTCTCCAGGGTCACCACGGCGAGCGCGCGCTCGATCGCGGCCGGAAGCTCCGAGGGCTTGCTCACGCATTCGCCGTAGCCGCCGCTCGCCTCCACCAGCTTCTCGAAGGCGGGAGCGGGCGAGAGGTCGGCAAGCAGCCGCCCGTCTTGCTCGGCGGCGACACCGTCCTTGTACATCGAGAGCGTCGCGCGGCGGACGGCGCCATAGAGCTGATTGTTGAACACGACGGTCAGGGTGGGGAGTTGCTGCTTGGCAGAGACCCAATGGCACGCGGTGGGGTTCGCAAAGACGTAGGCGCCGTCGCCGAGGGTCGCAACCACCAGCCGCTCGGGCGAGGCGAGCTTCGCGCCGAGGGCCGCGCCGAAGCCCCAGCCGAGACCGCCCGCTGGGCTGAGCGCGAAATAGGATCCGGGCAGCTCACGCGGGCAGTGCTCGGGCATCAGCGGATATTCGTTCACCACGATCGCATCTTTCGGCAGGATCGCACCGAGACAGCGGCTCAGCCATTCCGGCTTGATCTCGTCGGCCTTGCCCGCGGCCGCCGAGGTCTCCGTCCATTCCTTGCGGATCTCCACCGCGCGCGCGGCAAGCCGCTTCCGGCGCGCGGCGATCTTCGGTTCCGCCGGTGTGGTGAGGCGAGCGAGCGCGGCATCGAGCGCGCTCAGAATGACGGCGGTATCGCCGGCGATCGCGATGTCGCTGCGGTAGCTGCGCATGGGATAGCGCGCAAAACTGGGGTCCTCGCCGAGATGGGCGACGCGGCAATCGGCCGACGGCGGCTTGTCGAGCTGGTTGATCCAAGGCACGTCGCAGTCGACGACTAGGATGAGATCGGCGTCCTTGACCAGCGGTCCCGGCTTGAAGCCCTGGGACATCGGGTGGCTCCAGGGGATGCAGAGATGGCGATGGTTGTAGGAGATCACCGGCAGCGAGAAATGCTCGGCGAGGCTCGAGAGCGCGCTTACGCCCTCGGCCGTGCGGCCGGAATTCGCGGCCACGATCACGGGGCGCTCGGCCGCGACAATCATCTGGGCGAGCGTCTCGACGGCATGGGGATCAGGGTAGGGCGTCGCGGGCACGGCGCGCTGCACCAGCGGCGCGTTGCTGAGACGGACCGTGCCGCCCACCACCTCCCTGGGCAGCATCAGATAGGCGGGCCCCCGGGGCGCCGCCATCATGATCTCCATGGCGCGGGCGACCACGTCGGCCGACTGATCGGGCGTGCGCAGCTCGTAATCCCATTTCACGACCTCGCGCACCAGACCCGCTTGGTCGAACATCTCCTGCGCCCAATGGATGTGCCGGCTGCGCCCGCCGTGCGCTTCACCCTCGGTGATCGGTGTCCGGCCCGCCAGCAGCAGAAGCGGGACATGGTCGCGGCTGGCGTTGATCAAGGTATTGAGGGTGTTGCCGGTTCCGACGGTGGTGTGGACCATCACCGCCTGGGGCCGGCCGGTCACCATGTAGACGCCGTGGGCCATCGATACCGCGGCATTCTCGTGCGGGATCACCATCGGCTGTGGGATCGCGGCGCCCTGTTTCTGGCAGCGCGCGAAGGCCTCGACGATGGGTGCGAAATCGGTGCCGGGATTGGCGAAGAAATAGTCGATGCCGTGCGCCTTGAGGGCACGCAACAGCACCTCGGCGGCGCTGGTCTCTCGTGGTGTGGGGCTCTTTTGGGTCGTGCTCATGGGCTTGATGCTGCTTGTGCGATGGGCCGGGGTGCTTCTCTCATGCCACGATTTCCTATAACAGTGATAGCGTGTTCTGAGCGCGGTCAGAGCGCGCGGACGTGGCCCCTGCGAGCGGAGGCGGCGATGCGTATCCTGGTATTGGGAGCGGGCGCAATCGGCGGATATTTCGGCGGACGCCTCGCGGAGGCGGGCGTCGACGTGACCTTCCTGGTCCGGCCGCAGCGACAGCGCCGGTTGGCCGAGCAGGGTCTCGTGGTCAAGAGCTCCGCGGGCGATATCGCGCGCAAAGTCGAGACGGTGCTCGCCGGTGCAATCCACAGCCCCTACGACGTCGTCCTGTTGACCTCCAAGGCCTATGACCTCGAGGCGGCGCTTGATGCGATCGCGCCCGCCATGGGGCCTAAGAGCGTGGTGATCCCGATGCTGAATGGCTTGCTGCATCTCGACACGCTCACCCAGCGGTTCGGGCGCGAGCGGGTGATGGGCGGCGGATGCTACATCGGCGCCATGCTGTCGCCGGAGGGATATGTGCTGCAGATGGGCGATCTTCACGTCTTAACCTTCGGCGAGCTCGACGGCACGCGCTCGGCGCGCGCTCAGGCGATCGCGGCGGAGTTCCAGAAGGGCAAGTTCAACACCGCCCTCTCCGAACGGATTGTGCCGGAGATGTGGGAAAAGTTCGTCATGCTCACCACCCTCGCGTCCATCACCACGCTCACGCACTCGAACCTGGGCCAAGTTCTCGCGGCACCCGAAGGTGAGCGCACCATCCTGGCGATCTTGGCGGAGTGCGAGGCGGTGGCGCAGGCCAGCGGCTATCCCGTGGGCACCGAGGCCGCGGCGCGCACGCGCGGGCTCTTGACCAACCGCGGCTCGCGCTTCACCGCGTCGACCCAGACGGACATGGATGCGGGCGGCGCAACGGAGGGTGATCACATCGTGGGCGACATGGTCCGCCGCGGCGAAGCCAAGGGCGTGGCGACGCCGCTGCTGCGCGTGGCGCTCTGCAATCTGCAGGTCTACGAGCTGAAGCGCGCGAAGCCTCAATAACCCGCGCTCAGGCGGATACACGCCCGGTCGTGCGGACCCGGGGCGGGACCCATCGCCAGAGCAGCAGCGCATAGAGCAGTACGCAGACGTATCCCGCCGCGAATACCCAAAGCGGCAGCGGCCAATAGAGCACGCCGTTGATCCAGGTTGCGATCATCGGCGGCGGCTCGTCCGCCTCGGCGGTCGCTCTGAGCGCGTTTTCCCAGATCGTGAGGAAGCAGGCCCGCCCGAGCACCGCTTGCAATGCCACCACCGCCAGCGTGAGGACATGGGCGAAGCGCCACCAAAAGCCGCGCACGAATTCCCAACCGGCCCATTTCCCAAAGGGGATCGCCACCAGGCCGAATACGTTGAAGGCAACGATGGCCAAGTGGACCAGCAGGATCAGGGTTGCCGCGAGCCCGGGTGAGAGAGCCATGGGTCAACTCCTCGGCGCGTGGCCGCACGCGCAATCAGGCGAAGCCGAGGCCGACCAGGATAACGACAATCATGGCGACCATAAGGTAAAGGCAGAGGAGCGCGATGCTGCCGATACCGATGACGCCCGATGCGCGGGCGATCCATGGCCCCGCGGTTCGCCCCAGAGCTAGGAAGCTAGGCCAAGGTCCCGGTTGGTCCAGAATTGATCCCCCCTTCGGCATGGGTCAAATATCGACCCATCGCTCTTGTAGGCCGGCCGCTCCCGCGTCCATCCCCGCGCCGTCGCTGAGCCCGAGATGCACGCGAGAGATCTCGAGCCGCCGCGACCGTTGGTTGTGCCGACCAAAACTTGTCGCAGGTCTCGCGCGGCTTCACCCCCTTCGGCCTATCGCATCGCGGCAGGTGGACACTAGTTGTTCACGCGAGGCGGCACCCAACGAGGTCGCCGCATTCTCGGCCGGGCCGGCGGCTCGCCGGCCCGCGGCATCACGACAGACAGCAAGGGGGCGGGCGACGCGGGGGCGCATGGCTCCGCATCTTGCTGCCGGTCAGCTCGAGCTAGGAAAAGGAGAACCCCGATGATGAAGCGCCTCTTGGCTATGACGACCGCAACGATCGTGTTTGGGCTCGGCAGCGCCGCGCACGCGGCGACCAATCTGCCGGGCGGTCTCGACTATCCCGTCTGCGACCGCGCGCACTCCGATCAGTGTCTGCAACTCGGCCAGAATACCTCGGTCGATCGTCAATTGTTCCGAGCCTACCCACAGTGTGAGAAGATGAAGGGCAAGCTCGAGCGCGGCGCCTGCATCAACGATGCCGCCGGCGTCACGAACCAGTAAACACGAAGCTCGCGAGCGCGATCGGCATCGCTCGCAAGAGAGCGATGCCGACGTCTCACTTCCATCTCGCAGACACTTGCGCGGACACGATCATCGGCCCGTGCAGGTCGGGTGAATTAGGCCGTCCGCGTTAACCCTGTTAGCTCGCACGAATTTAACTCTATATGCACCAATCCGGTTAAAGCTGGAGCATCCGCCTGCGCGGAGAGCGGGCGTTTGTGCGCCCGATCGACGCTCGGCCGGGGTCGCGGCGCGGCAAAGAGCCCGCTTGCAACCGAAGGATGGTTTTTTGACCGCTATGTCCGAGCGCGGCATGTTCATGGTCTCCGGCGGGGT
>DASZHJ010000360.1:0-15144 GCA_035938015.1 Allostellaceae bacterium
GCGGCGGGTGGCCTCGAGGAAATAGATGTCGGAGACGTAGGCATGTCGGCGTGCCTCTTCCTCGAGACAGGGGTCTTGGTCGACCTCGGCCCAGCCATCGGCAAAGCCGACCGTCTCGGTAGCGTGCCGCGCCATCAGCATGACGCCGTCCTTCTCCCGCACGTTCCGCATGATCATCTCCGTATAGGCGGCGGCGATCTCCGGGCTCGGCTTCAGCTCCGGCACTGTCGCGCTCTCGTGCTCTTGGATGGCTGCGACGAATGTCACGACGAGCGGCAAGTCAGCAAGCCGGTATGGCTCGATCCGGATCATGGATGCTCTCTCGCTGCGATGCTCGAGGCATTAGTCTATATCCTATGTTCGGTTCGCCTGCCTCGCTTCGGTTACGGTCCGCGGTCGAGTAGAATCTCGCCATGATCATCCATGAGCGCGCCTCGCCCAATCACGATGCGCGGCCGGAGAGCGGCCGGATCGACATGCTGGTGCTGCACTACACCGGCATGAAGACCGCCGTAGAGGCGATCGACCGGCTCTGCGATCCCGCCGCCAAGGTGAGCGCGCATTACGTCCTCGACGAGGACGGCACGGTCTGGCGGCTGGTCGAGGAAAGCCGGCGTGCCTGGCACGCTGGCACCTCTTTCTGGCAGGGCACACGGGACGTCAACGCCGCCTCGATCGGCATCGAGCTGGTCAATCCCGGTCACGATTGGGGCTATCGTGCGTTTCCCAACGCGCAGATGGCGGCGCTCGAGACGCTTTGCCGCGGGCTGCTGCTGCGGCACCCGATACCGCGGGATCGCGTGGTCGGCCACTCCGACGTGGCGCCGCTGCGAAAACAGGATCCGGGCGAGCTGTTCGATTGGCCGCGTTTGGCGGAGGCGGGGATCGGGCTATGGCCGACAGACTCACGGCCGCCCCCTACGGATATCGCCGGCGCTCAGGCCATGCTGGCTGCGATCGGTTATGCCGTAGCGAGCTCGGGAGCACTCGACGCCGAGACGCGTCAGGTGTTGATCGCCTTCCAGCGTCGGTATCGACCCACGCTCGTCGACGGCGGCCTCGATCCGGGAACCGCTCAGCGCCTCGCGGCGGTGGAGCACGCGGTGAGCGCGCTCCAGGCTCGCCGCCGATCCTAGTTACTGGTTCTGCTTCTTATTGTTGTTTACGGGGTGTGGCGCCGGTTGCGGATGCGGAGCCGGCGCGTGCGACACCGCCGCGTTGCTCGCCGGGCGAGCTGGTGCGGGCGTCGGCGCGCTGTGCACGGGTGCTGCGACATGCGGAGTGGGCGCCGGCCGCGGCGGTGGCGCGAAGGCATGGGCAGGCGCAGCGGTGTGCGCGGGCGCTTGGGGACGCGGTGGTGGCGCGAAGGTGCGGGCAGGCGCAGCGGTGTGCGCGGGCGCCTGGGAACGCGGTGGCGCGAAATTGTGCGTCGGTGCCGCCGTATTGCGCTGGAAGCTCGGCGTTGCCGGGGCCGCGAAGCCTCGATGGCCGGCGGATGTCCCCGTTGGCACCGTGGGTGGCTGCGCAATGTGAGTCCGCGGCGCGGGGGGCTTCACCATTTGCTGCCGGGTAGTCGGCAGCTGGGATAGACCGCGGCCGGCCGAGCTTGATGTCACATTGGGCGCGGTCGAGTTCATCGTTGCCGTCGGCCGGGTGGTGCCGAAGGGGCCGTGGGCGGCACGACCGGTGGGCGCGGCATTGTTGACCGCGGCACCCTGTGGCGCACCGTTGCCACCCCGATTGATCGAGGGCGCGCCGCCATGCGCCGGCGGAATCGGCGGGAGGCCGCGCCCAGCGTTGGAGGTAGCGGTCCGTGCGCTGGCGCCGAAGCGGCCGGGCGCGTTGGAGCTCGTGGTCGGCGGACCGTTGGAGCCCGTGGCCGCTGCGCCGCCGCGCGCGGGCGGTATCGCCGGCAGGGCGTGGCCCGTGACCGAGCGGCTCGGCGCGCTCGCCCCCCTGGCGGTGCCGCCGACTTGCCGCGACTGCACTCCCGCCGTAGCGCCGGCTTGCGGGAGCGGCGGCCGGTTGGTGCGATTGAACTGGGCGGCCCGGTTGGTGGTTGCGGTGGATCCGGCGACCGTGCGCGGCGGCGTCACCGCGGGGTCGTGGGAGACGGGCAGACTCGCCACAGTGGTCGCCGCACTTGCGGAATGCACGGCCACGTCGCGGACGCGCTGGGAGCCGCGCCCGAACTGATTGGCGGGCACCACGGTCGCGAAGCGATGATTCGTGAAATTGTTTACGGTATCGCCGCGGCCGTTGTTGACGACGACCCTGTCGTTCACGCGCGTGATGTTGAGGTTGCGGACGTCGACGTTGGTCCGGTTGACGTTGCGCACGTAGTCGATGCTCGCGCGGTAGCCCGGCACATAGGCCTCGCGGGGTCCCAGCGGGAACCAGCCGATGCCTTCACGGTCGCGATCGAAGAAGAAGCGATGCTCGGGCGAGCCCACGAAGACCACCAGCGCGGGCGCGTAAATCGGCTCCGCCACGACCTCGCCCGGAAGCCAGCACCAACCGTCGTCCCGATAGGCCCAGCGGCCATAGTGGAAGGGCGCGAAACCCCAGGGCTCGTCGTCGATCCAGGTCCAACCCCACGGGCTCACCCAGTTCCAGCGCCCGTACGTGTAGGGCGCCCAATCCGCGGGCACGCCGCTCGGATACCAGACCGACCCATATTGCGGATCGGTGTTCCAGTTGCCGTAGGCCGAAAGGTCGCTCTCGCCCGTCATTTCCGGCGATACGTAGGGCGCTGCCGCGCTCGCCGTGTTGGCGGGCGGCCTGGCGGGACCGCGATCGCGGCCGAGTGCCCACTGGTCAAGCGGATCGGGCTCGGCCGAGGCCATGGTGAGACTTTGGCTCTCGTCGGCGTTGATCAGCGCGGCCTGGCCACTCGCGAGTGCGGTATTGCCGCCATCGCGCTGCAGCTCGGCGCGCCCCTTGAATACCTCGAAGCGGGTCGGGCTGTCCGTGGTGCCGGCATCGATGTGGTATTGGCCGGCGGCGAGGATCTCCATGACGCCTCTTGGCGTCACAATCTCGATGCGCTCTCCACTCGAGAGCCGGCCCAGGCGGACGTTCAACTCGCCTTGAGCGAGCGTGAGTGAGGCGTCGCGGTCGCCCAGGTTAGTGACGTCGAGCTCGCTTGCGGAGCCCACGCGGAGCGCCATCGAGCCCACTTGGATCTCCGTGCGGCCGCCCTCCTGCGTCGCAATCGCGAACCCGGTGGTGACGGGATAGTTGAGATTGGCTTGGGTCCAATCGTTGTCATCGGGCGTTCGCTGCTGCACGGGCCCCTCGATGGTACTCAAGCGCCCAACGCGACCCGGCGGGTCCGCCGGTTGCGATTGCGCCCAGACGGTCGGGCCTACCAGGAACAGGGCTGCGGCGAATGCGGTAAGAAAGCGAGCGGCCATGTCGGCCTCCTTGGCTCGAGCGCTCCGTCCCCATGTGGGAAAACGGCTTCCGGCGCTCTCTATTCCTAAGCCGCACGGTGACCCCTGCGTGCCCTTTGCGCGCAGGGCATTTCATTGACAGGGCCACACTCTCGCCCCAATTTCAGGATGCCAGACGGCCGGATGGCCGCTCTTTGCCCGCGAGGGCGGAGGGAGGAAAGTCCGGGCTCCACGGAAGCACGGTGCCGGGTAACGCCCGGCGGGGGCGACCCCAGGGACAGTGCCACAGAAAGCAAACCGCCGAGTTCGCTTCGGCGAGCGGCAAGGGTGAAAGGGTGCGGTAAGAGCGCACCGCGGCGCCGGTAACGGTGCTGGCACGGCAAACCCCACCGGGAGCAAGACCAAGTAGGGACGGCAGGCCCCACAAGGGCCAGGCGCGCTTTCGCGTCGCCGTCCGGGTCGGTCGCGCGAGGCGCTCGGCAACGAGCGTCCCAGAGGAATGGTCATCTACCGCCGGTTCCGGCGGGGACAGAACCCGGCTTACAGGCCGTCTGGCAGCTTTTCTTTGATGCACCAAGAACAATCAGAGAACATGGCAGCCGCCTACTCCGTTTGGCCCCAGCAGTGGGGGAAGGCATCTCGGTTTGGACTAGGGATGGGCCAAAATAGTTCACCGCAAATTCTTCTTAATCCCGCTGTTTTACTGGCATATTCCATTGACCCCCAGTTGATCCCATGCTATCCCATAACGTCCCATAGGGGCAATGCCGCGGCCCATCCGAGAGGGTGCGGGCCCCAGGCCGTTGGCGGGACAGGTGGGGGACGCGGTGGCGTTGTTTCTGTCCACGTTCGTGAACAAAGTCGACCGCAAGGGGCGTGTCTCCGTGCCGGCCAGCTTTCGTTCCGCGCTGGCGGGACAGAGCTTCCTCGGCATCGTCGCTTACCGTTCCTTCAAGCTGCCCTGCGTCGAGGGCAGCGGCATCGACCGCATGGAAGAGATGAGCGGTCGTGTCGATCAGATGGGCCAGTTCTCCGAATCGCATGACAATGCCTCGGTGGTGTTCTCCGATGCGCAGCAGCTGTCCTTCGACGGTGAAGGCCGCATCATGCTGCCGCAGGTGCTCGCGGAGCACGCGGGCATCACCGACCACGCGGCATTCGTCGGCCAAGGCCGCGCGTTCCAGATCTGGGAGCCCGAGCGCTTCAAGACGCATCAGGCCGAGCTGCGCGAGCGCGCGCGGCGTCAGGGTGTCACGCTGCCGCCGGGAGAGCGCCGGTGAGCGGCCCCGCCGATTCGAGATCGGAGTCCGCCGGCGCTCACGTGCCCGTGCTCCTCGCCGAAGCCATCGCCGCGTTGGCGCCACGCGATGACGGGCTATACGTTGACGGCACTTTTGGCGCCGGAAATTACAGCCGTGCGATCCTCGAGGCCGCGCGCTGTCGCGTAGTGGCGCTCGACCGAGATCCGGCGGCGGTGGCCCGCGGCGGCGTGCTCGCGAGCCACTACGCCGGCCGCTTGACCGTGGTAGAGGGGCGCTTCGGCGACCTCGAGCGCATCCTCGCTGCCCTCGGCATCGCGCGGGTGACCGGCATCGCGCTCGACCTCGGCTTCTCCTCCGATCAGATGGACGATGCGAGGCGCGGCTTCTCGCTCCGTGCGGACGGCCCGTTGGACATGCGCATGTCGAGCGAGGGCACCACTGCCGCAGAGCTGGTCAACACGCTGCCCGAGGCGGCGCTCGCGGATCTCATCTACGTCTATGGCGAGGAGCGCTACTCGCGACGAGTTGCCCGCGCGATCGTGTCGGCGCGCGCGAAAGCGCCCCTGACGCGTACGCGCGAGCTCGCGGCGCTGGTTCGCAAGGTCGTGCCGACCGCAGGCGGCATCGACCCCGCCACGCGCACCTTCCAGGCGCTTCGCATGGAAGTGAACGATGAGCTCGGCGAGCTCGAGCGCGCGCTCGGCGCCGCCGAGCGACTGCTGCAGCCGGGCGGGCGGCTCGCGATCGTCGCCTTCCATTCCCTCGAGGATCGCAAGGTGAAGGATTTCCTGCGCGCGCGGAGCGGCGGCACCGGCGGCTCGCGTCATCGGCTAAGCCCGGTATCGCGTGCGCCCAGCTTCGCCGTGCTGACCCGGCGGCCGCTGCGGCCCTCGGCAGAGGAGATCGCGCGCAATCCGCGCGCCCGCTCCGCAAGGCTCCGAGCTGCCGAGCGCACCGCCGCGCCGCCGTCGCCCGCCGAGACGGGGATTGCCGCATGACCATGTTTCGCCTCGCCACCTGGGGCTGGCTCGCCGCGGTCGGCCTCGCGGGCTTCGGCACCTTCGAGATGAAATATCAAGTCGCGCAAGTCGACGATGAGCTCGGCCGCGTCAATCGCCAGATCGACACCGATCGGGATCAGCTCCGCGTGCTGAGCGCAGAGTGGAGCTATCTCACTCAGCTCAGCCGCCTCGACCAGCTGCGTCAGCGCCATCTCACTTTGGTGCCGGTAACTCGCGCCCAACTCGGCAGCCTCGATCAGATTCCATTCCGCTCAAGCGACACGGTGAGTCCCGCCATCGCGAGCGCACCTCAGTCGACGCCAAGCCATGCGGCAGTTCGCCTGCCGGGCGGCACCGATTTCGTCAGCGTCAAGCCCGGAGCAGCTCGATGAAGCCCGCGCTCCACCTCGATGAGAACCCCTGTCGTCCCCGGCACTACAAGCCCGCGCCGTGCGGCGCCCAGCCCAAGGAGGGTCCGGAGAAAGAGCTGTTGGAGACCAGCCGCACGCGGCTCCTGCTGACGGGCGTGCTGTTCGCGCTCGCTTTCTCGGTGATCGGTCTTCGCCTCGTCGATTTGACCGTGCTCAAGGGCGGCGAGACGAAGCTCGGCCATGCCCATGTGCGGTCGCGCACCGAGGCGGCGCGCGCCGATATCGTCGACCGCAACGGCGTGTTGCTGGCGCGTACACTCGAGAGCGAGGCGCTGGTGGCCTATCCCAAGCTGGTCGACAACGCCGCGGATGCCGCGCGCAAGTTGGTCGCGGTGCTGCCGGACCTCAATCAACAGGAAGTGCAGGCGAAGCTGAGTTCCGGGCGCAAGTACGTCCGTCTCAAGCGGCAGCTCACGCCCGACCAGCAGTTCGCGGTCAACAATCTCGGTATTCCCGGGGTCAAGTTCGAGACCGTGGGATTTCGGGTCTATCCCAAGGGTGATCTGACATCGGCGGTAGTCGGTTACGTCGACACCGCGGACAACAAGGGTCTCGCCGGCATCGAGCGCGGGCTCGATGACGAGCTCAAGGCCGGTGACGACCCGATCGAGCTCTCGCTCGACACCCGGCTGCAATACATCCTGACGGAGGAGATCCAAGCCCAGATTACGGCCTTCGGCGCCCAAGGCGGGACCGGCGTCATTGCGGACGCGAACACCGGCGAGATCGTGGCGCTCGCCTCGCTACCGGGCTTCGATCCCAACGACATGAGCGGCGCGAATCAGGACAATCTGTTTAACCGCGCAACGCTCGGCACCTACGAGATGGGTTCGGTGTTCAAGATCTTTACCACCGCGATGGCGCTCGACAATCACGTCACCACGCTCGCGGGCGGCTATGACGCCAGCGAGCCGATCCACATCGGCCGTTTCACCATCCACGATGACCACGCCAAGCGCCGCTGGCTCAGTGTGCCCGAGATCTTCATGTATTCCTCCAACATCGGGTCGGCCAAGATGGCGGTGGATGCCGGCGGCGACCGGCAGAAGGATTTCCTGGGCAAGCTGGGATTGCTGGCCGAGCCCAAGGTGGAGATCCAGGAAATCGGCCGGCCCGAATGGCCGACTGCCTGGCACCTCGTCAACACGATGACGATTGCGTTCGGGCATGGCATCTCCGTGAGTCCCCTCCAGATGGTGACTGCCGTGAGCGCGGTGGTCAACGGCGGGACGCTGCACCGCGCGACCTTCCTGAAGCATCCCGACGATTACCGGCCGGCGGGCGTGCGGGTGCTGTCGCGTCAGACATCGGAGGACATGCGCCGGTTGCTGCGACTCGTGGTCGAGCAGGGTACCGGCAAGTTCGGGGCGGCGCCGGGCTACCTGGTTGGGGGCAAGACCGGGACGGCCGAGAAAGTCGACGTCCACGGCTACGTGCGCAAGGAGCTGCTTTCTTCGTTTGTCGGGGTGTTCCCGATCAACGACCCGCGCTACGTCATCATGGTGAGCATCGATCAGCCTCATGCCAACGCCAAGAGCATGGGTGAGGCAACCGGCGGATGGGTGGCGGCGCCGGCGGTGAGCCGTATCGTGCAGCGCATGGCGCCCATCGTGGGAATCCCGCCGGTAGACGAAGATTCGCCCGAAATTCGCCGCGCTTTGCTGGTCGACTTTGCGCCATCCTTGGGACGGAAGATTGCGGCTAACTGAGTTCATGGACGGCTCTCTCGCGCCCTCGCTCTCCGCGCCACACGGCGATCCCGTTATCCGCGGCCTCACGGCCGATTCGCGCGCGGTCGAACCCGGGTTCCTGTTCGCGGCGCTGCCGGGAAGCAAGCTCCACGGCAAGATCTTCATCGGCGATGCCGTGAAGCGCGGCGCCACCGCGCTGCTGATCGACGATTCGCAGGTGCTGACGGCCCTGCATCGCGAGTACCCGGGCATCCCGGTCATGGTCGATCCGAATCCGCGCCGGCGCCTCGCCCAGATGGCGGCGCGCTTCCACGCACCGCAGCCGAAGACGCTGGTTGCCGTCACGGGCACCAATGGCAAGACCTCGGTCGCGGCCTTCACGCGTCAGATCTGGCAACACGCCGGGCGCCGCGCTGCGAGCGTGGGCACGCTCGGGGTGGTAGGGCCCGACTTCGAGCGCGCGGGCGCGCTCACCACGCCCGATCCGGTGACCTTGCACCGCGAGCTTCAAGACCTCGCCAGGCTCGCCATTGATCACGTCGCGATCGAAGCGTCGAGCCATGGACTCGATCAATTTCGCCTGGATGGTCTCGATGTCGCGGCCGCGGCGTTCACCAACCTATCGCGCGATCATCTCGACTATCACCGCACCATGGAGGCCTATCTCGCGTCCAAGGCGCGGCTGTTCGGGGAGCTGTTGCCGCGCGGCCGGGCGGCCGTCCTCAACGCCGACGCGCCGGAATTCGATGCGCTGGCCCGGCTCTCTCGGAGCCGCTCGCACGGCATTCTTGCCTACGGCACCGGTGCCCGCACGGAGCTGCGGCTGCTGGCGGCACGGCCCGGCGCCGCGGGTCAAGAGCTCGATCTCAAGGTGCTTGGCCGCCGCTACACGGTGTCGCTGCCGCTGGTTGGGCGTTTCCAGGCGATGAATGCGCTGGCGGCACTGGGGCTGGCGCTCGCCACGGGAGTCCCGCGGGATATGTCGGTGGAGGCGCTGGGCCAGCTCGTGGGTGCGCCGGGGCGGGTGCAGCACGTGGCCTCGCATCCCAATGGTGCACCGATCTTCGTCGACTATGCGCATACGCCCGATGCGCTCGAGAACGTGCTGACGGCGCTGCGGCCACACTGCCGCGGCAGGCTGGTGGTCCTGTTCGGTGCCGGCGGGGACCGCGATGCCGGCAAGCGTCCTGCGATGGGCGAGGTGACGACGCGGCTCGCCGACGTGGTCATCGTCACCGACGACAATCCCCGCAGCGAGGACTCGGCTGCGATCCGACGGGCGATCCTGGTCGGCGCGCCGGGCGCGCGCGAGATCGGCGACCGCGGCGAGGCGATCGCGTTCGCCATCGACATGCTGCAGCCCGAGGACCTGCTGGTGCTCGCCGGCAAGGGGCACGAGCGCGGGCAAATCGTCGGCGACGTCACGCATCCCTTCGAAGATGCGGAGGTTGCGCGCGCCGTGGTCGCATTGCTCGCGAAGGCTCGCTCATGACCGCGCTCTGGACCGCAAACGACATCGTTTCGGCGACCGGCGGCGCGGGGCAGGGCGATTGGAGTGTCAGCGGCGTCTCCATCGACAGCCGCACGGTTGCTGCAGGCGATCTATTCGTGGCGCTCGCCGGTCCAAGCCTCGATGGGCACGATTTCATCGCGGATGCATTAAAGCGCGGTGCAACCGGGGCGCTGGTCTCGCGCAAGCCCGAAGGTCTGTCGGCGGACGCACCGTTGATCCTCGTGCCCGATACGCTGACGGCACTCACTCAGCTCGGCCAGGCCGGCCGCGCGCGCAGCAAGGCGCGCGTGATTGCAGTCACCGGCAGTGTTGGCAAGACCGGCACCAAGGAGGCGCTGCGTCGGGCGCTCGAGCGCCAGGGGCGAACGGTCGCCTCGGCGGCGAGCCTCAACAACCACTGGGGCGTACCGCTGTCGCTCGCACGAATGCCGAGGGATACCGCCTTTGGCGTCTTCGAGATCGGCATGAACCATCCCGGCGAGATCGCCGCGCTCACGCGCCTGGTCGAGCCGGACATCGCCGTTATCACGACGATCTCTCCGGCGCATCTGGGCTTCTTTCCCTCGGTGGAAGCGATCGCCGATGCCAAGGCAGAGATCTTCGAGGGCATGTCGCGCGAGGGTGTAGCGGTGCTGAACCAGGACAACCCGCATTTCGAGCGCCTTGCCGTCGCGGCGCGCACGCGCGGCCTCGCGCGCATCCTGGGTTTCGGCGAGCACGCTGACGCGGCGGTGCGGCTGATCGATTGCCACCTCTACTCCACCGCCAGTGCCGTCACGGCACTGGTGGCGGACGAAATCGTCGACTATTGCGTGAGCCTGCCTGGGCGCCACTGGGTGATCAACAGCCTCGCCGTGATGGCGGCGGTCAAGGCGGCAGACGCCGACATCAGCATCGCGGCGGCCGCGATGGGCTCGCTCGACGCGCTCGACGGCCGTGGCCGGCGTCATCGCATCGCGGTCAAGGGCGGCGAAGTCGAACTCGTCGATGAGAGCTACAACGCCAATCCCGACTCCATGCGCGCGGCGCTCGCGGTGCTGCGGACGATCGTGCCGCGGCCAGGCGGTCGCCGGATTGCCGTGCTCGGGGACATGTTGGAGCTCGGAGACGCCGCCTCGAGGTTGCACGCGGAGCTCGCTCAGCCTGTGCTCACCGCGGACGTCGACCTGGTCTTCACCGTCGGGCGCGAGATGGAGCATCTGGATCGCGCGCTGCCTTCGACGCGGCGCGGCGGACATGCGGCCACTTCCGCCGAGCTTTTGCCGGCACTCATGGCGGCGCTGCGGCCAGGCGATGTCGTGATGGTCAAGGGCTCACTCGGTAGCCGCATGGCCGACATCGTGAAGCCACTGCTGAAGGGCGCGCGCGAAACCGCGCTCGCGGTCAAGGGCTAACGGGCATGCTGTACCACCTATTGGTTCCGCTGGCCGGCAAGTTCGAGCCGTTCAACCTGTTCCGGTATCAGACCTTCCGGAGCGGCGGCGCCGTTGTCACGGCTCTCGTCATCTGTTTCATCGCGGGGCCACGCGTGATCCAGTGGCTGAAATCGAAGCAGGCGGAAGGCCAGCCGATCCGGATCGATGGACCCGAGGGGCACCTCTTGCGCAAGAAGGGCACGCCGACCATGGGCGGGTTCCTGATCCTGCTCGCGGTCGCGATCTCGACGCTGCTCTGGGCCGATCTCACCAACGCCTATGTCTGGATCACCCTGCTGGTGACTGTAGGTTTCGGTGCCATCGGATTCTTCGACGATTACCAGAAGCTGACGCGGCGCTCGTCGCGGGGTCTCCCGAGCCGCATCAAGTTCCTGGCGCAGGTGGTGCTGAGCGCCGCCGCTACACTGGCTGTCATCTACATCACTCGCCAGCCACTGGGTACCTCGCTCGCGGTGCCCTTCTTCAAGGGTGTCTTGCCCGATCTCGGTTGGTTCTTCCTGCCGCTCGGCGTCGTCGTCATCACCGGCGCTTCCAACGCGGTCAATCTCACCGACGGACTCGACGGTCTCGCAATCGTACCAGCGATGATCGCCGCGAGCTGCTTCTCGCTGATCGCCTACCTCGTCGGCAATCTCAATTTCGCCAACTATCTGCAGATCCAGCACGTGCCCGGCACCGGTGAGCTCGCGATATTCGGCGGCTCCATGGTCGGAGCGGCGCTGGGTTTTCTCTGGTTCAACGCGCCGCCGGCCATGGTGTTCATGGGCGACACCGGCTCGCTCTCAATCGGCGGCGCGCTCGGCATTATCGCGGTCATCACCAAGCACGAGATCGTGCTCGCCATCATCGGTGGTCTCTTCGTGCTGGAGACGGTGTCGGTGATCATGCAAGTCGCCAGCTACAAGCTTACAGGCAAGCGCGTTTTCCGCATGGCGCCGCTGCACCATCACTTCGAGAAGAAGGGTTGGCAGGAGCCCACCATCGTCATCCGGTTCTGGATCATCGCCTCGATCCTCGCGATCGCAGGCCTCGCCACCTTGAAGCTGAGGTGAGCGCGATGATCCCGGTCACCGCATACGAGGGGCAGGACGTGGCTGTGCTCGGCCTCGCGCGGACCGGCCTCGCGGCCGCGGCCGCGCTGAGCGCGGGCGGTGCCCGGGTCCACGCCTGGGACGATGCCGCGCCCCGGCGCGATGCGGCCGCGTCCGTGGGCATCGCGATCACGGAGCCAGCCCAGCTCGATTGGCGGCGCATGGCGGCCTTGGTCATGTCGCCGGGTATCCCGCACACGCATCCGAAGCCGCATCCCGTCGCGGCGGCGGCACGGAGCGCGAAGGTGCCACTGATCGGCGACATCGAGCTGCTGGTTCAGAGCGCGCCCGCGGCGCGCTATGTCGCCGTCACCGGCACCAATGGCAAGTCGACCACAACCGCGCTCATCGGCCACATTCTGCGGGAGAGCGGGCGCGAGGTCGCGGTTGGCGGCAACCTCGGCACACCCGTGCTGTCCTTCGCGCCGCTCGGCAAGGACGGCATCTACGTTCTCGAGATGAGTTCCTATCAGCTCGAGCTCACTCAGTCGCTGGCCTGCGAGGTCGCGGTGCTGCTCAACGTGACGCCCGATCACCTCGAGCGGCACGGCGGCATGGCCGGCTACGTCGCTGCCAAGGAGCGCATCTTCGCAAATCAGAAGCCGAGCCAGGCGGCCGTGGTCGGTATGGATGATGGGATCTGCCGGGGCATTGCCGGGAAGCTTCAGAGCGAGAAGCGCCAAGCCGTCCTGCCGATTTCGGCGGAGGGTGCGGTCGAACGCGGCGTCTACGTCGCGGACGGTGTTATGACCGACGCCACTGGGGCGCAGGCCAAGCGTGTCATGGATATGCGCCGCGCGCCACGGCTGCCGGGTCGGCACAACTGGCAGAACGCGGCGGCCGCTTTTGCCGCGGCGCGCCGGGTCGGGATTCCCGCCGATGTCGCGGCGGCGGGCATCCAGAGCTTCCCGGGCCTTGCCCACCGGCAGGAGTTGATCGCGACCATCGACGGGGTCAGATACATCAACGACTCGAAGGCGACCAATGCAGACGCGACGGCGCGGGCGCTGGTCTGTTACGACGCCGTCTACTGGATCGCGGGGGGCGTGCCCAAGGCAGGCGGAATCGACTCGCTGCTCCCGCTGTTCCCACGCATTCGATGCGCTTTCTTGATCGGCGAGGCCGCCGAAAGCTTCGCCCGCACGCTGGGCGACGCGGTCCCGCACACGCGCTCCGGCGATCTCGCGACGGCTCTTACCGAGGCGCGGACCGCAGCGCGCGTCGAGCGCACGGACGGTGCCGTGGTGCTGCTCTCGCCGGCTTGCGCGTCCTTCGATCAGTTCGTGAATTTCGAAGCCCGCGGCGACGCGTTCCGCGCACTCGTCGCAGATTTGGCGAGGCGCCCATGAGCTTCGCCCGCGTCGATCAGAGCCCGATCGCGCAATGGTGGTGGACCGTCGACCGCTGGACGCTCGCAGCGCTGCTGACGCTGATCGGTTTCGGCGCTCTCTTGGTGATGGCGGCGAGCCCCGCGGTCGCGGACCGCATCGGCGCCGATAACCTGCATTTCGTAAAGCGGTTCTTCGCCGTGCTGCCGCTCGCCGTTTCCGTGCTGTTCATCGTGTCGCTGCAAAGCCCGCGCGTAGTGCGCCGCACGGCCTTTATCGGGTTCGCGATCGCGCTGGCGCTTCTGGCCCTGACTTTCATCGTCGGCGTCGACATCAAGGGTGCGCGGCGCTGGATCAACCTCGCGGGCTTCGCGCTGCAGCCATCCGAATTCGTCAAGCCGACCTTCGCCGTGGTCGCGGCGTGGCTGTTCGCGGAGCAGCGCAGCAACCCGAGTTTCCCCGGCAATGCCATCTCGCTGGGGTTGTTTCTGCTGGTGTTGGGCATGCTGGTGAAGCAGCCCGACCTCGGCATGGCGGCGGTGGTGTCTGCCGTGTGGCTGACGCAGTTCTTTCTGGCGGGCCTTCGTCTCTATTGGGTCGCAGTCGGCATGGGCTGCGGCGCCATAGGCGTGGTCGCGGCCTATTTCGCGCTGCCCCACGTGGCCGCGCGCATTGACCAGTTCTTCGACCGCGGCGGCGATGGCTATCAGATCAATCGCTCGATGGAGGCTTTCACGAACGGCGGTCTCTGGGGACGCGGCCCTGGCGAGGGCACCGTCAAGGGGTCGCTCCCTGATGCCCACGCCGATTTCGTCTTCGCGGTGGCGGGCGAGGAGCTGGGCCTAGTGGTCTGCCTTGCCATCGTCGCGCTCTTCGCTTTCGTGGTGCTGCGCGGTTTCACGCGCGTGATCCAAGAGCCGAATCTTTTCGTGATGCTGGCGGCGACGGGGCTTTTCGTGCAGTTCGGCCTGCAGGCCATCATCAATATGGCCTCGACCCTGCACCTGATGCCCACCAAGGGCATGACGCTGCCGTTCATCTCGTATGGCGGCTCATCGATGGTGGCGGTGGGGCTCGGCATGGGAATGGCCCTCGCACTCACGCGGCGGCGCTTCGGCGGGGTCGAGACATGAGCAGCCCCGGCCTCGTCGTGCTCGCTGCTGGCGGTACGGGCGGCCACATGTTTCCGGCGGAAGCGCTGGCGCGGGCGCTGCTGACGCGCGGCCGGCGCGTGGCGCTAGTCACGGACAGCCGCGGCGAGACCTTCGGCGAGCGCCTGCCCGGCGTGGCGCTGCATCGCATCCGCGCGGGCCGGTTCAGCGGTAATCTGCTCCGCAAGGCCATGGGTCTGGTCGAGCTCGCGCTCGGTATTCTCGATGCCGGCCGGCACCTGCGCACCCTCGGACCCGCCGCGGTGGTGGGCTTCGGCGGCTATCCGTCGGTACCGACGATGCTGGCGGCGGCGCGGCAGAAACGGCCGACGGTGATCCACGAGCAGAACGCGATCCTTGGGCGCGCGAACCGGCTGCTGGCTTCGCGGGCGCGCGGGATCGCAACCTCCTTCGCGGAGGTCGCAGGCCTGAGCGCGGCCGACCGCAGCCGCGTGACCGAGACCGGCAACCCCGTCCGGCCCGCGGTGGCGGCTTTGCGGGGCACTCCCTATGTGGAGTCCCGCGGCGATGCCGACTTCGAGCTCCTGGTGCTCGGCGGTAGCCAAGGTGCCCGCATCCTGAGCGCTACCGTGCCGCCGGCGCTTGCGCAGCTGCCGGAGCCGTTGCGGCGGCGACTCAGGCTTACGCAGCAGGCGCGGCCGGAGGATCTCGATGTCGTGCGCGCCGCCTATGCCGCGGGCGGCATGAGTGCGGAGATCCGTCCCTTCTTCGACGACGTGCCGGCGAGGCTCGCTCGGGCGCAGCTGGTGATTGCGCGCTCCGGCGCCTCGACGGTGGCCGAGCTCACGGTAATGGGGCGACCCGCAATTCTGGTGCCCTATCGC
>DASZHJ010000361.1:0-6314 GCA_035938015.1 Allostellaceae bacterium
GCTTCGAGCGCGGGCATCTCCGAAACGCAGGGCGCGCACCAGGTAGCCCAGAAGTTGATGAGTACCGGCCGGCCTTTGAGATCGGCGAGTCGCACAGTTTCGCCCGTGCGCGCGCGCACGGTGACGTCGGGCGCTGGCCGCGGGGGAGTCGTCGGGCTAAACTGCGGCAGCCCCGGGTCGGCAGCGCCGTTCGCCGCGACATCGGCGGCGCCCGGCAGGCAGAGACCCAGTACTAGAATGACCGCGCGTCCGAACCGCATGCACATGCTCACCACGCCCGCCCAGCCTGCCGCGCACCTCGTGGGCCGCGAGCCAATCTCGCGCCTTCGAGAACATGGCGCCGATGGCGCGGCCCGTCCAGGGCAACCGCGCGCCGTGATGCCGCGCCGGCTGGCGCTCGCGGCCGCGCTCGCCGCGCTGGTGGTGCCGCTCGCCGCCTGTGGCCGAAAAGCCAGTCCGGACCCGCCGCCAGGCGTTCCAAAGGACGCGTTTCCCAAATCCTATCCGCCAAAGGGCACATGAACGACGCCTCCGAGAGGCATCTCCCCGCGCCGGCTCTTGCCTACCGCGCCGGCGAACTTCACGTCGAGGAAGTGCCGCTGGCGCGCATCGCGGCAGCCGTCGGCACTCCGGTTTATTGCTATTCCAGCGCCGCGATCGCGACCGCCTACCGCCGCTTCGCCTCGGCCTTCGCAGGCGAGACTGTCGCCATCCACTATGCGCTTAAGGCCAACTCGAATCTGGCCGTGATCCGTCTTCTGGCCAAGCTTGGCGCGGGCGCCGACGTGGTCTCGGAGGGCGAGCTTCGGCGCGCTCTCGCGGCAGGCGTTCCCGCAGGGCACATCGTGTTCTCGGGAATCGGCAAGACTCGGGGAGAGCTCGCCTTCGCCCTCGCGCAGGGCATCCACCAAATCAATGTAGAGTCGGTACCGGAGCTGGAGCTGTTGAGTACCGTCGCCCGAGAGCTCGGCGCGACGGCGCCGATCGCGCTGCGCATCAACCCGGATGTCGACGCGCGCACCCACGCGAAGATCTCCACCGGGAAAAAAGAAAACAAATTCGGCATCGATCTTGCCCATGCGGCGGATGCTTATCGCCGCGCGGCGGCACTGCCCGGCCTCAAGCCCGTGGGGCTCGCCGTCCACATTGGCTCGCAGCTGACGGATCTCGCTCCCTTCGAGGCCGCGTTCCAGCGCCTCATCGACCTCGCGCTCGAGCTGCGTCGAGGCGGCCTCGAGGTCGAGCGACTAGACCTCGGGGGCGGGCTCGGTGTCCGCTATCGCTCGGAGTCGCCACCTCCGATCGATGATTACGCGGCGCTGGTGCGGCGGCTCACCCACAATCTCGGTTTCCGGCTCTCCTTCGAGCCGGGCCGGGCGCTGGTCGCCAATGCGGGGGTCCTGGTTGCCCGCGTGATTTATGTGAAGCCCGGGATGACGCGCCGGTTCGTCATTCAGGACGCCGCCATGAACGACTTGATCCGGCCGGCCCTTTATGAGGCATGGCACGAGATCGTAACCGTGCGAGAGCCGGACCCTGGCGCGCCCCGCGAGCCCGCAGACATCGTGGGGCCGATCTGCGAGTCCAGCGACATATTCGCCCTCGGTCGTGCTCTACCGCCGGTTGTGCCTGACGACCTCCTCGCAATTTTGTCAGCAGGCGCCTATGGCGCCGTCATGAGTTCCAGTTACAATACGAGGCTGCTGGTGCCGGAAGTCCTTGTGGAAGGCGGAAGATTCGCCGTAATCCGGCCTCGGCCGAGCTATGAGGACGTCCTGGGCCAGGATCGGATCCCGCCCTGGCTCGCCTAGGCCAGCTGCGCCCGATCGGGTTGGCCCGCGGCTCGCACGTGGCGTTGAGGCTTCACCCCTGGTGAAAGGGCTTGTTGTATGCCCGAGATCGTACCCGCTGCGCAGACCCCACCCCCCTCGGCGAGAAGCCTCTCCGCACGTGTTGGCTTGGCGCGGGCGGCGGTGTTCTGGGAGCGCTGCTGGCCAGAATTCGCGTCGGCGCTGGGCGTGCTTGGGCTCTTCGTGGTGGCAGCGCTCTTCGACCTGCCGGTGATGGTGCCAGGCTGGGTCCATGCGACCGCGCTCGCGCTCTTGGCGGTGCTGTTCGCGCTCGCGATCTGGCAAGGGATCCGCGCGCTGCGCATTCCCGCCGAATCCGAGGGGCGGCGGCGCATCGAGGCCGCGAGCGGCCTCGAGCATCGCCCGCTCGCGGCGCTCGCCGACCGGCTCGCCGGCGGCTCCGCCGACCCGGTCGCGGTGGCCCTGTGGCATGCGCACCGCGAGCGCATGGCGCGCCGGGTGCGCCGCCTCAGGATCGGCCTGCCGCTGGCGGGCTTCCTCGGCCGCGACCCCTACGGCTTGCGCGTCGTGCTGACGATCGCCTTGCTGATCGGCATCTTGGGAGCGGGAGCCGACAGCGGCGATCGCGTGCTGCGGGCGCTCGCGCCGCAGCTCAGTTTCTCGCCGGGCGCCGGTGTGCCCGTCAGCCTCGATATCTGGGTGACGCCGCCCGACTACACCGGCGAGCCGCCGCTCTTCCTGCAGCGCGGCGCCGCCAAGGACCCGATCGCGATCCCGACCGGAAGCACGGTGCTGGCCCAGGTATCCGGCGGCCGAGAGCCGCCCCAGCTCGAGGTCGCGGGGAAATCGAGCGAGTTCGCCCGCGTCGACGCCAAGAACTTCAAGGGCAGCGCGACGCTCACGGCCGGCGGCCATCTGGCGGTGACGCAGGGCGGACGCACGCTCGGATCGTGGCCGATCAGGATCGTGCCCGATCTGCCGCCCACCATCACCTTCTCGAGCAAGCCGCAAAAGCAGGTGCACGATCAGCTGCGCGTCGAGTTCCACGCCACGGACGACTATGGCGTCGAAAGCGCCAAAGCCGTCCTCAAGCGCGTGGACGGTCCAGCCGACGATCTCATGGCGCTCGAGTTACCGCTGCCGGGCCTGCATCTGAAAGAGGCGCACAATTCCGCCTTCTACGACTTGACACCGCACCCTTGGGCGGGGCTGCCGGTCGAGATTCACCTAGAAGCTGCGGACGCGCTGAACCAGATCGGCAAAAGCGAGACGGTCACCATCACCCTGCCCGAGCGCGTGTTCCGGCATCCCTTCGCGAAGGCCCTCATCGAGCAGCGTCGCGAGCTCACGGTGCATCCGCAGGATCGCGACGTGGTCGCCGAGACGCTCTCGGACTTGTCGGCGCGGCCCGCCTTCTTCGACGATGACAAAGTGGTCTTCCTGGGACTGCGTATCGCCTCGGTGCGCCTGCAGCGGAGCGACCCCAAGACCGCGATTCCCTCGGTTCAGCAGCTGCTTTGGGACCTTGCGCTTCGGCTCGAGGACGGCCACGCGACGCTGGCCCAGCGCGACCTGCGCGACCTCATGCAGGCGCTGCAGGACGCGATCAACCACAACGCGCCGGACGCCGAGATCGAGCGGCTGACCCGCGAGCTCAAGGATGCCATCGACCGCTACCTGAAGGCGCTCGCCGAGAACATGCAGCGGCAGAATCCCGAGGACATGCCGCCGATCGATCCCAATCGGCTGATGTCCGAGCGCGACCTCCAGCGCATGCTGGATCGCGCCAAGGACCTCGCGCATATGGGCGCCAAGGATGCCGCGCGCGATCTCCTGTCGCAGCTGCAGAACATGCTGGAGAACCTCCGCATGGCGCAGCCCCGGCAGATGCAGGGCAACGGCAACCAGGCGATGCGCGATCTGCAACAGCTGCAGCAGCGCCAGCAGCAGCTGCTCGACCGCACCTTCCGCCAGTCGCGCCAGGGTCAGCAAGGCCAACAGGGTCAGCAGGGTCAACGCGGACAGCAGGGCCAGCGGCAGGGTCAAGGCCAGGGCGATGCGGCCGAGCAGGACGCGCTCCGGCGGATGCTGGGCGAGGTGATGCGCCAGCTCGGCGACCAAGGCGACGTGCCGCAATCCCTGGGCCGCGCCGACCGCGCCATGCGCGATTCCTCCGACGCGCTCGGCCGTGGCTCGCCCGGCGACGCCGTTGGCCCGCAAACGGAGGCGCTCGACGCGCTCCAGCAGGCGACCAAAGAAATGATCGACCAGATGACCGGCGCCTTCGGGGGCCCCGGCAACTTCGGCGATCTGCCCGACGGCACGCGACCCAATGCCGACCGCGACCCGCTAGGCCGGCCGACCGGCGATAGCGCCGAAGGCACCTACACCGACGGCCGGCTGCGCATGGGCCAGAGCAAAGAGGACAGCTTCGGCCTCGAGCGTGCCAAGGAGATCCTGGACGAACTCCGGCGCCGAGCCGGCGAGACCGCGCGACCCGAAGAGGAGCGCGACTACATCGACCGCTTGCTCCGCCGGTTCTGAGCGCGGTCGCGCCTCAGGCGGCGAGCTCGGCGGCGATCGCAGCGCAGATCTCGTCAAGTGTGAAGGGCTTGGCGATCACGCGGTGGACCAGGGCCTCGAGGTTGTGCGCGCGCTGACGCTCGCTCGCGTAGCCGGTCATCAGCAGGATCTTCATCTCCGGATAGTCTTTGCTGGCCTTGAGCGCGAGCGCGATGCCGTCGAGGCCGGGCATGACGATGTCCGTCAGCAAGAGGTCGAACGTCTCGCTTCTGAGCGCGGCCAGCGCGGCCAGGCCATCGCCGACCGTCACCGTCTCATGACCGCAATGCCGGAGCGCGCGCTCGACGAAGGCCTGCACCGAGCGCTCGTCCTCCGCGATCAATATCTTGCCCATCACGATCGCTCCGTCGCCGACTATCCGCCGTCTCCCGCAAAGGTTACGGACATGCCCGTGGCGGACTCGTTGGGCCGGGCGACGCTGGTGGTGAAGGGAACGCTGGCGCCGGGGAGCAGGCGCTCCGTGCTGACGTCGAAGCTCCAGCTTTGCACCACGCGATGCGTGTCGTCCGTGAGCTCAACCTTGAGCTTCGGCACCGGCTGCGCCTCCGGCGAGATATTCGCGACTTCGCCCTCGATGACCAGGCGCGGCACGCCGTTCTCTTCGTCGCGGCGAGCCTGCGCGGTGACCTTTAGCACGTCGCCCGGCACGGGCACGGCGAGCCCGAAGAGGCTGTAGAGCCGGGCCGAGGGCGGCCAAGCCCTGATCACCGCATCGCGCTCCCAGACGGCGCCACCGGCGGCGAGGCCCACCACGACGAGCAGCACGACCCATCCGACCGCGAGCCAGGGCCGGCGGCGCGGCTCGGCGAGGGCCGGCAGCTGGATGCGGTGCTCCGGCTCCTCCCCGAGCGGCGGCCGCTCGAACTGCGGCTCGACTCGCTGGTCGCGCGGCACTGACTCCGACACCGGCGGCGGTGCCACCGTCTCGAGCTCGGCGAGAGCCTCGGCGGGCGCCTTGTGATGCCAGGTATGCGAGCACTGAGCGCAGCGCACCCGCCTGCCGCCGGCGCCGAGCGCGCGGGGATCGACGAGATATCGGGTGGTGCATTGCGGGCAAACGACGATCATGCGCGCTGGGTCGTCCTTCAAGTCTCCTCAGAGCGCTTATAGGGCGCGTCTTCCTGCGAGGCAAGAAGAGCGGGCGGCGACTCGCGCGCCACGGGCGCTTTACGCCGTGCGGCCGCTCATGCAAAGTTCGCGGCCCGGAGCGAGCCGCCGGGCGAGCGAGGGGCGCCACCTTGGTTCGATTCGAGAATGTCGGTATGCGGTACGGCGCGGGACCGGAAATCCTGCGCGACATCACGCTCCACCTGGAGCCCGGCTCGTTTCATTTCCTCACCGGCAGCAGCGGCGCCGGTAAGTCGAGCCTGCTGAAGCTGATGTATCTCGCGGAGCGGCCCTCGCGCGGGCTGATCTCGCTG
Organism: Allostellaceae bacterium; assembly: GCA_035938015.1. Taxonomy (GTDB): domain Bacteria; phylum Pseudomonadota; class Alphaproteobacteria; order ATCC43930; family CGMCC-115725; genus DASZHJ01. The sequence goes on from DASZHJ010000361.1 coordinate 5,816, forward strand.
TTCGATCGCGACATCGCGACCACGCCCAGGCGCGAGATGCCGGGTTTGCGACGCAGGATCGGCGTGGTGTTCCAGGATTTCCGGCTGATCGATCATCTCTCAGCCTTCGACAACGCGGCGCTGCCGCTGCGCGTGGCGGGCGTGGACGAGAGCCAAATCAAGGAGCACGTGACGGAGCTCCTGTCCTGGGTCGGCCTCGGCGACCTCCTGGGCGCGAAACCGCCGACGCTCTCCGGCGGGCAGCAGCAGCGTGTGGCAATCGCGCGCGCGGTGATCCGCCGGCCGAGCCTGCTGCTGGCCGACGAGCCGACCGGCAACGTCGACGAGGAGCTGGCGCTCCGGCTGATGCGCCTCTTCGAGGAGCTGAACAAGCTCGGCACCACGCTGCTGATCGCGACCCACAACCAGGGTCTGGTCGACCGTTTCGACCATCCGCACTTGCACCTGGCGAACGGCGAGCTTCGCACCGAGCGCGCACGCAAGCGGAGCGCGGGATGAT
>DASZHJ010000362.1:0-5257 GCA_035938015.1 Allostellaceae bacterium
AACACCTTCGACCACAACGGCATCCTGGGACCGCACGTCGAGATCGACAATTTCATGCTGGCGAACGGCTTCAGCGGCCACGGCATCCAGCAATCGCCGGCGACCGGACGCGGCATCTCCGAGCTGATCGCCTACGGCAAATACCGCAGCCTCGACCTCACGCCCTTCGGCCACGCCCGCATCGTGGAGAACCGGCCGGTGAAGGAGATCAACGTCGTTTGACTGGGTTGGCCGCCGAAACGAGCCACGCCTGACGAAGAGCGCTCACTCCCCGTGATACGTCTCACAGCACCTTGCGCACGATGTGGCGCCGATTCTTCGTGAAGGGCCGGACCTCCTTCGTCCAGCGGCCGAGCTCGCCCGCTTCGGCCCAGGCGGCGCTGGTCAGGACCTCGGGGCTGTCGATCTCGTAGACGGCCGTGTATTTCGGCATGCCTTCGCCGGTGAGCTGCTTCTTCTCGCCCCCGACGATGAAGCTTGCGGGCTCCGTGCGCAGGCGCGTGGCCGAGCGCACGCCCGGCACTTTCAGCAGGTTGGGCAAGTGCTCGCGGTCATAGACCTCGTTGAAGAGCGCCTCCTTCTCCGGCGCCACGTCCATGCTGACGATGAGTACGTATTTGGTCGAGAACGGCATGGCTTTCCTCCTGCTTCAGGCGACCTTAAGCGATCTCGCGCAGGTACCAGTCGACGTAGGCGGTTGTGTTGTATTCCATGGGCGCATAGGGGCCCGGCCGGTAGAAGCGCGAACTCACGCCGAGCTGGTTGTGCTCGATGATGCGCTTGTCGGCCTCGCTGGTGACCTTCCAGAGCCAGGTGAGCTTCTCGAGGTCGTAATCCCGGCCCTCCTGCGCGTCGCCGCGCACCAACCAGATCACCTCCAGGTCGGAGGTGTGGGCTGTCTTCGGGATGAACCGATAGATCACGCCGTGATCGGCGTAGGCGACCAAGAAGCTCGTGGGGCCCGCATGCACCGAGGTAACGGCGCCGTCGTAATCCCGGAGGCCCATCAAAGGCGCCACACCTTTGCCGTCGGCGGTGGCGCTGTCGACACCGTCATAAAGCGGGTAGCGAAAACCGCGGCAGGCCTCCTCGCCGGTTTCCGAGCCCACCCAATGCTCGCTCGCGGGGATGTCGATACCGAGTGCCATCGAGCGCTCGGCGAGGCGCGCGCGAAGCGTCTCGACGCGTGCTGCCGGCTGCTCAAGCGCATGAAGGCGCGAATATTCGGGATGCGCGGGCGCGCAGTGATAGCACTCAAGATAATTCTCGACCGCGAGCTTCCAGTTCGCCGCGAAGGAGTAGAGCTCCCGGTGCGCGATGCGAGCCTGCGCCCAACCGTAAGGCCCGTACGACGCGTGCATGGTCGCTTCGAGATGGTCGGTTCCGAGCGGCGCGTCCGCGAACGAAACGAAGATCACGCCCTCGAGGACGCGGAGGTGAATCGGCGTCAGGCCGTTGCGCGAGCGGTCGAACTCCGCGGGCATGTGACGTGCCGCCTGCAGGCTGCCATCGAGCCCGTAGGTCCAGCCGTGATAGGGGCAGGTAAAGGATTTCCTTTGGCCGGACGCATCCCAGCACACTCGCGATCCCCGGTGCCGGCACACGTTGACCAATGCGCGCAGCCGGCCGTCCTCGCCGCGGACGACGATCGCGGACTCGCCGGCGATCTCCAGCAATTGGAAATCGCCGGGCTTGGGCAGGCTGCTCTCGTGGCCGGCACAGATCCAATGGCGCATGAGCACGCGCTCGAGGTCGCGGCGGAAGATATCGGGATCGCCGTAAAAGGCCTGCTGCAGGGAGTGCGCCGCCGGCTGGCGCGCGATCAGCGCCGCGATCTTCGCGTCTGCCTCGGTTTCCCGGTGGCTTCCGTCGTGCATGGAGAGGCTCAGGACAGGATCTGGTAGTGCGCGTCCTGGATCTTGCGCTCGGCACCGTTGATCGGCAGAAGATCCTGCGGGCAGGCCGACATCGCGACGATGCAGTCCATGGTCGCGCGCAGGATCACGTAGTCGCCGGCCTTGGAGACCGGCTCGCCCCAGCTGGTCTTGCCCTCCTTGTCCACGGGGATGTTCATCCAGAGATTGAGCGGCGCCGGCACCTCCGGTGGCGTCAAGCCGATCTGGCGCATGCCCGCGATCAGGTTATCCGTGCAGTTGTCGTGGTATTCCTTGCAGCCGAGCAGGCCGTACCGATAGTCGTCGCAGGCGGCCATCAGGGTGTCGTGGATCCCCGGCGACGTATCTTCCTCGAAGAACAGGATCGGCCGCCGGCGGTTCGTATGGAGATGGTGGCCCTTGCGCGGGAAGATCGTGCCGATGGTCGGGCGCATGTGCTCCATCGACATGAACTCGTGCAGATCCTCCGCGCTGAAGGCCCAGGTGTCCACCACCTGCGTGCCGTGCGTGTTGACGATCTTGATCGCCTGGCCCTTGCTCAGGCGCGCCGCGCGGCCCTTGCGCGCGGGAACGGTCATGAGGTCGCTTTCCTTGGCCATCGCACCACCTCGATTGCTATCGCCGGAAACCTAGTCGCGCAGAAAGCCCGTGGTCAATGCCGCCTCAGGATGCTGCCACGGCCTGGTCCGCGAGCGCGGCGTTCTCCTGTTGCGCCACCAGCCGGTCGATCACCAGTCGCACGAGGGAGAGGCCGACCGACGGATGCGTGAAATAGACCTGCTGGAAATCGTCGGCCGAGACGCGCGCGAGCACGCAATCGCTCCTGGCGATGACCGTCGCGGTGCGCTTGCGCGTGCCGCTGAGCACGCCGATCTCGCCGACCACGGTCCCGGCGCCCAGCTCGGTCCGAGCCTCCTCGACCCAAAGCGACCCTTCGAGCACCAGGTAGAGCGAATCCGAGGGATCGCCCTTGCGGATGATCACGTCGCCGCGTTTCGGCGCCAGGCGCCGGGCGAAGGGCATCAGGGCATCGAAGACATGGTTCTGGTTGGCCGCGTCGCGGACGTTTCGGATCAGGCGCCGGATCTCGACCAGACGCCAGACGTTCACAGGCAGAATGACCAGGTTCAGCGCCAACACGAACCAGAGGTGCTCGAGGGCCCCGTAGGCGACGAAGATGAGATTGCCGATAAGCGCGAAGATGCGGAGCGGCAGCATGGTTTTCATGCCCAGGCTGCCCACCGTGAGCGCGCTCGCGACGTAGGCAAGCAATGCAGTCATGGTAGACAGCCCGCCTCGGCTCGATTGTCGAAGACTGCCGCAGCATACCAAGCGGAAGCCGCGGAGTCCTGCGTCGCGCCGCGCGCGCCCATTAACCCGGTATTTGCAAAAAATTCCTGCAGCGCGAGCACGGATGCCCCATAGTTCGCGCCGGTCGCAACCTTCTCGAGCGCGCGAGCGACGACCATGACGGCGTTTCCGACCCAGGCGCGGGTGGTCATCATTGGCGGCGGTATTGTCGGCTGCAGTCTCGCCTATCATTTGGCGAAACGCGGCTGCGGCGATGTCGTGCTGCTCGAGCGCCGACAGCTGACCTGCGGCACGACGTGGCACGCGGCCGGGCTCGTCGGCCAGTTGCGCGCCACCCAGAACCTGACGCGACTTGCCCAATATACCGCAGGTCTTTACCGCCAGCTCGGCGAGGAGACCGGGCAGGCGACGGGCTTCAAGCAGATGGGCTCGCTCGCGCTCGCGGCGACGCCCGCGCGCCTCGAGGAGCTGAAGCGCGGCGCCTCCATGGCCCGCTGTTTCGGGCTCGAGGTGGAGGTGCTGACACCCCGGGAGGCCCAGAAGCTCTGGCCGCTGATGGAGGTCGGCGATCTCGTCGGCGCGGTATTCCTTCCGAAAGACGGGCAGACCAACCCCGTTGATACCACACAGGCTCTAGCCAAGGGCGCAAAGAGCGGCGGCGTACGGATCTTCGAGGAGACCGCCGTCACCGGCATTCTGCAGCGCAACGGCACCGTGACGGGGGTCAGGACCAGCCGAGGCGAGATGTCGGCCGAGGTGGTGGTCAACTGTGCGGGCATGTGGGCGCGCGATCTCGCGGCCTCCTGCGGCGTCACCCTGCCCCTACACGCCGCCGAGCATTTCTACGTCGTGACCGAGCCAATCCCCGGCCTGCCCTCCAACCTGCCGGTGCTGCGCGATCCCGATAGCCGCGCCTATTTCAAGGAGGACGCGGGCAAGCTGCTGATCGGCTGGTTCGAGGCGGTGGCGAAGCCGTGGGGCGCCGAGGGCATTCCCGAGAGCTTCTGCTTCGACCAGCTGCCGGCGGACCTCGAGCATATCGAGCCGCTGCTGGAGCAGGCCATGCGCCGGGTGCCGGCGCTCGCGAAGACCGGCATCCAGCTGTTCTTCAACGGCCCCGAGAGTTTTACTCCCGACGACCGGTATCTACTCGGCGAGGCGCCGGAGCTGCGCAATTTCTTCGTGGCGGCCGGCTTCAACTCCATCGGGATCCAGTCCGCGGGCGGCGCCGGGAAGGTGCTGGCGGACTGGATCCTGGACGGCCACCCGCCCATGGACCTCTGGGACGTCGACATCCGCCGCGCGATGCCCTTCCAGCGCAACCGCCGCTACCTCCGCGAGCGCACCGTCGAGACGCTCGGTCTGCTCTACGACATGCATTGGCCGTTCCGACAAGTTGAGACCGCGCGCGGCGTGCGGCAATCGGCGCTGCACGACCGGCTCAAGGCGCGCGGCGCGTGCTTCGGCGAGCTTGCGGGCTGGGAGCGCGCGAACTGGTTCGCGCCCGCGGGCGTCGAGCCCGAGTATCGCTACAGCTATGGCCGGCAGAATTGGTTCGGGCACAGCGCCGCCGAGCACAAGGCGGTGCGCGAGGCGGTCGGGATCTTCGACCAATCCTCCTTCGCGAAGTACCTGCTGCAGGGACCGGACGCCGAGCGGATCCTCGACCGGATCTGTGCCAACGACGTGGCGGTGCCGCCGGGCCGCGTGGTCTACACTCAGTGGCTCAACGAGCGCGGCGGCATCGAGGCGGATCTCACCGTGACCCGACAATCCCACGACCGCTATCTCATCGTCACCAGCGCCCAAAGCCAGACCCGTGACTTCGCCTGGCTCAAGCGGCACATTCCCGCCGATGCGCGCGCCGCCGCGGTCGACGTGACCTCGGCCTATGCCGTGCTGAGCGTGATGGGACCGCGCTCGCGCGCGCTGCTCGCGACCCTCACCGATGAGGATCTCTCGAACGCCGCCTTCCCCTTCGGCACGTCACGCGAGATCGATCTCGGCTATGCGCGCGTGCGCGCGACCCGGATCACCTATGTGGGCGAGCT
>DASZHJ010000363.1:0-9865 GCA_035938015.1 Allostellaceae bacterium
CGCGGGTGATCCCGTGGGCGCCGAACAAGCCCAAGCCGCCGTTGTAAACCACCGAGAGGGCCTCGAAGTCGCGGTCAACGGTCTTCGGCTCGTTCGGCTTCGCGCGCACATGCACGTGGATCTTAGGGGGCCGCGGCTTGATGGTTTCAGTCGAAAGCGCGGCCGGCATCGAGCACCAAATGCCGACCTCGGCGTCCTCGGCAACGTTTATGGTGAGCGGCGAGACGACATAGTTCATTCGTTGCTGGTGATTGGCGCAACGCACCTCACCCAGCTCCTTATATGACGCAATGTCGGCTTTGGTGCCCCAATGCGTCTGGTGGGTTCTGCACCACATGCGTTCAGCTCCATGCCGGAATTTTCCAGCTTGGGCCAAATCGCATGGCAACTCAGCGTCGCTACCATGTTTGTTCGGAAAACTGCCGAGCAGCTCGGGCGACACCACGGCGATGTTGCCCAGCGTGCGGCCGTAAGACCAGCAGATCGCTGCAGCCGTTTCCGCACCACCATCAGCTTCCGAGTTGACTGGCTGCTCGTCGCATACCTTGTCGAGAAAGACCTTCCGCGCCGGCTGTCCGGCGAGGTTTTGCCACTCGCAGTGCCAGAGCTCGACAGCGTTGGTCGTGGGATTGATACGGCGCTCGATGAACAACTTGTCAGATCCTGCGACCGGTTCGCTGGTGCCCGTCTACACACTGGGTACCTATATGGTACCTAATCTAAATCATGAGGTCCAGCGAGGGGCCACAACGGCTTTTCAGACAGGGCATTGGGACTGGTCGGAGTGAGAGGATTTGAACCTCCGGCCCCTGCCTCCCGAAAGCAGTGCTCTACCAGGCTGAGCTACACTCCGAGCCGTTCGGGGGCAGAGCTATAGAGCAATTCCGGAGTCGATGGAAGCACCCCCTCGCTCCGCTCTAGAACCCGCGCTCCAGGCAAAAGTCGATGACCTCGTCGAGTGCCCGCTTTTCCGGGCAGTCGCGGAAGGGCGACAGCGCCGCGCGGGCGGCGGCGCCATAGGTGCGGGCGCGCTCCAGGGTCTCCGCCAGCGCGCCGTGGGTGCGCAGCAGCTGGATCGCGTGCTCGAGGTCGCCCTCTTCCTGCTGCAGGTCCTCGAGCGTGCGGCGCCAGAAGCGCCGCTCCTCGTGGCCGCCGCGATCGAAGGCCAGCACGATGGGCAGCGTGATCTTGCCCTCGCGGAAATCGTCGCCCACGGTCTTGCCGAGCTCGGCCTGATGGGCGGAATAGTCGAGCAGGTCGTCGATCAGCTGGAAGGTGATGCCGAGATTGAGCCCGTAGGATTCGAGCGCTTCCTGCTCGGTGCGCGGCCGCTCCGCTAGCACGGCGCCGATCTTGCTGGCAGCGGCGAAGAGCTGCGCGGTCTTGGAGCGGATCACCTGCAGATAGGCGGCCTCGGTGGTCTCGGTGTCGTTGGAGGTCACGAGCTGCAGCACCTCGCCCTCGGCGATCACCGCCGAGGCGCCCGAGAGGATCGCCAGCACCTCGAGCGAGCCGTCCTCCACCATGAGCTCGAAGGCGCGGCTGAACAGAAAATCGCCCACCAGCACCGAGGCCTTGTTGCCCCAGACCGCGTTGGCGGTGGCAAGTCCGCGGCGCAGATCGCTCGCGTCCACGACGTCGTCGTGCAGCAGCGTCGCCGTGTGGATGAACTCCACCGACGCCGCGAGCGCGATATGGCGGTCGCCGGGATAGCCGCAGAGCCGCGCCGCCGCCAGCGTCAGCATCGGCCGCAGCCGCTTGCCGCCGGCGGCGATGATGTGACCCGCGAGCTGCGGAATGAGCGCCACCGGGCTGTGCATGCGCTCGAGGATGAGTGTGTTGACACGGTCGAGATCGCGCTCCAGCAGCGCGATCAGCCGGTCGAGCGTCGCACCGCCTCGCCTCTGGGCCTCCGAGCCGCGCACCCTGACGATCCGTGCCACCGCTATCCCCGCTAAGCCGCCTCCGGCGCGGTTTTCTTGACGCCTCCGCCGTTGAGGGCGAGCATAGATCGGCGTCCTCGCCGGTCAAGGAGACAAAACGTGCAACCGCCAGAACAACCGGTCCTGAAGATCGGTGAGCTCGAGATTCGGTATTTGATCGACGGAACCGTCACCGGCGCGGGAATGGGCGTCTTCGAGCTGACGGTTCCGGTCGGTGCACGGGTGCCACCGGCGCACAGCCATCGTGACAACGAGGAGATCGTCTACGTCCTCGATGGCGTGCTGCGCTACACGGTCGACGAGGAAACGCGCGACCTCAAGCCGGGTGAGCGTATGTATACGCCGCGCGGCTCCGTCCATGCCTTCAGCAATCCGCATGCCGCCCCGGCGCGCGCGCTCATCATGCTGACCCCGGACATCGGCCTGCAATATTTTCGCGATGTCGCGGAGGTCGCCCACGCGCCGGGCCCACCCAATCACGCGAAATTGCTGGAGGTGATGACGCGCTATGGCCTGGTACCGGCGGCCCCGAAGCCGCCTCCGGGCTAGGACATGACCCAAGCCCGGGGCATTCTCCGATGAAAGAGCTGCTGCGCACGAACGATCCGGTCCGGCTCTCTTTCGTGGAGGCGCTGCTCTCGGCGGCCGGCATCGAGAGCGTGGTGCTCGACCAGTACACCAGCATCGTCGAGGGCAGCATCGGCGCCATCCAGCGGCGGATCATGGTGTCCGAGCGCGATCACGGCCGCGCGAAACTCCTGCTGAGCGAAGCCGGCGAGGCGACGGCGTGACCTCTGCCGAGCCGCTGCCCGACGGCCAGAGCGAGGACACGCTGCTCGACGGCCGGGTCCGGCTGCGTCAACCGGTCGCGGGCTATCGCGTGGCGATCGATCCCGTGTTCCTGGCGGCGGCGGTGCCGGCGGTGCCCGGCGACCGCGCGCTCGATGTGGGCTGCGGCACCGGCGCCGCGGCGATCTGTCTTGCCGTGCGGGTGCCGGATTGCCGCGTCACCGGCATCGAGCGCGAGCGCGAACTGGTGCGGCTCGCCAACGACAACGTCGTGCTGAACGGTCTGGCGGGGCGCGTCTCCGCCATGGTCGGCGACCTCATGAAGCCACCACCGCGGCTCGAGCCCGGTGTCTTCGACCACGTGCTGGCAAACCCGCCGCATCTCGCTCAAGGGACCGCGACACCGCCGCCCGATCCCGCCCGTGCCACGGCGCATGTCGAAAGCGGCGCCGATCTCAAGGCCTGGCTCCGCTTTGCCTTCACTATGGCGCGGCCCAAGGGCACCATCACGCTGATCCATCGCGCCGACCGGCTCGACGCGATCCTCGCGGAGCTCTGGGGCCGGGCCGGCGAGATCGTGATCTTCCCGCTCTGGCCCGGCGCCGGCAAAGCGGCGAAACGCGTGATCGTCCGAGCGCGCAAGGGCGTCGCCACCCCGACCCGGCTCGCCGCGGGCCTAGTGCTGCACGAAACCGACGGCCGCTACACCGCCGCCGCCGAAGCGGTGCTGCGCGACGGCGCGGGGCTGGGTTTTTAGGGCGGTTGCCGAGCACACGGAAACACCCCCTCACCCCACCCTCTCCCCAAGGGGAGAGGGGGAAGATTCGTTCTTCTCCCTCGCCCCGAAGGGGAGAGGGTTGCGTAGGCTTAGCGAGCGACGCGAGCTTAGCCGAAGCTGGGTGAGGGGGACGCTTCCATCTGCTATGTTCCCGCCCATGAGCCTCGAGGACCTCAAGCACTGGATCCGGGACCGCGTCGCCGGCAACCCCGCGCCGGCGGTCGCGGTGGTGCGGCTCGAGGGCGTGATCGGCGGGCGGGGCGTGCGCGGGCTCACGCTGCAGCGGATGGCGCAGACCATCGAGCGCGCCTTCAAGCTGCGCAACCTCAAGGCGGTGGCGCTCGCGGTCAATTCGCCGGGTGGCGCGCCCGTGCAATCGGCGCTGCTCTATCGCCGCATCCGCCAGCTCGCGGCCGAGAAGAAAATCCCGGTCTTCGCCTTCGCCGAGGACGTCGCGGCGTCGGGCGGATATTGGCTCCTGTTGGCGGGCGACGAGATCTATGCGGATGCGGCCTCGATCGTGGGCTCGATCGGCGTGGTGACCTCCAGCTTCGGCTTTGCGGAGGTGCTGAAGCGCCTCGGCGTCGAGCGGCGCCTGCACACCTCCGGCCGCGACAAGTCGCTGCTCGATCCCTTCCTTGCCGAGGATCCCCGCGAGGTCGAGCGGCTCGAGCGGCTGCAGCGCGACCTGCATGGCACCTTCAAGAGCGAGGTCGCGGAGCGCCGCGGCGCCAAGCTCTCCAAGACCGCGGAGCTGTTCGAGGGCGAGATCTTCAGCGGCCGCCGCGCCGTCGAGCTCGGCCTCGTCGACGGGCTCGGCGAGCTCCGCGGCGTCATGCGCGAGCGTTTCGGCGAGCAGGTGCGGCTGCGCGTACTCGAGAGCGCGCGGGCGCGCCGCTGGTGGCGGCTGCCGGGCGTGGGTCGCGTGCGGGGCGGCGGGCTCGGCGATCTCCTCGATGAGCTCGTCGCCGCGATCGAAGAGCGCCTCACCTGGAGCCGGTTCGGGCTTTGAGGTCGCTTCGCCTTGACCCCGGCGGGTTCGGTCCCCTAAACCGGAGCATGTTCGGGTTCAGTTTCCTCAAGCTCCTGTTTCTCGCCGGCGCGGTGGCGGGGGTCTGGTATCTCTTCAAGATGCTGGCGGGCCCGAGCAAGCCGCCGCCCGACCCGAAGCCGCAAGCGCAGCGGCGCGCGACCAGCGCCGCGGGCAATCGCGCCATCGAGGCCGAGGACATGGTCGCGTGCAAAGTCTGCGGCACCTACGTCGCCGCAAACGGCGCCCGCTCCTGCGGTCGCGCCGACTGCCCCTGGCGGAGCTGAGCGCGCCCGCCCTTCCTTGACCCTCCAGACTCCCGCCAGTATGGTGCGCCGCAACCAGCGGCCCCTCCATTTCCGGACGATACGATGGCGGCGAGCGCCCTTTCCGGGACCAGCTTTCAGGCCCTGATCCTGCGCCTGCAGGATTTCTGGGCGCAGCAGGGCTGCGTCATCCTGCAGCCCTACGATGTCGAGATGGGCGCGGGGACCTTTCATCCCGCCACAACCTTGCGCGCGTTGGGGCCGAAGCCGTGGCGGGCGGCTTACGTGCAGCCCTCCAGGCGGCCGACCGACGGCCGCTACGGCGAGAATCCCAACCGGCTCCAGCACTACTATCAGTGCCAGGTGATCCTGAAGCCGGCCCCGCCCGAGAGCCAGGACCTCTATCTGCGCAGCCTCGCGGCGCTGGGCGTCGACGCCGCCAATCACGACATCCGCTTCGTGGAGGACGATTGGGAGAGCCCCACCTTGGGCGCCTGGGGGCTCGGCTGGGAGGTCTGGCTCGACGGCATGGAAGTGTCGCAATACACCTATTTCCAGCAGGTCGGCGGCATCGAGTGCGATCCCGTCTCGACCGAGCTCACCTACGGGCTCGAGCGGCTGGCGATGTACGTGCAGGGCGTGGAGAACGTCTACGACCTCGACTTCAACGGCGCGCCGGGGCCGGCCAAGATCACCTATGGCGACGTCTTCAAGCGCAGCGAGCAGGAATTCTCCGCCTACAATTTCGAGTACGCGGACACCGAGCAGCTGTTCCGGCATTTCAAGGATGCGGAAATCGAATGCCGCGCGCTGCTCGAGAAGCAGCTGGCGCTCCCGGCCTACGACCAGTGCATCAAGGCGAGCCACCGGTTCAATCTGCTGGACGCGCGCGGCGTGATCTCCGTGACGGAGCGCGCGAACTACATCGCCCGCGTGCGCGTTCTCGCCAAGGCCTGCTGCGAGGCATGGCTCGCGGCGCAGTCATCCTGAGCCGATGCCCGACTACCTTCTCGAGCTCCTCACCGAGGAAATTCCGGCGCGCATGCAGGGGCAGGCGGCGGAGGACTTGCGGCGGCTCGCGGGCGAGAAGCTTGCCGCCGCGGGTCTCGCGCATACATCGCTCAAGACCTTCGTCACGCCGCGCCGGCTGACGCTTGCGGTATCGGGACTTCCCGAGGCGCAGCCCGATCAGACCGAGGAGCGCCGCGGGCCTCGCAAGGGCGCGCCGGAGCAGGCCGTGCAAGGCTTCCTCAAATCCGCCGGTCTTGCCTCGCTCCGTGAGTGCGAGGAGCGCGACACCGGCAAGGGTATCTTTTACTTTGCCGTCATCAAGCGAGCGGGGCAGGCGGCCGTGCAGGTGCTTCCGCCCTTGATCCGCGCGATCGTGCACGAGTTCCCCTGGCCGAAGTCGATGCGCTTTCCCGCGGCGCCCTTTCGCTGGGTGCGGCCGATCAACAGCGCGCTGTCGCTGTTCGACGGCAGGGTTCTGCCGCTGGATCTCGGCACGATCCCGGTCGGCCACACCACCATCGGCCACCGCTTCCTCGCGCGGCAACGCATCCCCATCAAGGATTTCGCGGATTACGAGGCGAAGCTCCATCGCGCCTCCGTGGTGCTCGACGCCGACCTGCGGCGCAAGCAGATCGCCGACGCGCTGCAGAAGACCGCAAAATCCCTGCAGCTCGTGCTCAAGGACGACCCCGGCCTGCTCAACGAGGTCACGGGCCTGGTCGAATATCCCGTGGTGCTCGCGGGCAGCATCGATCCCGCCTTCATGAGTTTGCCGCCGGAGGTGCTCACGGCCTCCATGCGCGCGCACCAGAAATATTTCGCGCTGCTCGACGGCAAGGGCGAGCTCGCGCCGAGGTTCCTGCTGGTCTCCAACATGATCGCGAAGGACGGCGGCAAGGTGATCGTCGCCGGCAACGAGCGCGTGCTGCGCGCGCGGCTCTCCGACGCGCAGTTCTTCTGGGAGCAGGACCGCAAGGTGCCTCTGGCCTCGCGGGTGCCGAAGCTCGCCGAGCGCGTGTTCCACGCCAAGCTCGGCACGGTCGAGGACAAGGTGGCGCGACTGGAGGCGCTCGCGACCGAGGTCGCGCGCCATGTGCCGGGCGGGCGCGCCGAGGCCGCCCGCAGGGCGGCGTTCCTCGCCAAGGCCGATCTCTCGACCGGTATGGTCGGCGAATTTCCGGAGCTGCAGGGCGTGATGGGGCGCTACTACGCGCTCAACGACGGCGAGAGCCGCGAGGTCGCCGACGCGATCGCCGAGCATTACTCGCCGCAGGGACCCGGCGATAAATGCCCGACCGCGCCGGCGAGCGTCGCCGTGGCGGTCGCCGACAAGATCGATACGCTGGTCGCCTTCTTCTCGATCGGCGAGACGCCGACGGGATCGCGCGATCCCTTTGCGCTCCGGCGCGCGGCCTTGGGCGTCATTCGTCTCATCATCGAGAACGGGCTGCGCTTGCCGCTCCTGTCGGTGCTCGAAGCCGCCGTCACCATCGGGGCTCAGGCGAAGCGGGGTGGGTTCGAGAAGAGCCCCGCCGCGGACCTCCTCGCCTTCTTCGCCGATCGCCTCAAAGTGCATTTGCGCGAGAAGGGGGTGCGTCACGATTTGATCACGGCGGTTTTCACCCTTGGGGGTGAGGACGACCTCGTGCGCCTCCTTGCGCGCGTGGATGCGCTGAATAAATTCCTGAAATCCGACGATGGCGCGAACTTGCTCGTGGCCTATCGTCGCGCGGCCAATATCGTGCGCATCGAGGAAAAGCAGGACGGCCGGGCCTATGACGGGCCCGCCCGGCGCGAGGCTCTGGAGATGACCGAGGAGAAGGCACTGGCAGAGCGGCTCGAGGCGGCGAGTGCCACGGCAACGGCGGCGCTCGCGCGCGAGGCTTTCGACGAGGCCATGACGGCGCTCGCGAGCCTGCGCGGGCCCGTCGATGAATTTTTCGAGCGCGTGACCGTCAACACGGATAAGCCCGAGCTCCGGGAGAATCGCCTGCGACTCCTCTCCGAGATTCGCGCGACGCTGAACCGCGTCGCCGACTTCTCCCAAATCGAAGGATAGAGGCCAGGTCCCGATGAGCTGGAATAGCCTCAACTCAGACCCGTCATGCGCGTGCTTGTCGCGCGCATCCACGTGTTCTGCCGCGGCCAACGACCGAAGTAAGGTTCACCACGGAGACACGGAGGACACGGAGAACGGAGTTTCCGCTTTGGGGCGAAGCCGCAACCACATCTCCTTTTCGCGAGCGGTAAAGGACCCCGACTTCGCCGCAACTCGGTTTCTCCGTGTCCTCCGTATCTCTGTGGTGAACCTTGCTTTGGGGCCACAGAACAGCACGCGCATGACGATGCTCCGAGACGGAACGATCGCAACGGAACGGGAAGCGCTCTGATGACCAAGTGGGTCTATGGCTTCGGAGGCGGCGGCGCGGAGGGGCGGGCGGAGATGCGCGACCTCCTGGGCGGCAAGGGCGCGGGGCTCGCGGAGATGAGCAACCTGGGCCTGCCCGTGCCGCCCGGCTTCACCATCACCACCGAGGTCTGCACCTATTTTTATGCGAACGGCAAATCCTATCCGAAGGACCTGGCCGAGCAGGTGAGCGCCGCGCTCGCGGCGCTCGAGACGCGCATCGGTGCCAAGTTCGGCGACGCCGGAAACCCGCTGCTGGTATCCGTGCGCTCGGGCGCGCGCGCCTCGATGCCCGGCATGATGGACACCGTGCTCAACCTCGGCCTCAACGACCGCACGGTGGAGGGGCTCGCCAAGCGCAGTGGCGATCCCCGCTTCGCCTGCGACAGCTATCGCCGCTTCATCCAGATGTACGGCCAGGTCGTGCTCGGCGTCGACCATCACCACTTCGGGGACTTGCTGGAGAACCACAAGCTCAACGATGGCAAGAGCCTCGATACCGAGCTCACCGCGCAGGACTGGCGGGAAGTCGTGGCGGGCTTCAAGGAGATCGTGGAGCGCGAGCTCGGCAAGCCCTTCCCGCAGGATCCGCAGGAGCAGCTGTGGGGTGCGATCTCCGCGGTGTTCGGCTCCTGGATGAACCAGCGCGCCATCACCTATCGCCGCCTCCACGAGATCCCCGCGGAGTGGGGCACCGCCGTCAACGTGCAGGCGATGGTGTTCGGCAACATGGGCGAGGACTGCGCCACGGGCGTGGCGTTCACCCGCAATCCCTCGACCGGCGCCAACGAGTTCTACGGCGAATACCTCGTCAATGCGCAAGGCGAGGACGTGGTCGCGGGCATCCGCACGCCGCAGCACCTGACGATCGCCGGCAAGCAGGCCGCGAAGTCCATGCTTCCCGCAATGGAAGAGGTGATGCCCGCGGTGTTCACGGAGCTCGACACCGTGCGCCGCAAGCTCGAGACGCATTACCGCGACATGCAGGACATTGAGTTCACGGTGCAGCAGGGCAAGCTTTATATGCTGCAGACGCGTACGGGGAAGCGCACCGCAGCGGCGGCACTGCGCATCGCGGTCGACATGGCCGGGGGCGGCATCATCGACCGCGAAGAGGCCGTGCGGCGCATCGAGCCCAACTCGCTGGAGCAGCTGCTGCACCCGACGCTCGATCCCAAGGCCCCGAAAACCGTGCTCGCGCGCGGCCTGCCGGCCTCGCCGGGCGCGGCCTCGGGGATCGCGGTGTTCACCGCCGACGAGGCCGAGGCGCGCGCCGCCAAGGGTGTGGCCGTCGTGCTGGTGCGCGTGGAGACCAGCCCCGAGGACATCCACGGCATGCACGCCGCCAAGGGCATCCTTACCACGCGGGGCGGCATGACCAGCCATGCCGCGGTGGTGGCGCGCGGCATGGGACGCCCGTGCGTCGCGGGCGCCGGCGACCTCCGCGTCGACAGCAAGGCCGGCACCATGACCGTGGGCGGCCAGGTGGTGAAAGCCGGGGATATCATCACCATCAACGGCTCGACCGGCGAGGTGATGCTGGGCGAAGTCCCGACCATCCAGCCGGAGCTCTCCGGCGATTTCGCGACCCTGATGGGCTGGGCCGACGAGTTCCGCAAGCTCGGCGTGCGCGCCAATGCC
>DASZHJ010000364.1:0-14748 GCA_035938015.1 Allostellaceae bacterium
TGGCCGTCGCAACAACCCTCGATCCCACGATCAACGCGACCAATCGCCTCAACAAATATTTCTACGGCAACTTCGCATCCAATCAGATCGGGACGCCGACCGCGGTCAGCATGGTGAACGACGCGACGGTGACGAATGCCATCGATGTTACCGGAACGGCCACGGTTCCCACCACATTCATGGCGCTGGCGGGCTTCAACAGCATCACTGTGGCGGCCTCGGCGCAGATCGTCCGGCGCGCGCCGAATATCGATTTTTATCTGCTACTGGACAGTTCGCCCTCCATGGCGATCGCCGCCACGCAGGCAGGCATCAATACCATGGTGGCCAATACGCCAACGCAGAGCGGCGGCTGCGCCTTCGGCTGCCATGAGCTGAATCCGGCCGGGGACAACTTGGGCAACCCAGGAGGCATCGACAACTATCAGCTAGCGCGCAACCTGGGCGTAACGCTGCGCATCGATCTGCTCAAGCAAGCGGCACAAAATCTGATGACGACGGCAACGAGCACCCAGACCCAGAACCACGCCGTTTACCGGATGGCCATCTATACGTTCGATTACGTGTTCAATACGATCCAGACGATCACGTCCGATCTGGCCAGCGCTCAAACCGCGGCGGGCAATATTCAATTGTACACGGTGTGGCAGAACAATCACCGGACCTCGACTGACTTCCCAGGCAGCTCGACCAGCGATGCCGATACGAATTACGACGCTGGTATGAACGGCGTCAACACGGCCATGCCCGCCCCGGGCAATGGCTCCAACATTGTGGGAGACAAGCCTCAGGAAGTCTTGTTCTTCGTTACCGACGGCGTTGAGGACGAAAACGTCAGTGGAACCCGACAAGAATCGCTGATGGATAACGGATGGTGCACGACGATCAAGAACAGAGGTATCAGAATAGCCGTGCTCTATACCGAGTACCTGCCGTTGCCGACGAACCCTTGGTACATGTCGCATATCTCCTCGTTCCAGCCCAATATCGGAACGACTCTGTCGGCCTGCGCCTCGCCTGGGCTGTATTTCAAGGTGCAGACGGGCGGCGATATCTCAGGGGCGTTGTCAACCCTTTTCGAGGAAGCGGTCCAGTCTGCTTATCTCGCCCAATAGTGGCGACCATGGTGAGGCTTCCCGCCCGGTTTGCACCGAGGAGCCAGGACGGAACATGCTTAATGCTTCTTTAATGGCCTGTGCAGCACTGTGGCGACCGTTCCGCAGCGTCCGCTAAAGCGGCGGGCGAACCAATTCAACGCCCTTCAGGATGAATCGATGAGCACAGCGATGGATCAGGAGCCCATCAAGGTCGATGCGAGCGCTGGCCGGCTGCTGCGCTTTACCGTGCGCGTGGTGGCGGCGGCCCTCGTGGTCACGGGGCTCGTGGCCTGGCTTCTGGTGAGCCATACGCCGACCTCCACGAGTCAGGCAGCACCGCGGGCGAGCGCAGGCGACTCCAGCGGCCTGTTCTATCACGCCTCTCATCAGATGAGTTATCGTCGCAGCGGCGACGGGCTCTATCACATCGATGCCGAAATCAATGAGCGGAAAATTCCGTTCGTGGTCGATGCCGGTAATGCATCAGTGATTCTGTCGCCGGACGACGCACGCGCCGCGGGCATCGGCAACGAACAACTGCATTTCGGAGAGCGCGCGGTCACGCCCGCTGGCGAGATGCCCGTGGCTCCGGTGATCATCCCCATGATGACTATCAACCAGCTCACGCTGTTCAACGTGAAGGGCGTGGTGACCGAGAGCCCCTTGTCCACCTCTGTGGTGGGAAAGGACTTCCTGAAGCGGTTCGACAGTTACGACATGCGCAGGGAAGAGCTGGTCCTGCGCTGGTGACCCGGACTCATCCCCTACCCGCGTGAGGCGGGTCGTCGGGTCGGCTCGGCGCTCACCTGTACTGTATCTGCACTTTCGGCGTGTAATCGCCTGGCTTGGGCACCGGTAGATCGGTGGTCCCGCTTTGCGCCTGCTGACCGCCCCCCGAGCCCGATTTCCCACCCGATGCCGACTTCCCTGTCGTCCCCCCATGGCTCTGCGCCGCGTGCTTGATGGGCTCGTGCTTGATCGCGGGGTGCTTGATGGGATCGTGCTTGATGGTGGGGTATTTGGCCGTCTTGGCGGCGTCGGCGGGGGCCGCGGTCTGCGCGCTGGCAGTCGTGCAGGCCAGCGTTCCGAAAAGCCCAAGTGCGCAAAGCACGGAGATCGCTGCCTTCATGAAGAACTCCTTGGCTGACAGGCGGCCTGAGCGCGAATGCACCGAGCCTAAGCCCGCCCTCGTTTAGAGAGCGTTAACCGAGTGGCTCCTCGAAAGGCGCCTGAGTGTGGCCGTTGACGCCGAACCCTCGGATGCCCGAGTTTCATGGGCGAGCTCAGGAGGGGCGCCCCGCTGATGGCGGAGTCCGACGGTCAGGTAGCAAGGCGGGCGGCAGTTCCGCGGCTCTCGGCGCTGGTGGTCGCCCGGAACGAGGCCGAGCGTATCGCGCCCTGCCTCGAGCGGCTGGGCTTTGCCGACGAGATTCTCGTGCTGCTGGACCGCTCGACCGACCGCACGGCGGAAATCGCTCGCGTCCGGGGCGCGCGCGTCGTTGAGGGTGAATGGGCGCTCGAGCCGGATCGCCGCAACGCCGGCATCGAGGCCTGCACGGGCGACTGGATCCTCGAAGTGGATGCCGACGAATGGGCGACGCCGGCGCTCGCCGTCGAGGTCCGCGCGGCGATCGCCACGGCCAAACCCGGCTATTTCATCGTGCCAATGGCCAATCACATCAGCGGGCGTCTGGTGCGGCACGGCTGGGGAGCTTATAACGGGGTCGCGGCGAAGCCGTCGCTGTTCCGCAAGGGCATGAAGCGCTGGGGGCGAGGGCGTGTCCATCCGCAGATCACCCTCGAGGGCGAGCGGCAGATGCTGAGGGAGCCGTTGCTCCATTTCGTCTATCGGGATGTCAGCGACATGATGCAACGGCTGAACCGGTACACTGATCTCGCCGCGCTCGATGCCGTGGAGACCGGCACAGTCCCGACCCTGCGAGCTTCGCTCCGGCGCATGGCGAGCCGCGCCTGGAAGTCCTATGTCGCGCGCCGCGGCTATCGAGAAGGCGCCTATGGCGTGGCGCTGGCGCTCTACTCCGCGCTCTATCCGATCCTGATCCACCTCAAGGCGGCGATCCCCGCGGAGCCCGCCGCCCCACGGCCGCGATGAAGCTCTTTCGCGGCGATGGACCGCGCCCGATGCCGCTCTCCGAGCGAGTCTACCGGCGCTTCTTCCTGAAGTACCACGGGCGCTACCTGATCACGGATCTGCAGTTCCGGGCGAAGGCGCAGAGCCTCGATTACGTCGAGGCCTATATGCGCGATGCGCTGATCTTCCGCGATCGCTGGGACTTGCTGCTTTTCGCGGCCCGCGAGGCGCCGTCGGAAGGCTTGATGCTGGAGTTCGGCGTCGCCGACGGCGCCAGCCTGCGCTATGTCGCGAGCCGCGTCGCGCGCTCCTTCCACGGCTTCGACAGCTTCGAGGGCTTGCCGGAGCATTGGTCCGGTACCTTCGAGCAGAGGGGCAAGTTCGGCCGTGCGGGCGCGTTGCCCCCGGTGCCCACGAATGCCCGGCTCTATCCCGGCTGGTTCGCCGACACATTGCCGCGATTTCTCGCCGAGCACGTCGGCGAGCCTGTCGCCCTCGTGCATGTCGATTGCGACATCTATGCCTCGACCGCGACGGCGTTTCAGCTCCTGGCGGACCGGCTGCGGCCCGGCACGGTGCTCGTGTTCGACGAGTACTTCAATTATCCGAATTGGCAGCGCCATGAGTGGCGCGCGTTTCAGGAATTCGTGCGCGACACCGGCACCAGTTATTCCTACCTGGGCTTTGCCCAGAAAAACGGGCATGTCGCGGTTCGGCTGGGCGAGCGCAGCGCCGAGGCGAGTCGGCTCGCCATCGAGAAGCTTGCCCGCGTCGGCGGCTGACTGCCGCGCCGCGCGAATTGAGAAGGAGCGAGCATGAGCGATCTAGAACGCGTTATGTCCGAGCTCGTAGTCGCGAACCGCATCCTTGCGAGGGAGGGCGTTGTGGATGCTTTCGGCCACATCAGTGCCCGACATCCGGAGCGTCCAGACCGCTATATCATGTCGCGCTCGCGCGCGCCCGAGCTGGTGACCGCCGACGACCTGATGGTCTTCGAGCTCGACGGCACGCCGGTCGATCCGCGGGGCCGCCAACCCTATGCCGAGCGCCCCATCCATTCCGGCCTCTACGAGGCGCGGGCCGACGTGCAGGCCGTGATCCACAATCACTCCCATGCGGTCATTCCCTTCAGTGTCACCCGCGCGCAGCTCAGGCCGATGATCCATGTGGCGGCGCCCATGGGTGCCGCTGCCCCGGTCTGGGACATCCGCGACAGGTTCGGCGATGGCGAGATGCTGGTGGTGACACTCGAGCAGGGCCGCGATCTCGCGCGCACGGTGGGCGAGGGCGCGGTGGCGCTCATGCGTGGGCACGGCTGCGTGGTCGCGAGTCACACGATCAAGCTCGCGGTCATGACCGCGGTCTACACGCAGGTGAACGCCCGGCTCCAGATGGACGCGCTCAGGCTCGGTGAGCCCAAGTACCTGTCGCGGAGCGAGATCGAGACCATGACCAAGCGACAGCAGACACCGCTCGCAAGCGAGCGCGCCTGGGAGTACTGGCGGCAGCGCGCCGGAGCGAGCGACCTCTGACCAGTCAGCTCCATACCAAGCTGGCGGGGCCCGCGAAGCTCAGCCGGGCGAGCACGGTTTTCGCCGGCTTCTTCTTTCTCTCCGGCTTCACGCAGACGATCGTGCTGACGGTGCTTCCGGTCGAGACGCTGCGCGTCATGGGCGACGCGGCGACGGTCAGCGTCGTCTATGTCGGCGTCGGGATCGCGGGGTTCCTGGGCAGGCTCGGCATACCCGTGCTGACGCGCGTTCTGCATCGGACGGGCGTGCTGACCCTTGGCCTCAGCGTGCTCTGCCTCTCGCTCCTGCTGCTGTGGACAGAAACTCGGGGCGGCGTCGTCTTCGGACTGATGCTCAACGTATTCGCGATCGCGTGTATCGAGGTCGTGCTCACGCTGCACGTGCTCGACTACATTCCGCGCCACGATCTCGGCCGTTTCGAGGCGAACCGGATCTTTTTCTCGGCACTGCCCTGGACCGTCGGGCCCTGGCTCGGCGTCTATCTCCAGCTCAATATCGCGCACTGGGCGCCGTACCTGATCTCCGCGGCCGCCGCCGGGCTTTTGGTGACGGCCTTCCGATGCTTCGGCTTCTCGAGCGACCCAGTGGCGCGGATGCCGCGGCGCCGCACACTGAGCCCAGCGCTCTATCTCGTCCGCTTTTTCTCCCAGCCGCGACTGCGTCTCGCTTGGGCGCTGGCGGTGGGGCGGTCCTCCTGGTGGGGCATGTTCCAGGTCTATGCCCCGATCTACGCGATCCAGGCCGGGCTCGGCGCGGAAATCGGCGGTGCCATGGTCTCGGTCGGTGTGGGTTGCATGTGGTTCGTGCCGCTCTGGGGTTGGCTCGGGCGCCGCTTCGGGCTGCGCTGGCTCTTGGTCATGGGTTACGCGGCGACGGGCCTCGTTACCATCGTGGCTGCCATGCTTATGGGCGCGCCCGTGGTCGGCGCTGCGACCTTGGTGCTTGCGGCCTTCGCGGCGGAGATCATCGACGGTGCCGGCAACTCGCTCTATCTGCGCGCCGTGCATCCTTTCGAGCGCAGCGAGATGACCGCCGTCTTCGTCAGCTATCGCGATTTCTCGCAGTTCGCGCCCCCTGCGGTCTTCAGCGTGGTGCTCACCCTCTTCGAGCTGCCGGCCGTGTTCGTGGCGGGTGGCATCATGATGCTGGGAATGGCGGGTCTCTGCCGCTACATCCCCCGGCGGTTCTAGAGGCGCGCGGCGCTCACCTCAGCATTTCTAAATCGCAATTTATCGTTTTATGGGGACGCGCCGAAGCTCGATCCATCTGGGGCGCGATCTGAGGTACTGTAATCGCCCGGCGAGGTTCCTTTCCGGGGTCTTGCGCGAGCCCGGTCAAGGCTTGGATCAACCCGCACAGCCGGAGACCATGAAGAAGCTAATCGCGATCCTGGCGCTGCTACTCTGTCTGTCGGCGATGGGTTGGTTGGGGTTTCGCCTGGATCTAGGTGGACGGAGCAGTGGTGCCGCGGCGGAGGCGACGCCGTCCTCGCCCGGCATCCCCGTGATGGCCGAGCTCGCGGGATACGCCGATGTGCCGGTTTACCTCTCGGGATTGGGCACGGTGCAGGCTTTCAACAGCGCGCTGATGAAGAGCCGGGTGGACGGCGAGATCCTCAAGATGGATTTCGCCGAGGGCCAAGAGGTGCACGCCGGGGATGTCATCGCCGAGATCGATCCGCGTCCCTACGCGGCGGCGCTGGCGCAAGCCAAGGCGGTGAAGGTTAAGGATCAGGCGCTGCTCGAGAACGCGCAGGTCGATCTCAAGCGCTACCGCGGTCTGATCGCCCAAGATTCGATCGCCCACCAGCAGCTCGATACTCAGGCGGCGCTCGTCGAGCAATATCGAGGCACCGTGGACGCCGATCAGGCGCAGATCGACCTCGCCCAGGTTCAGCTCAGCTATTGCAGCATCCGGGCGCCCTTCGACGGCCGCATCGGCACGCGCCTCGTCGATGCCGGCAATATCGTGCGAGCCACCGACACGACTGGGATCGTCACCATCAACCAGACCCGGCCGATCTCGGTCGCCTTCGCGCTGCCCGCGGCCTCGCTTGCCGATGTCCGGGCCCGGCTGCGGCAAGGCGAGGTCAAGGTCATCGCCGAGGATCCGGACGGGCACGAACTCGCGACCGGCAAGCTCGCGGTGATCGACAACCAGATCAACGCGACGACGGCGACGATCGCCTACAAGGCTTCCTTCGACAATGCCGACGAGGCGCTGTGGCCCGGCCAGTTCGTCAATGTCCGGCTCTTGTTACAGGTCAGGAGACACGCTCTCACCGTGCCTCTCACGGCGGCCGTGCGAGGCCCCGAGGGCACTTATGCCTTCGTCGTGGGTCCCGATCGGTTAGTGCAGAAGCGGCCGATCAAGGTCGGCTTGACCAACAAGACGATCGCGATCGTCGATGGCGGGCTCGCCGCCGGCGATCAGGTCGTCACCGACGGCCAATACAGGATCGAGGCCGGAAGCCGCGTCGAGATCTTGGCGCCGCCCGCCGCGTCGCCCGGCCCGGCGGCGCCGGGGGCCACCCAATGAACGTCTCCGCCCCGTTCATTCTTCGGCCGATCGCCACGACCCTGCTGATGGTCGGTCTCGCCGCCATCGGGCTCACTGCCTACGCGCTTCTGCCGATCGCCGGCGTACCGCAGGTCGATATTCCCACCATCCAGGTGACCGCGCGCCTGCCCGGCGCCAGCGCCGAGACGATGGCGACATCGGTCGCGGCGCCCCTTGAGCGGCAGCTCGCGTTGATTTCCGGCGTCACCTCGCTGAGCTCGACCAGCTCGCTCGGCCATACCTCCGTCACCGTCGAGTTCGACCTCGGCCGCGGCGTCGACGGCGCGGCGCAGGACGTGCAGACGGCGATCAACGCCGCCGGCGGCCAGCTGCCCAAGGACCTGCCGGATCCGCCGACTTACGAGAAGATCAATCCGGCCGACGCGCTGCTGATGTCGATCGCGGTTACCTCGAGCGACCTGCCGATCTCCAAGGTGGACGATTACGTCGAGAACTATGCCGCGCTCCGGATCTCGCGCATCACCGGGGTGGGGCTGGTCGACTTCCACGGCGAGCAAAAGCCCGCGATCCGCGTCCAGGTCGATCCCACGGCGGTTGCCTCCCTGGGCCTCAGCCTCGAGGACATCCGCGGGGCGCTCGGCACCGCGACCGTCAATGCTCCCAAGGGCACGCTCGACGGGCCCAAGCAGTCGCTGACGCTCGACGCGACCGACCAACTCTTCAATGCCGCGGCCTTCAATTCGGTGATCATCGCCTATCACAACGGCGCGCCGATCCATGTCGGCGATATCGGCAAGGCCGTCGACGGCGTCGAGGACGTCCGGCAAGCGGCCTGGCTCGGCCGCCAGCGCGCGGTGATCATCGATGTGCACAAGCAGCAGGGATACAACGTCAACGAGACGGTCCAGCTGGTGAAGGACGCGCTGCCGGGACTGCAGCGGGCGATGCCGCCATCGGTCAGGATGCAGGTCCTCGGAGACCGCACCCAGACGATCCGCGCTTCGGTGTCGGGAGTGCAAGCGACGATGGCGATCAGCATCGCTCTCGTCGTCCTGGTCGTGTTCCTGTTCCTGCGCCATGCGGCGGCGACGCTCATCCCGAGCGCCACCATCCCGATCTCGCTGCTCTGCACCTGCGCCGTCATGTATCTGGTCGGCTATACCGTCGACAACGTGTCGCTGATGGCGCTGACCATCGCGGTCGGCTTCATCATCGACGACGGCATCGTCATGGTCGAGAACATCATCCGCCATGTCGAGGCCGGCGAGTCGCCGACCGAGGCGGCGTTGGTCGGCTCGCGCGAGATCGGTTTCACCATCCTGTCCATGACCCTGTCGCTGGTCGCGGTCTTCATCCCGCTGCTGCTGATGGGCGGGCTGGTCGGCCGGCTCTTCCGCGAGTTCGCGGTCACCGCGAGCGTCGCGATCCTGATGTCGGGCGTCGTATCGCTCACCCTCACGCCCATGATGTGCAGCCGGCTGCTGCGTCCGGTCGGCGAGCGTCCGGAGGGGCGGGTCTCCGCGTGGCTTGAGGCGTGGTTCCAGCGCTCGCTGCGCTTCTATGCCTCGGGGCTGCGCTGGTCGCTGGATCATCGGCGCACCATCCTCGCTATCATGGCGGCAACCCTGGTCACCACCGTCTATCTCTACCTCGCGATTCCCAAGGGCTTCTTCCCGCAGCAGGACAACGGGCTCATTGTGGGGAGCACCGAGGCCGCGCAGGACATCTCGTATGCCGCCATGGTCGAGCGCGAGCGCGCGCTGGCCGAGATCGTCATGGCCGATCCCGACGTGCAGACCGCCTACTACTGGGTCGGCGCCAATCCGACGGTGAACAGCGGCCGGATCATGATCGACCTGAAGCCGATCAGCGACCGCCAATCGAGCGCCACCCAGGTGCTGGCCCGGCTGCGCAAGAAAGCCGCCGCCGTTCCCGGCATCGCCTTGTTCGGTCAGGCGCGCCAGGACGTGCAGATCGGCGCCAAGGTCAGCAAGACGCAATACCAGTACACGCTGCAGGACCCCGATGTCGCCGAGCTCTTCAAATGGGCGCCGATCGTGCTCGCCCGGCTCTCCGCGCTGCCCGCATTGCAGGACGTGACCGGCGACCTGCAGGCATCCGCACCGCGCATGATACTCAAGATCGATCGCGACGTGCTCGGCCGCCTCGGCATCACGCCGCAATCCGTCGACGATACGCTCTACGACGCGTTCGGTCAGCGCCAGGTCGCGACGATCTTCACCCAGCTCGACGAGCATCACGTGATCCTCGAGGTCGAGCCCCGCTACCA
Source organism: Allostellaceae bacterium (assembly GCA_035938015.1). Taxonomy (GTDB): domain Bacteria; phylum Pseudomonadota; class Alphaproteobacteria; order ATCC43930; family CGMCC-115725; genus DASZHJ01. The sequence goes on from DASZHJ010000364.1 coordinate 9,532, forward strand.
GGAGGATTCGGCGGCCCTCGATCGTCTCTATGTGCGCTCGACCTCCGGCCAGATGGTGCCGCTATCCGCCTTGACCCGCTACGAGAGCTCGGTTGCGCCGCTCACCATCAATCACCAGGACCAGTTTCCCTCGGTCACGCTGTCCTTCAACTTGTCGCCCGGCCGCTCGCTCGGCGACGCGGTCGCCGCGGTCCAGACGATGGAGCGCTCGCTCGCGGAGCCGGCGGGGCTGACCGCGCATTTCGAGGGCTCGGCCAAGGTGTTCGAATCCTCGCTGAAGACCCAGCCCTACCTGATCGCCGCGGCGATCCTCACCGTCTACATCGTGCTGGGGATCCTCTACGAGAGCTTCATCCATCCGATCACCATCCTCTCGACGCTGCCCTCGGCGGGTGTCGGCGCGTTCCTGGCGCTGATGGCGCTCAATTACGATTTCTCGCTGATCGCCCTAATCGGGGTCATCCTGCTGGTCGGCATCGTCAAGAAGAACGCGATCATGATGATCGACTTCGCCCTCGACGGCGAACGCCGGCGCCAGCTCGCGCCCGAGGCCGCGATCTACGAGGCGGCCCTAATGCGCTTCCGTCCGATCATGATGACCACGATGGCGGCGCTGCTGTGCGGACTGCCGTTGGCGTTGGGCACGGGCGCTGGTTCCGAGCTGCGCCGGCCCCTGGGCATCGCCATCGTCGGGGGATTGCTGCTGTCCCAGCTGCTCACCCTCTATACGACGCCGGTGGTCTATATCTACATGAGCAAGTTCGGCCAATTGCTCGGGCCTCTTGCGCGCGCCCATCGGCGCGCGGTCGTCGGCGGAAGCGGTGTCCGTCCGGATCCGCGGCCGGAGGGGGCGGAGTGAATCTCGGACGGATAGACCTGTCGCGTTTGAAGACCTACGCGAACTTGAACACCATCACGACGATATTGCCGAGCGGCAGCAGCGTCGCCACCGAACCGAAAAAGCCCCACATCCGCTCGAGCCGCCAATAGCTCTCTGGAATTGTCGGAGCGCTCGCGAACTCCCGCGCCATCCGCGCGAGCTTGGTCTGCAGCGGTATCAGGATCGCGATCCAGATCACGCCGGAGGCCGCGAAGAGCACATTACCGAGCACGAGCCAGGTCGCGGTCATATCCATGCCGTGGAGCCGCGCATTGCCGATGCCGCCTACCGCCACGAGCATCACTCCGGTGAAGGTAAAGGCCCAGTCGGTGAGCGTCACCTGTCGTTGAGCGAAGGCCACGATCTTGGGATCGCCAGTCCGGTCCGCCATCACCTTCCACCAGGCGGTTACGACGATGTTTCCGATGAAGATCACCGCACCGACCAAATGGACGGTTTTGAGGAGGAGATAAGAGTCCATCGGCGCACCTCTCATTGCGCGGTGACTATAGGTGGCGGCGCGCGTTCTAGCGGGCCGACCCAATATGTAAGGCAGGGCCGGCGTCAGGCACCGGCGAAACGCGGCTCCGGCAATCCCTGCACGTCCGTCTCGAGGGCGAACAGGTTTCCGGCCAGCGGCTCGGCCGCGAGCTCCGCCTCGCTCATGCGCATGGTGCCGGAGGTGATGAACAGCGTCGTGAGATCGCGCCCGCCGAAGGCAACGCTGGTGGGCCGCTGCACCGGCATGGGGATCACCCGCTCGATCTTGCCGTCGGGGTCATAGCGCACGACGCGCCCGCCGCTCCATTGCGCGACCCACAGAGAGCCCTCGGCGTCGACGGTCATGCCGTCTGGGAGCCCGTGCTCCTCGGCGATGCGCACCAACCTTCGCCGGTTCTTGATCCCGCCGCCTGCGAGATCGAAATCGTAGGCATAGATCTCGCGCGGCGCCGAATCGATGAAATACATTGTGCGATTGTCGGGGCTCCAACCGAGACCGTTCGAGAGCTGGAACCCCTGGTCGAGGCGGTGCACGGAGCCGTCGGGATCGTAGCGAAACAGCACGCCCACGGGCTTCACCCAATCGCGCGCCTTCGAGCCCACCCAGAACCGTCCGGCGCGGTCGCAGGCGCCGTCATTGAGGTTGTCCTCCACGCCCTCGATCAGAGAGACCAGGGCTTGGAGCGCGCCGGTCTCGCAATCGATGAGGCCGAGGCTAGCCTCGAAAGCGCAAAGCAGGCGATGTCCGCGCGTCAACGCGATCGCGTGCACGGGCTCGGCCGACGTCACCGCATGGTTCCGCGCCGTCGCGGGATCGAAGCGGTTGATGTTGGGCTTACGCCCGTCGATCCAGTAGAGCGCGCCTTCGCGGCCGTCCCAGATCGGGCTCTCGCCAAGCCCGGCGCGAATATCCAGCACCGAGCGGGGCACGCTCATCCCCGTCCGCTCCGCGTCCGGCGCACCGCGTCCTGCCAACCCGCGTAGAGCGAGTCTCGCCCGTCGGCGGCAAGCCGTGGCTCGAAGGCCCGGTCGAGCGCCCACTGCGCGGCGATCGCGTCCAGCGAGGGATAGAGCCCCGCCGCAAGCCCAGCGAGCGCGGCGGCGCCTCGCACGGTGGTCTCGATGTGCCGGGGGCGCTCGACCGGCAATCCCAGAATGTCGGCCAGACGCTGCATCAGCCAGTCGTTTGCGACCATGCCGCCGTCGACGCGCAGGCTCTTTGGGTCGGCGCCGTCGGCGCGCATGGCCTCCAGGAGATCGCGGGTCTGGAAGCAGGCGGCGTCGAGCGCCGCCCGCGCGATCTCTGCGCGCCCCACATCTCGCGTCAACCCGAAGAGCGCGCCTCGGGCATCGGCGTCCCAATAGGGCGCGCCCAAGCCGGTGAAGGCTGGCACCAGATAGACCCGCCGCGCGGGATCGGCGGCCTGCGCCAGCGTCTCGCTCTCCCGCGCATCCTTGATCAGGCCGAGCCCGTCTCGCAGCCATTGGATCGCGGCGCCCGCGATGAAGATCGCGCCCTCGATCGCGTAGGTGACGCGGCCCCGCAAGCGATAGGCGAGCGTGGTGAGGAGCTGGTGCTTGGAGGTGACGGCGTGGCTGCCCGTGTTGAGCACTGCGAAGCACCCGGTGCCGTAGGTCGATTTGATCATGCCCGGCGCGAAACAGGCCTGGCCGACCGTCGCCGCCTGCTGGTCGCCGGCGATGCCCAGCACCGGGATCGGCGCGCCGAAGAGCTCCCCCGGCGTCGCGCCGAACTCGCCGGCGCTGTCCAGCACCGTCGGCAGCATCGCCCGCGGCACGCGGAAGAGCGCGCGAAGCTCTTCGTCCCAGTCCTGCCGGTGAATGTCGAACAGCAGCGTGCGCGCGGCGTTGGTGGCGTCGGTGGCATGGACCGTGCCGCCGGTGAGCCGCCACAGGAGAAAACTGTCGATGGTGCCGAAGGCGAGCTCGCCGCGCTCGGCGCGCGCCCGTGCGCCGGCGACATGGTCAAGCAGCCACTCGATCTTGGTCGCGGAGAAATAGGGGTCGAGCACCAGGCCGGTCTTCGCCTGCACCGCGCCGGCGTGTCCCTGCGCGCGCAGCCCCGCACAGCGCTCCGCCGTGCGCCGGTCCTGCCAGACGATCGCGCGCGCGATCGGCATCCCCGTCTCGCGCTCCCAGATTACAGTCGTCTCGCGCTGATTGGTGATGCCGATGCCCGCAATGTCGCGCGCGCCAAGCTTCGCCGCCGCAAGCGCTTCTCGCGCGGTGGCGAGGCTCGCCCGCCAGATCTCCTCGGCATCGTGCTCGACCCAGCCGGGTTGCTGATAGTGCTGCGCTAGCTCCTTCCGCGCCTCGCCCCGCGCGTCGCCCTCGGCGTCAAACACCAGAGAGCGCGTGCTGGTCGTGCCCTGATCGATCGCGAGGATGTGGCGGGCGGGCACGGGGACGGCTGCTCAGCCGTAGCGGCCGAGCCGCACGGCTGTCTGGCCCCTGGTGATCCGGCGGGTCGGCATGACCAGGACGCAGTTGTCGTAGGGCGTGCGGACTTCGCGGCCCCCGTCATGGGCGATGATGGTGCCGACCTTCGGGATCGCTTCGAGGCCGCGGTAATCCTGCGCGAACTCGAAGCGGTCGGTCTCGATGGTGATGGCGTGCGTGACCGTCAGCACGCGCTGTTCGACCGGCGGCCGGGCGCGCTGACGCTCGGTCTCGGCGGGCGAGAGCACGCCGGACTCCGCGAGGAAACGCCAAGTCACGTCGTGCGCAACGTCGGCGGAGACGCGTTCCCAGTGTTGGCCGCACTCGATCAGCAATGCGGTCTTGGGCGAGGCAGGATCGCCGAAGCCGCCGTAGTCGCGCATGCGCCGGCCCGCGGCGTGGCCCTCGTCGCGCACGATGGTGCGCGGCGCGCCGACGCGATGCGCGAGCTCCAGCGATTTGCCGAGCAGGCCCGTCAACATCAGCGCAGGCGTCGCGTGCTGCATGGAGTGAATGTCGAGCAGCGTGTCGACGGTATCGATGAACGGGCGGAGCTGGCGTGCGCGCGCGAGCTCGGCGCTCTTTCGGGGTCCGTCGAGCGTCGCGACGTCCCAGACCCGATTGATGTCCTCGTCCATGAAGCGCGATGCCGAGGGGCTCTTCGGATCGAAGGTTTTGAAAGCCCCGACATTGGAGAAGGCGAGGCTGAGCTTGCCGCGCGCGGGCTTGACGCCCAGCTTGAACAACCGATCCACTGCGATCGCGCCGCAGATTTCGTTGCCGTGGGTGAGGGCGAACACCGCCACATGCGGGCCGGGCGTGCCGCTGTCGAAGCTGGTGATGTAGTCGATGCCGGTATTGCCTTTGCGGTAGGGCTCGATGTCGGGCGGGGTGAGCTCGACGGGATAGTTCGTGTCGGACACGGCTGTTGGGGCTCCGTTGTGTCGTTGGCGGGGCTCGGCGTGGACGCCGCTCGTGCCGCGCACTATGCCGGAACCCCCGCCCCGTCGCCAAGAGTGGGGAGTGCGCCGTTGCATCGTCCCAAGCTTTTGATCAGAGTCGCGGGCGAACCGGCGGGAGGCGACCATGGCAAGATGGCTCGGAGGCGCGCTTATCGCGGCGGCGCTCGCGCTGGCAAGCCCGACGGGCGCGCAGGAACTCAGGATCGCGCTCGCGGCCGAGCCGACCTCGATCGATCCGCTTTACCACACGCTCAATCCGAATAACCAGGTTGCCCGTCATATCTTCGACCGGCTGGTGCATCAGGATGCCAAGCAACGGCTGGCGCTCGGGCTCGCGCTTTCCTGGAAGCCGATTGACGAGGCGACGTGGGAATTCAAGCTGCGCCCGGGCGTCGCGTTCCACGACGGTGCCCC
>DASZHJ010000365.1:0-6276 GCA_035938015.1 Allostellaceae bacterium
GAGGCCGAGGCGTTCGCGCGCGAAGCGGGCAGCGGGAGCTACGACGGCATCGTGATCGCCGGCGGCGACGGCACGCTCAACGAGGCCGTGAACGGCCTCGAGGACGCGGGCTTGCCGATGGCGGTGTTTCCCTTCGGCACCGAGAACGTGCTCGCGCGCGAGATCGGCCTCACGCGCAACCCCGAGCGCGCCGCCGAGATCGCCGCGCGCGGGCCCGCGCGGACGATCTCCGGGGGTGAGGTCGTGTTCGCGGGAGGCCCGGCGGCGCGCCGGTTCCTGCTCATGACCGGTGTCGGCTTCGACGCCGATGTGGTGAGCGGGCTCGATCTCGACCTCAAGCGTCGGATCGGCAAGCTCGCCTTCGTCTGGAGCATCCTGGTGCAGCTCTGGCGCTATCAGCCGATCGAGTACGCGGTGGCGGTGGAGAGCGCGGCGGGCTCGGCGCGCTATAGCGCCGCCTCCGCCATCGCCTCCAAGGCGCGGTTCTATGCCGGGCCCTTCGTGCTGGCGCCCGCCGCCGGGCTCGCGCTTCGGAGCTTCGAGCTGGCGCTCTTGAAGCGGCCGGGCCGGGGCGCGGCGCTCGCGTGCTTGCTGGCGCTCGCGGGCGGATTTATCCATCGCCTGCGGCAGGTGGAGATCGCCACCGTCACGTCCGCCACCTTCAGCCGCCCCGTGGGCGCTCCCGTGCAGATCGACGGCGACCCGCTGGGCCGGCTCCCCATCACGGTCCGTATTGCCGACCGCCCGCTGCTTTTGATCTATCCGCGGGTAGCGAGTCGCGCGTGATCGGCGCGAGCCCGCCGTTCGATGTCCTCGAACGAAGCGCGGAAATCCGGCGAGTCGCGCGACATAATAAATCTGTCATCGCCCTTCACTAGATCTGGCGGCACAACGTCCTGCCGGAGAAGCGATGCGCGCTGCAGCGGCTACTCTCGACCCGACGCCCCTCGACCTAGGCCCGGTTGCGGAGAGCGATGCCGCAGCCGGCCTCGACCTCGTGACCATCTGCATTCTCGCCGTCAATCGCCTGGCGCCGGCAACGCTGCGGTCCGCGACCTTCGGCAAGGCGCTCACGGTGGTGGTGCCGGACCCGCGAGTGGGCGCGGTGTTCCGCGCGGCACTCGAGCGCATGGGCGCCAAGCGCAGCACCGACCGGCTGATCGAGATCGTGGTCGAGCCGGACAGCCGCCCGAGCTGAGCGACGACCCCGCGCGTCAGGTCGGCCCCGCGCGCTTCCGATTCAAGACGCCCGAGGCAGCGATCACCTCGGCGATCGCCGAGGGATTCTGCGGCGCCATGACGTGGGCGCCGGCAATACCGGGAATCTCCGCGAATTCCTGCAGAAGCTCGATGCAGATGGCGCGGCCCTCTCGCGCGGGATCCGCGGCGCCTTCAAGCCGTGCCACGATCGCGTCGGGGATCACCGTGCCGAAGAGCCGCTCGCGCATCCAGCGCGCCGAGCGCGCCGAGGGGATGGGCGCCACGCCGATCAAGATGCCGAGGCGCTGCGCGAGGCCGAGCTCGAGGAGCCGCGCGGCATAGCGGCGGACCATGCCGGTGTCCATGCAGAATTGCGTCTGCACGAAATCGGCGCCGGCCTCGGCCTTCGCGCGCAATCCCTCGGGTTGCCATTCCGGCGGCGGATCGACGGGCACATCGGCGGCGCCGAGCACGAGGTTGACCCGCCCCTTGATCTCGGTCCCCGAGGCGAGCTTGTGCTCGCTGCGCATGCGGTGCGCGATCGCGATCAGGCCGCGGCTGTCGAGGTCGAACACCGGCTTCGTCTCCGGCTGATCGCCGGTCTTGGGATCGTCGCCGCCGAGCACCAGGATGTTCCGGATGCCGAGCGCCATGGCGCCCAGCAAGTCCGCCTGGAGCGCGAGGCGATTGCGGTCGCGGCAGGTCATCTGGAGGACCGGCTCGACGCCCTCCTGCAGGACCAGGTGAGCCGCGACCAGGCTCGAGAGATGCGTCTTGGCGCCCGCGCCGTCCGTCAGGTTGATCGCGGTGGCGATGCCCTTGAGCCCACGCGCGCGCTCGAGGAGCGCCCTTGCCTCGGTCGCGACGGGCGGCGTCAGCTCCGCCGTCACAACGAAGTCGCCGGCCCGGAGCCGGGTCTGCAGATCGCTCGCGCTGGGGTTTTGGGGAGCCCGGTCGGTCACGTCGGCGATCCTGCAATAGCAGCGCGCCCCGCGCCACCGGATATTCCGTGGCACCCCGGAAACCCGCGGTGATGCGGACCTTTTCTTCGCGCCGCTTATCTTCTATAGAAAATCCATGCGCGGTTTCTCGATCATCCTCGTGCTCATCGCCGGTTGTGCGCTCGCGATGCTGCCGGCCGAGGCGCGCCAGGACGACCCGCGCCTCAAGGACCTGTTCGGGGAGCTCAAGGACGCGACCTCATCGCTGGAGGCGCGGGTGATCGAGGCCAAGGTCTGGAAGATCTGGACCGAGAATGGCAACCCTCGCATCGATGCGCTGATGGACCGCGGCGTGAACGCCATGTCCGTCGACGACACGGAAACCGCGCTCGCCGCCTTCAACGAGGTGGTTCGGCTGGACGACAGCTTCGCCGAGGGCTTCAACAAGCGCGCCACTGTGGAGTTCGCTCGACACGATTTTGCCGCCAGCGTCGCCGACATCGAGCGCACGCTCCAGCTGGAGCCGCGCCATTTCGGCGCGCTCGCGGGGCTTGGCCAGGTCTATCTCGCGATGAACAAGAAGGCGGCGGCGCTCAAGGCGTTCGAGGCGGCGCTGGCGATCGACCCGAAGCTCGAGAACGTGCAGCGGACCGTGACGGAGCTCAAGCTGCAGCTCGAGGGCAATCCGACGTGAGCCGAGAGGCGCCGCAACTCAGAAGAACACGGCTCCCAGGACGACGCCCAAGGCGCACGCCCAGACGCTCAGCAGGAAAGCATTTCCAACGCGGATGCTGGGTTCGGATCTGGTCATCCGCTCAGTCTGCGTGAGTAGTCTTAAAGTTTGCCAAATTGCTCCGTAAGAGCAGGTTTGGGGATGTTAACCACCTTTGGCTTCCTATAGAGGGGCAAGAACGCCAACCCCTGAGGAGCACCGATGTCCGCCTCGATGGCTGCGGTCATTGCCGCCACCCGCTTCGGCTTCGCGCCGAAGCCGGGCGAGCTCGCGCAGATCGGCAGCGATCCCCGCGGCTGGGTCGCCTCTCAGCTCAGCCGCCGCCCCGACTTCACGCCCGGTAGTCTGCCGCCCGCGCCCGATACGGTCGCAGCCATGCTGGAAGCGCGGCGCGACAAGGAAGAAAAGCCGCAACTCAAGGAGCGGCTGAAGGCCACGTACCTCGGCGAGCTCGATGCCCGCATGCGCGCGGCGATCCTGGGCGAGACGCCTGTCCTCGAGCGCCTGACGCAGTTCTGGAGCAACCACTTCACGGTCTCGGGGATGCGGCCCTTCGTGCGCGGCGTCACCGGCGCCTTCGAGCGCGAGGCGATCCGCCCGCACGTCACCGGCCGCTTCCTCGACATGCTGATGGCCGTGTCCAGCCACCCCGGCATGCTGCTCTATCTCGACAATGCGCAATCCTTCGGGCCGGATTCGCTGGTCGGCCGGCGGCAGAACAAGGGCATCAACGAGAACCTCGGCCGCGAGCTCCTGGAGCTGCACACGCTCGGCGTCGACGGCGGCTACACCCAGGCGGACGTCGAGGCGCTGGCCCGCATCCTGACGGGCTGGACGATTGCGCCGCTGCGCGATCCGCCCGCCGGACGGTTCCGCTTCTTCCCGCAGATCCACGAGCCCGGCGACAAGCGCCTGCTCGGCCGCACCTACCGAGACGGCGGCATGGACGAGGGTGAGGCGGCGCTCCGCGATCTCGCCGCGCACCCGGCCACGGCTCGTCACATCGCGACGCAGCTCGCGCGTCATTTCATCGCGGACACGCCGCCCACCGACTCCGTCGAGCGCATCGCGCGCACGTTCCGCGATACCGGCGGCGATCTGAGGCAGGTGACCCTCGCCGTGCTGCGCGAGGACGCGGTCTGGCGCGAGCCGTTCGCGAAGGTCCGCACGCCGACCGAGCTGGTGATCTCCGCCTACCGCTCGGTCGGCACCGTGCCCGAGCCGGGCCTCGCCTTCATGGCGCTCAAGAAGCTCGATCAGCCGCCGTTCTTCGCGCCCTCGCCCGCGGGTTGGCCCGATGTCGCTTCCGCCTGGGTCTCGCCGGAGTCCGTGCTGCGGCGCACGGAGTGGTGCCAGACCTTCGCCGAGCGGCTCGCCGACGTCCCCGATCCCGTCGATGTCATGGCGAACGGTTTCGGCGAGGCGCTTCCCGAGGATGTCCAGCGCGCGGTCAAGCGCGCGCCCGACAAACGCGCGGGCCTCGCGCTCCTGATCGCAAGCCCGCAATTTCAGAGACGGTGATGCCATGACCACGCGTCGCGATGTCTTGAGGCTTCTGGGTGGCGGCATCGCCGCCTGCACCTGCGCCGCGGCGGGCTTGCCGAGCGCCGCCTTCGCGGACATCCCCGGCAACCGGCGCCTGGTCGTGGTGCTCCAGCGCGGCGCCATGGACGGGCTCGCGGCGGTGGCGCCGCTCAGCGATCCCGACTACGCCTCGCTCCGCGGCAACCTGGCGCTGAAGCCGCCAGGCGAGCCCGATGGCGCGCTGGCGCTCACCCGGGATTTCGCGCTGCATCCCTCGCTCGCGGCGATCCACCCCTATTACGGCAAGGGCGAGCTGCTGGTCGTGCACGCCACCGGCAACGGCTACCAGACGCGCTCGCATTTCGACGCGCAGGACATGATGGAGTCCGGCCTCTCGGCGAAGCACGGCATCACCGACGGCTGGCTCAACCGCGCGCTTGGCCCCCTGCAGAAGGGGAAGGATCGCTTGGGCCTCGCGGTCGGCGGGGCGACACCGCTCATCCTGCGCGGCGCCGTGCCGGTCGCGTCCTACGAGCCCGCGGGCTTCCATGAGGCGGCGCCGGGGTTCATCGAGGCGGTGGCGCAGCTCTATGCCGGCGATACGCTGCTCGGGCCCGCGCTGCAGGAAGGCCTCAAGGCGCAGAACTTCTCCGACGGCGTGCTCGCTGCCGATATGACCGGCGGCGGCGATGCCATGAAAGGCGGTGCCGGCTTCGGGCCCAAGGCCTTCAAGCCGCTCTGCGAGGCCGCGGGCAAGCTGCTCGCCGCCGAGGGCGGCCCGCGCATCGCCGCGATGGATATGGGCGGCTGGGACACGCATGTGGGACAGGGCGCGGAGAGCGGCCGCCTCGCCGGCAATTTCCAGGGCTTCGCCGAGGGCCTCGACGCGCTCGCGCAAAGCTTGGGCGCGGCCTGGCGCGAGACCGTGGTGGTGAGCGTGACCGAGTTCGGCCGCACCGTGCGCGTCAACGGCACCAACGGCACCGACCACGGCACGGCCTCGTTGATGCTCGTCATGGGCGGCGCCATCAAAGGGGGCCGCATCGCCGGCGACTGGCCGGGCCTCACGCGGCTGCAGGACGACCGCGACCTCCGGGTCGCCACCGACAGCCGCGGGGTGATGAAGGCGATCCTGCGCGATCACCTGGGCCTCGACGCCCAATACCTCGCCACCCGCGTCTTCCCGGAGACCGCGCCGATCCAGCCGTTGGACGGGCTGCTGCGCGCCTGAAAAGCAATTCACCGCCAAGTCGCCAAGCCGCCAAGCTCGGCGCGAAATCAGTTCCTTCTTGGCGCCTTGGCGGTGATCGGAATCTTCCTCACCCCTCGACCCAGGCGATGCGCAGCACGTTGGTGGCGCCCGGCGTGCCGAAGGGGACGCCGGCGGTGACCACCAGGCGCGCGCCCTTTTCGGCGAAGCCGTCGCGGAGCGCGATCTCGGCGGCCTTCTGCACCATGTCCGTGAAATTGGTGACGTCGCTGGTGTTGACGCTGTGGACGCCCCAGACCAGGGCGAGCCGGCGCGCGGTCTCGATCTTGGCGGTAAGGCCGATCACGGGCACCTCCGGCCGCTCGCGAGCGGCGCGCAGCGCGGTGGCGCCGGAGCTCGTATAGGAGACGATGGCGGCGGCACCGATGGTGTGGGCGACTTGGCGCGCCGCGGCGCTGATGGCGTCCGAGGCGGTGCGCTCGGGCTCGGCATGTGTGCTCTCGAGCGCCTTGCGGAAGCCCGGATCGGCTTCGACCCGGCGGATGATGCGGTCCATCATGGCGACGGCCTCGACGGGATAGGCGCCGGACGCGGTCTCGGCCGAGAGCATCACGGCGTCCGCCCCTTCGTAGATCGCGGTCGCGACGTCGGATGCCTCGGCGCGCGTC
>DASZHJ010000366.1:0-4134 GCA_035938015.1 Allostellaceae bacterium
CGAGCTCCGCGATCTGGCGGGAGAGCACGGTGGTGGCGTCCAGGTGCGCGAAGGAGGTCGCCGGCGCGGGGTCGGTCAAGTCGTCCGCCGGCACATAGATCGCCTGCACCGAGGTGATCGAGCCTTTGCGCGTGGTGGTGATGCGCTCCTGAAGTGCGCCCATGTCCGTGGCGAGGGTCGGCTGATAGCCCACCGCCGAGGGGATGCGGCCCAAGAGCGCCGACACCTCGGAGCCCGCCTGGGTGAAACGGAAGATATTGTCGACGAAGAACAGCACGTCCTGGCCTTCCTCGTCGCGAAAATATTCGGCAAGCGTGAGGCCGGTGAGGCCGACACGAGCGCGCGCGCCCGGTGGCTCGTTCATCTGGCCGTAGACGAGGGCCGCCTTGGAGCCGGGGCCATCCACCTTGATCACGCCCGATTCGATCATCTCGTGATAGAGGTCGTTGCCCTCGCGGGTGCGCTCGCCGACGCCGGCGAACACCGAGTAACCGCCATGCGCCTTCGCGATGTTGTTGATGAGCTCCATGATGATCACGGTCTTGCCCACGCCGGCGCCGCCGAAGAGGCCGATCTTGCCGCCCTTGGCATAAGGCGCCAGCAGATCCACGACCTTGATGCCGGTGATCAGGATCTCCGCCTCGGTCGACTGGTCCACGAATTCGGGCGCGGGCCTGTGGATGGGCGAGCTGCGTTTGGCGCCGACCGGGCCGCGCTCGTCCACGGGCTCGCCCACGACATTGATGATCCGCCCCAGCGTCTCCGGCCCCACCGGCACGGTGATGGGACCGCCGGTGTCAACCACCTCGGCGCCCCGCACGAGACCATCGGTCGTGTCCATGGCGACGGTGCGCACGGTGTTTTCGCCCAGATGCTGCGCCACTTCGAGCACCAGAGTCTTGCCTTGGTTCTGCGCGTGCAGCGCGCTCAGGATCGCGGGCAGATCGCCCTCGAACTTCACGTCGACGACGGCGCCGATGACCTGAGCGATGGTGCCGATGGTGTTCTTTGCCATGATCGCGAAATCCTTTGCTCGTTCCCGGCGCGCCTAGAGTGCTTCGGCACCGGAGATGATCTCGATGAGTTCCTTGGTGATGGCGGCCTGACGCGAGCGGTTATACGTGATGGTGAGCCGGTCGATCATGTCGCCGGCGTTGCGGGTAGCATTGTCCATTGCCGTCATGCGCGCGCCCTGCTCGCTCGCATTGTTCTCCAGGAGAGCCGTGTAGAGCTGCACCGCCAGGTTTCGGGGCAGGAGAGACGCCAGGATCTCCGCCTCCTCGGGCTCGAATTCGTAGACGCCTTGGACGACGGGGTCTGGCCGCTCCACGGTCTCGGGCACGACGAACGGCACCAGCTGCTGTTTGGTCACGATTTGAGTCATCGCGGACTTGAAGCGGTTGTAGACGATGGTGGCAACGTCGAACTCCCCCGCGTCGAACAGGGCCAGCACGCGCGCGCCGATGGTCTGGGCGTTGGCGAACTGCAACCGCGGGCGCCCGACTTCCGTAAGGCTGTCGATGATGAGGCGGCCATAGTCGCGGCGGAGTCCGTCGCGTCCCTTGCGGCCGACCGTGAGCACCTTCACGGCCTTGCCGCCGCCCTGCAGCTCGCGGATGGTGCGCCGCGCCTCGCGCAAGATGGTCGCGTTGAAGCCACCGGCGAGGCCTCGGTCGGACGTGGCCACGATCAGCAGATGGACGTCGGACTTGCCGGTGCCCGCAAGCAGCGGCGGCGCGTTGCCCGAGCCCAGGATGCTGGCCGCAAGCGAGCCCAGCATCCGCTCCATGCGCATGGCATAGGGACGCGCGGCTTCTGCTTGTTCCTGCGCACGGCGCAAGCGCGAGGCGGCCACCATCTTCATGGCGGAGGTGATCTTCTGCGTCGACTTGACGCTGCGGATGCGGACCCGGAGATCCTTGAGCGTAGCCATGGCGCGCGGGCGCGGACCGACTCAGACGAAGGTCTTGGCGAAGTCGTCGAGGAACGACTTGAGCTGCTCCTCGGTGGCGCTCGAGAGCTCGCGTTGCTCGCGCACGGCCTTGAGGATCTCGGGCTTGCGCGCCTTGATATCCGAGAGCATCGATTGCTCGAAGCGGCCGATGTTCGCGACCTCAATTTTGTCGAGATAGCCGCGTGTGCCCGCGAAAATCGAGATGACCTGCTCCTCGACCGCCATCGGCGTGAACTGTGGCTGTTTCAGGAGCTCGGTCAGGCGCGCGCCCCGTGCGAGCAGGCGCTGGGTCGCGGGGTCGAGATCGCTGGCGAACTGCGAGAAGGCGGCCATCTCGCGGTATTGCGCGAGCTCCAGCTTGATGCGGCCGGCGACCTGCTTCATCGCCTTGATCTGGGCGGCGGAGCCCACGCGGCTCACGGAGAGGCCGACGTTGATGGCCGGGCGGATGCCGCGATAGAACAGGTCCGTCTCCAGGAAGATCTGCCCGTCGGTGATCGAGATCACGTTGGTCGGGATGTAGGCGGAGACATCGCCCGCCTGGGTCTCGATCACCGGGAGGGCCGTCAGCGAGCCCGAGCCGTGCTTGTCGCTGAGCTTCGCCGCGCGCTCCAGGAGGCGGGAGTGCAGGTAGAAGACGTCGCCGGGATAGGCCTCGCGGCCCGGCGGCCGGCGCAACAGCAGCGACATCTGGCGATAGGCGACCGCCTGCTTGGACAGATCGTCATAGACGATCACGGCATGCATGCCGTTGTCGCGGAAGAACTCGCCCATCGCGCACCCGGTATAGGGCGCCAGAAACTGCAGCGGTGCCGGCTCGGAGGCGGTCGCCGCCACCACGATCGAATAGTCGAGCGCGCCGTAATCCTGCAGCGTCTTCACGATCTGCGCGACGGTCGAGCGCTTCTGGCCGATCGCGACATAGACGCAATAGAGCTTCTTAGACTCGTCGCCGGCCTTGTTGACGTCGCGCTGGTTGATGAAAGCATCGATCGCGAGGGCGGTCTTGCCGGTCTGGCGATCCCCGATGATGAGCTCGCGCTGGCCGCGGCCGATCGGCACCAGCGCATCGATCGCCTTCAAGCCCGTCTGGACAGGCTCGTGCACGGAGCGGCGCGGAATGATGCCGGGTGCCTTCACCTCGACGCGGGTGCGCTTGACGTCGGTGAGCGGCCCACGTCCGTCGATGGGGTTGCCGAGCGCATCCACCACGCGGCCCAGGAGGCCCTTGCCCACCGGCACGTCCACGATCGCGCCGGTGCGCTTCACCGTGTCGCCTTCGCGCACGCCGGTGTCGTCGCCGAAGATCACCACGCCGACATTGTCACTCTCGAGATTGAGCGCCATGCCCTTCGCGCCGTTCGGGAACTCCACCATCTCGCCGGCCTGCACTTTGTCGAGGCCATAGATCCGCGCGATGCCGTCGCCGACCGAGAGCACCTGCCCGACCTCTGCAACGTCCGCCTCGGTGCCGAAATCGGCGATCTGCTGTTTCAGGATTGCGGAGATCTCCGCCGCGCGGATTTCCATGACCTCAAACCCCCTTCATCGCAAGCTGCAGACGCGCGAGCTTGCTCTTGAGCGATGCATCGACCATGCGCGAGCCGACCTTGACGACGAGACCGCCGATCAAGCTCGGATCGATCCGCAGATCGACCGCGACCTTGCCGCCGACGACCTTGCGCAGCTGCTCGCTGACCGCCTCGGTCTGGGCAGGCGTCAAAGGCTTGGCCGCCGTCACCTCCGCCGTGACCTCACCCCGTCGCGCCGCGAGTTCCTTTAGATAGCCCGCAATCACGCCCGGGAGCGCGAAGAGCCGCCGGTTGCTGGCGACGACGCCGAGGAAATTTCGCGTAAGCGCCGAGAAGCCCAGACGCTGGGCGAGCGCCGCCACCGCCTTCGCCTGCTCGACGCGGCTCAAGACCGGGCTTCGGATGAGGCGTCGGAAATCGGCGCTTTCGTCGATCAGGCCCCGAAGCGCCCGGAGGTCAGTGGCGACATCGTCCAGCGCCTTGCGGTCGTCGGCGAGCTCGAACAAGGCCTTGGCGTAACGCTCGGCCAGACCGGACACGCCTGTCGCTTCGGATGCCACGTGGAATGAACCCTCGGACTGCTGCTGACGAGAGCGAGACGCCGCCGTCTGAATTCCCTGAAACGCGCGCTTCCCCACGGATTTCGGC
>DASZHJ010000367.1:0-4539 GCA_035938015.1 Allostellaceae bacterium
CAGCGTGCCCGAGCGCAGTCCCCGCTCCTGCCCGCCGCCGTCCAGCAGCGGCGCAAGCCGCGCCCTTGGCCGCCGGCGCACATAGAGCGCGCCCACACCCTTGGGGCCGTAGACCTTGTGGCCGGAGATCGACAGCAGATCGATCGCCAGTGCGTCGACGTCGAGCGGTATCTTGCCGAAGGCCTGGGCGGCGTCGGTGTGGAACAGGATGCCGCGCGCGCGGCAGAGCGCGCCGATTTCGCCGAGCGGCTGCAGCACGCCGATCTCGTTGTGCGCCGCCATGACCGAGACCACCGCAGTGCGCTCGCCGACAGATGCCTCCAGCATGGCGAGATCGACGAGACCATCGGGCCGCACCGGCAGGATCGTCACCCGGAAGCCTTCGCGCTCCAGCGCGCGGGCACTCTCCAGCACGCATTTGTGCTCGGTCGCGAGCGTCACCACGTGGTCGCGGTCCTCGCGCCGGAATCGCGCGGCGCCCTTGAGCGCGAGATTGTTGGATTCGGTGGCGCCCGAGGTGAACACGATCTCGCGCGCCTCGGCGCCGATGAGCGCCGCCACCTGTGCGCGCGCCCGCTCCACCGCGACCTCGGCTTCGCGCCCATAGGCATGCGTCACCGAGCCCGGATTGCCGAACTTCTCCGTGAACCACGGCAGCATGACCTCGAGCACGCGGGGATCGACCGGGGTCGTCGCCTGGTAGTCGAGATAGATCGGCCGCGCGTTGGGCCGCGGCTCCGGAACGGGTCTCGGCATCGCGGTCATGCGGCGGCGCTCCGCGTGCGGCGATAGAGTGCCACCCAAGCATCGACCAGCTGCTCGATCTCGGCGGCCGTCGTGCTCCAGCCCAGACTCACGCGAATGGCGCTCTCGGCCTCGTCGCTCGAGGCGCCCATGGCGGAGAGCACGTGGCTGCGCCGCACCTTGCCCGAGGAGCAGGCGGCGCCCGCGCTCACCATGACGCCCGCGAGATCGAGAGCCATGACCTGGGTCGAGGCGGCGACACCGGGCATGCCGATGCAGAGCGTGTTGGGGAGCCGCGGCGTTTCCTTGGCGAAGACGCGCGCATCGGGCGCCGCCTGCGCGAGCGCGGTCTCGGCGGCGTCCCTGAGCTCGGCGATCCCTGCATTCGACAGGCTCTCGGGCTTGGCAAGCTCGGCGGCAACGCCGAAGCCGACGATGCCCGGGCCGTTCTCGGTTCCCGCGCGGCGTCCCCGCTCCTGCCCGCCGCCGCGCTGCAGCGCCGTCAGCGCCACGCCATCCCGTGCCACCAGCGCGCCCACGCCCTGGGGACCGCCGAGCTTGTGCGCGGAGATCGACAGCAGGTCCACGCCGAGCGCGCGGATATCCACGGGGAGCTTGCCGGCACCCTGGATCGCATCGCAGTGAAAGAGCGCGCCCTGGCGATGGGCGATCGCGGCGGCCTCGGCGATCGGCTGGATCGCACCGGTCTCGTTGTTCGCCAGCATGATCGAGACCAGGGCCGGCCGCGCATCGTCAGCCAGCAGCGCGTCCAATGCCGCAAGATCGACCACGCCGGCGGGCGTCACGGGAATCACCGTCGCCTCCGGCACGGCCTCGCGCACCGAATCATGCTCGATCGCGGACATCAGGATGCGCCGCGCGGGAACGCCGCCAAGGGCCAGGTGATTGGCCTCGGTGCCGCCGCTGGTGAAGATCACCTCGGCACGCGCCGCACCGACGAGATCCGCAACCTGCGCCCGGGCGCGCTCGATCGCCTGCCGCGCCGCGCGGCCCCAGCGGTGCACGGAGGACGGATTGCCCGCGCGCCGCAATGCATCCGCCATCGCCGCCGCGGCTTCGGCGCGCAGCGGAGCGGTGGCGTTCCAATCGAGATAGGCGAGCGAGGGCATGGCCGATCTTAGTGCTGAGTCCAGTTTACCAGGCGCTCTTGCGGCACCTCTCCGCCCGCTTGCGGGGGGAGAGGTCGCGACCCTGAGCTTGTCGAAGGGGCGCGGGTGAGGTGGGTGTCGATGCCGGACGCGACCGTGCCGCCGAGGCACACCTCACCCTCCCAGCGCTCGCGCGCTGGGTCCCTCCCTCTCCCCTCCTTCGACAAGCTCAGGAGCGGAGAGGGCTTCACTCTCGCCGAGAGTTCAGGTGCAGGCATCATGCAGAGTGGGCTATTGCGCCGCCACTGCCGTTGTGGCGGGCGGCGATGGGCGCGGCTCCTCGATCATCACTCGGTTGGTCAGCACACGGCCTTCGACCACGTCGGCCAGACTGACCGAGCTCAGGTACAGCTGGATCTGATGCCCCAGCTCCTCCCAGAGGTCGTGGGTGAGACATCGGGTCTGGTTGCCGCGGCAGCCCACGGGAGCGCCGGGCGAGCAACGCGTGGCGCGGATCGGCTCGTCGACCGCGAGGATGATGTCGGAGATCCGCGTGCCATCGGCGCCGCGCGACAGCAGATAGCCGCCGCCGGGTCCGCGCACGCTGCGCACCAGCTCGCCCGTGCGCAGCTTCGCGAACAACTGCTCCAGATAAGAGAGCGAGATCTCCTGGCGCTCCGCGATCTCCGCGAGCGAGATCGGATTGCCCGTGCCGTGCTTGGCGAGGTCGACCATCGCCATCACGGCGTAGCGCCCTTTTGTGCTGAGCCTCATGAAATCAGTCTCCTATAAGCCGCGCAGCGCTATGCGATCAGTTTTTCGTCCGCGACGGCCGGCACCGTCCGCGGCGGCGGCCCCGATCGCCCGGCCTCGACTTGATGCTCCATCTCCTGCAGCCGCGCGCGCAGCGACTGCACCTCGTCGAGCAGCCCGTTCAGCACGCGTGCCACCGGATCCGGAATCTCGTCGCAAGGCGTGCCGTAGGGCAGGAAGTCGCTCACGGTCTTGGCGGTGGCCGGCCGCGGCGCGCCCACGGGCTTGGCGGGGATGCCCACCACCGTGGCGCCCGGCGGGACTTCCGCCAGCACCACCGCATTGGCGCCCACGCGCGCGTCGCACCCGACGGTGAAGCCGCCCAGGATCTGCGCGCCCGAGCCCACGATCACGCCGTCGGCGAGCGTCGGGTGACGCTTGGCGTGATGGAGCGAGGTGCCTCCGAGAGTGACGCCCTGGTAGAGCGTGACGTCGTCGCCGATCTCGGCGGTCTCGCCGATCACCACGCCCATGCCGTGATCGATGAACAGGCGGCGGCCGATCTTGGCCCCAGGATGGATCTCGATTCCCGTGAAGAGGCGCCCCAAATGTGAGACGAACCGCCCCAGAAGGAGCCACTTCCGCACCCAAAGCCAATGCGCCAGCCGGTAAAACAATACAGAGTGGATTCCAGGGTAGCAGAACACAACTTCCAGGCGAGAACGTGCCGCCGGATCCTTGGCGAGGACCGTATCGATCTCTTCACGCAGGTTTTTGAAAAGCATGCGAGCCACTCATGGTATTATCCACCGGCACGCCCAATGCGTTTTCGGTTAGTCGTATTTAGGAATACCCACTAATTGAGTCAAGTATATAGGGCTGATAATGCACGATCTTGCGCGCCTTGTCCCAGTGGCACAGTGGGGAATTTGCGCGACCACCCGGTGCCGGTAGGAGCCCTTCTGAGAGATGCCTGAAGTCATCATCAACGGCCCGGAGGGCCGGCTCGAGGGCCGCTACCACCACTCGAAGCACCCGAACGCTCCGATCGCGCTGCTGCTGCACCCGCATCCGCAGCATGGCGGGACCATGAACAACAAGGTGGTCTACACGCTCTACCACGCCTTCGTCCGGCAGGGCTTCTCGGCGCTGCGCTTCAATTTCCGCGGGGTCGGCCGCAGCCAGGGCAGTTTCGCCCGCGGCGAGGGCGAGCTCTCCGATGCCGCCTCGGCGCTCGACTGGCTGCAGGGCTATAACGCCAATGCGTCCGCCTGCTGGATCGGCGGCTTCTCGTTCGGGGCCTGGATCGGCATGCAGCTCCTGATGCGGCGGCCCGAGATCGACGGCTTCATCTCCGTGGCGCCGCCCGCCAACCTCTACGATTTCGGCTTCCTGGCGCCCTGCCCGTCCTCGGGCCTGATCATCCACGGCGACAAGGACCCGCTGGTGCCGCTCGAGAGCGTGCAGAAGCTGATCAACAAGCTCATGCACCAGCGCGACATCACCATCGACTTCCGCCTGGTGCGCGGCGCCGACCACTTCTTCCAGAGCCGCCTCGAGGAGCTCGACGAGGAAGTCGAGGACTACCTCACCAAAAAACCCAAACAGCAAAAAATCGCCGCCGGCGGACGATAGCCGCCGTTTTTGGCCCTCTCCGCGCAGCGGGGAGGGGGAGGGCAGATTGTGTTTCTGCACGCACCCAAGCCCCTCATCCTGAGCCACGCGCATTGCGCGTGAGTCGAAGCCTCATCCTGAGCCGGCGCGCAGCGCCGAGTCGAAGGACGCACGATCTCAGCTAATCCGCGAAGGGATCGCGCACCAGGATGGTGTCCTCGCGCTCGGGGCTGGTCGAGAGCAGCGCCACCGGCGCCTCGATCAGCTCCTCCACGCGCTTCACGTATTTGATGGCGTTGGCGGGCAGCTCGGCCCAGGA
>DASZHJ010000368.1:0-13012 GCA_035938015.1 Allostellaceae bacterium
CGTCTACAAGATGGCCTCCCAGAAGCTGATCCCGGTGACGCTGGAGCTCGGCGGCAAGAGCCCGATGATCGTCATGGGCGACGCCGATCTCGAGAAGGCGGTGGCGGGCGCAGTGATCGGCATGCGCTTCACCCGCCAGGGCCAGAGCTGCACGGCCGCGAGCCGCATCTTCGTCCACGAGTCCATCCACGACGCCTTCGTCGACAAGCTCAAGGCGAAGGTGGACGCCATGAAGATGGGCGACCCGCTCGACGAGCAGACCGATATCGGTACCATCATCTCCAAGCAACAGTTCGAGAAGGTGCGCTCCTATATCGAGCTCGGCGAGAAGAGCGCGGGCGCGACCGCACTCAAATGCTCGAAGATGCCGAGCGACCCTAAGCTTCAGCGCGGCTATTACGTGCAGCCAGTGATCTTCACCGGTGTCGCCAATGACAACCGCATCTGCCGCGAGGAGATTTTCGGTCCGGTCACCTGCGTGATGAAGTTCCGCGAGTACGAGGATGCGCTGGCCCAGGCGAACGACAGCGACTATGGGCTGGCCGCCACCATCTGGACGCGCGATCTCAAGACCGCGCTCGACGCGAGTCACAGGCTGGAGGCCGGCCTGGTCCAGGTGAACCAGAACCTGGTCGTCCAGGCCAACATGTCCTATGGCGGCGTGAAGCAATCGGGACTCGGCAAGGAAGCCTCGCTCGAGGCGATGCTCGAGCATTTCACGCAGAAGAAGACCATCATCCTGAACCTGGGCTGAACGCGGGCGGTCAGCACGGTCGTCACCGGCATGGGCCGGCGCATTCTCATCGTCCTTCTGCTCTCCCCGATCGTCGTGGCGCTGTCGGGGTTGCTCTGGCTGCATTCCTCGTTGCCGCCGCTCGCGCGCTCGCGGGTCGTGCAGGGCATCACCGCCCCGCTGCGGATCGCGCGGGACGCCATCGGCGTGCCCACCATCGTTGCGACCAACGACCTCGATGCCGCCTTCGCCCTGGGTTACGTCCACGCCGAGGACCGCCTCTTTCAGATGGACGCGCAGCGCCGCTACGGTGCCGGGCGGCTCGCCGAATGGTTCGGCGCGCGGGTGCTGGATAGCGACCGGATGATGCGCACGCTCGGCCTAGCGCGCGCAGCCGAGCGGCAGCTCGGCGATCTTCCCGACGAGGTGCAGGCGGCGTTCCGGGCCTACGCAGCGGGGGTGAACGCCTATATCACCGACCGGCGATGGGCGCTGCCGCCCGAGTACTACCTCCTGCGCGCGAAGCCGGAGCCGTGGCGCGCCGTGGACACGCTGATCTGGGGCAAGCTGATGGCCTGGCAGCTCGCCGGGAATTATCGCGGCGAGCTCGTGCGCGCCAAGATCCTGGAGCACGTGAAGCCGGAAGAGATGCCAATCCTCTATCCCGGCTATCCCAAGGAAGGCCCGGTGATCCTGGGCGCGATGGCGCCGATCTATCGCAACCTGCCGCTTGCCTCGCTGCTGGCGCTCACGCCCGCACTCGAGGATCCGGTGCGGGCGTCCAACAATTGGGTGGTTGCGGGTAATCGATCGAGCTCTGGCAAGCCGATCCTCGCCAACGATCCGCATCTCGGCCTCGATGTGCCGGGCGTCTGGTACCTCGTCCACATCGCCACCCCCGCCCACAAGCTCGAGGGCGGCACCATGCCTGGCGCGCCGATCGTCCTGGTGGGCCATAACGAGCGCATTGCCTGGGGACTGACGAACACCGGGAGCGACGTCTCCGACCTCTTCGTAGAGAAGCTGGATCCTGACGACCCCAGCAAGTACGTGGCAGCCGACGGATCGCGGCCGTTCACCACGCGTACCGAGACCATTGCCGTAAAGGACGCGCCCACGGTGCAGCTTACGGTTCGCGAGACCCGGCATGGGCCGGTGATTTCGGACCTTGCGGGGCCGGCACAGCAAATAGCGCAGCCCGGCTTCGTGCTGGCGCTACAGGCGAGCTACCTGATGGATGGCGACCGGACGCCGCAGGCGCTCTGGGAGATGAATCGCGCGGTCGATTGGGAGAGCTTCCAACGCGCGCTCGCGAATTTCGGTGCGCCGGAGCAGAACGTCATTTACGCCGACGTCGATGGCCATATCGGCTTCATGGCGCCGGCGCGGGTGCCGACCCGGGTGAGCGGCGATGGGTGGCTACCGTCGCCGGGCTGGAGCGGCGAGTTCGACTGGACGGGCTGGATTCCCTCGGATGCGATGCCGCGCGCGCTCGATCCGCCCGCGGGCCGCATCGTCACGGCCAATAACAAGCTGGTGCCCGACAATTTTCCATATTTTCTCGGGCGCGATTGGGATCAGCCGTTTCGTGCACAGCGCATCGCGGCGCTGATCGATCAGCGGCCGCAACAATCGCTCGACAGCATTGCCGCCATACAGCGCGACATCTACTCGCCCATGGCCGACCGGCTGCTGCCGCTCATGCTGACCGCGCCAACCACCACGCCGCAGGCCCAAGCGGCGATCGAGCGGCTCAAGGGCTGGGACCGGCGGATGGACAAGGACAAGGTCGAGCCGCTGATCTTCACGGCGTGGTTGCGCGACTTCAACCGCATCGTATTCGCCAATCGGCTCGGGACCGCCTTCGACGATTACTGGTCGCTTCATCCGGATGCCATTGCGGGCATCCTGAAGGACCATCAGGACTGGTGCGACGACCGAATCCTGACCGTGCCGAAGACCTGCCCCGAGCAACTCTCGGCCGCGCTCCTGCTGGCGCTCGACGAACTCACCACCGCCTACGGTCCCGACATGGACGAGTGGCGCTGGGGCCGGGCGCATCCTGCGGAGTTCAGCCATCGGCTGTTCGCGGCGGTGCCGATCCTGGGGCGCTACCTCGATACGTCGATCCCGGCCGACGGCGGACTCGATACGATCAATCGCGGCGGCTTCGCCGTGCAGAGCGCGACGCAGCCCTACCGAGACACGCTGGGGCCTGGGTTGCGCATGATCGTCGACATGGCCGACCCAGATCGGACGCGCTTCATGATCGTGCCGGGGGAGACCGGCAATCCGCTCTCCGAGCACTATGCCGACCTGGTCCGCCCCTGGCGCGACGGCTACATGCTCATGATCGATACGCGTAACCCCGTCGCGACCGAGACGCTGTCGCCGCCACCGTAAGCGCGTGCCATACCTGCGTTCCCGACTTTGACTTCGGCCGGTGAGGCATGCTCACTGAGCGGAACCGCCGGCACAACTAGAGAGGGAGGCCCGCCATGGCAGAGCCGTCTCACCATCGGCAACCCAAGGCCTACCACAACCAGCGCTTCCTCGAGAGCAAGGACGCGCGCGCGTTGCGCATCCTGTCCGAATACCTGGAGCCGCTCTCCCGGTTTCAGCGCTACCAAGTAGAGGACACCATCGTCTTCATGGGCTCTGCGCGGCTCAAGTCCCGCGAGGCGGCCAAGGCGGCGCTGGCGGAGGCCGAGCGCGCTGGCAGCGACGTCGCGGCCGCCCGCACCGCGCTCGAGCTCTCCGAATACTACGAGGCGGCGCGCGAGCTGTCGCATCGGTTGACCGAATGGTCCAAGAAGCTCGGGGACGCCGCGCGACGCTTTGTCGTGTGCACCGGAGGCGGCCCTGGCATCATGGAAGCGGCCAACCGCGGTGCCTCCGAGGCCAAGGGCCTGAACGTCGGCCTCACGATCTCAATTCCGAACGAGGAGTTCGACAATCCTTTCGTCAGCCGAGAGCTCCACGTGCACTTCCACTATTTTTTCATGCGCAAATTCTGGTTCGTCTATCTCGCCAAGGCCGTCGTGCTGTTCCCGGGAGGATTCGGCACGCTTGACGAGCTGTTCGAGATCTTGACGCTGGTGCAGACCCGCAAGATGCGCAAGAGCATGCCGATCGTGCTGTTCGGCGCCAAGTTTTGGGACCAAGTGGTCAATTTCGACGCACTCGTCCGCTACGGCACTATCAGCCCCGAGGACGTTCATCTTTTCCGTCGCACGGACTCGGTGGACGAGGCCTATGAGCTGATCACGCGCGGTCTCACCGAGCACGCGCTCGCCAGCCCCGGGCCAGTTCTCTAGCCGACGAACATGGTTAACGCTCCGCCATCCTGCTCTGGAAACGGCCAATTCCGCGGGATGCGTTACGGTACCCTAGCTTCGCACGGGATTACCTAAACGGGTTCTTAACGCAAATCGCACAGGGTGGGCCAATCGCCCTCACTGCGTCGCGACTAGCCTCATGTTCGTCTTAATCGGATCAGCCATCGTTCTGGTGAGCGTGTTCGGCGGCTACATGCTGAACGGCGGCCACTTCGTCGTGCTGTTCCAACCCTTCGAGGTCTTGATCATCGCGGGCGCCGCAGCGGGCGCGTTCGTCACCTCGAACCGCCTTCCTGTGCTTAAGGCCACGGGAGGGGCCGTGCTGGGGTTGCTCAAGGGCGAGAAATACGACAAGGGCGCGTATCTCGAGCTGCTCAGTCTGCTTTATTCGGTCTTCAAGCTCGCCAAGACCAAAGGCGCGCTCGCTCTTGAGCAACACGTGGAGAAGCCGGACGAGAGTACGCTCTTCCAACGGTTCCCGCTGTTCTACACCAACAAACATGCGCTGACCTTCCTCTGCGACTATCTCCGCCTCCTTACCCTCGGCACCGACAACCATCACGAGATGGAGACGCTGATGGACGAGGAAATCGAGACGCACCACGCGGAGCATGAAGCCGTGGCGCACGCAATCACGCTGACCTCCGATGCGCTTCCAGCGCTCGGCATCGTCGCGGCCGTGCTGGGCGTCATCCACACCATGGGCTCGATCACCGAGCCACCTGCCGTGCTCGGTCACCTGATTGGCGGAGCGCTGGTCGGCACCTTCCTCGGCGTGCTGCTGTCATACGGTTTCGTCGGCCCGATCGGGTCGGCGGTGAAGAATCGCGCGGAGGCCGAGACGCGTTATTACCTCTGCATCAAGTCGGCGATCCTCGCGTATATGCAGGGCTACGCGCCTTCGGTCGCCGTCGAGTTCGCACGCAAGGCGCTCACGTCCGACGTCCGCCCGACATTCTACGAGGTCGAGGAAGCCGTCGACAATCTGCCGTCGGCCGCGACTTAAGACGGGCGCACCATGGCCAAAGGCAGCAACGCCCCGCTCATCATCAAGAAAATCAAGAGGTCGAAGGGCGAGGCTCATCACGGCGGCGCTTGGAAGGTCGCATATGCGGACTTCGTCACCGCGATGATGTCGTTCTTCCTGCTGCTCTGGCTGCTCAACGTCACCACCGACATTCAGAAGCGCGGCATCGCCGATTATTTCGAACCGACCATCGCGTCGAAATCGCAGAGCGGCGCCGGAGGTGTGCTCGGTGGCCTCACCATTGGCGCGCCGGGAGCGCAGGATGCGACAACGTCGCCGCCGAACTTCCAGCTCGCGGTGGCGGCGCTCCGACAACCGAATGAGGGTGACGAGGGCGACCTCGCGGGATCGTCGGGCCAAGGCGACACCGGGGATAAAGTCGGCGGTGCCACGACCAGCAATCAAACGGGCGGTGCCACGGCCAATGCCAAGAAGCCGATCGAGCAGATGACCGAAATGGAGCTGCAGAAGCGCGTCGAGGAGCGTGAGGAGAAGCAGTTTGCCGGCGCCGAGTTCGCGCTACGGCAGGCGATCCAGGACGTGCCCGATCTCAAGAACCTCGCGGACAACCTGATCATCGACCGCACGCCGGAGGGCCTGCGGATCCAGATCGTCGATCAGGAGAAGCGCTCGATGTTTCCGCTGGGCTCGGCTCAAATGGCGGACAGCGCCCAGAAGCTTTTGGGGCTGGTGGCGCTGGTCGTGCAGAAGCTGCCCAACAAGGTCTCGATCACCGGCCACACGGACGCCGCGCCCTACGCCTTCGGCCGCTATTACACCAACTGGGAACTCTCCGCCGACCGAGCCAACGCGAGCCGACGCGAGCTCATCAGCGACGGCGTGTCCGCCGATCGCATCGAGAAAGTGGTGGGGCTGGCCGATCGAGATCCGCTGGTGCCCGACGACCCACGTTCCCCACACAATCGCCGCATTAGTATCGTCCTCCTGCGCGAGGCCAAACTCACAACCGCGGCCGTCAGCGAGCCTCACACTCCCTGAGCGATCCCGGTACTTGCCTGCGCCATCAGTGCTCGCTGATACTTGCGCCCTCTTGAGAGCGAGGCCGCGAGCATGACGATTCATCACGATATCCGCGACATTGCCTGGAGCGGCGATCCGCCGGAGCCCTTCGCCGCACCTGGATATTATCGGGGCATCCTGGCGCGGCGCGTGTTCGCCTATTGGGTCGATCTCTTTTGCATCGCTTTGCTGGTCGCGCTCGCTTGGCTGGTGCTCTGGCTCTTGGCGATCGCAAGCCTGGGGCTGCTTTCCCCGCTCCTGTTGCTCCTGGGGTTGATCCCCGTCCTCTATCACACGCTCTCGATCGGCGGCCCCCATTCGGCGACCCCGGGAATGCGGCTCACCGGCGTCGAGGTGCGCAGCTGGACAGGCGCGCGGCCGAGCTACCTCCAGGCCTTCGTTCAAACGATTCTTTTCTATGTCACGGTCTACCCCACATGGTCGCTGGTGCTGCTGGTTGCGCTGTTCAACGAGCGTCGGCGCACGCTGCATGACATTCTCGCGGGGACGCTGGTCATCCGGCAGTTTCCGGAGACCGAAGTCTTGGCGGCTCGATGAGGCTGGCGTAGCGGCACTCAGTCGCACATAATACCGTCATGATGGTGCCGCGCGCTGCAGCCGAGGGGCCAGGATGCGGGTAAAGGTCGAGCAGGATGTGCCGGACGGCAACGGCAGCTACCTCCTCCGCGGCCGGGACGCTGCACCAGGACTGCCGCCGGTGGCCTCGGCGCTGCGGCCGTTCTACCGCACGGCGTCGTTGCCTTGCCCCTACCTCGACGGGCAAACAGAGCGGAAGCTGATCACCGAGATAAGCGGACGCGACTCTTACGCTTTCTACAACGAATTGTCGCGCGCAGGCTTCCGCCGAAGCCACCATCTGGCCTACCGGCCGGCCTGCGCGGGTTGCGCCGCCTGCCTTCCGGTCCGCGTGGACGTCAACAATTTCGAAACCAGTCGCTCGCTGCGCCGCACACTAAACGCCAATCGCGACCTTTCCACACGGCCGGTTCCGGCGCGCGCCACCACGGAGCAATACCGGGTGTTCTCGCGCTACCAGCGCTCCCGCCACGCCGAGAGCGACATGGCCTCGATGACCTATGGCGACTATCGCGCCATGGTGGAAGACAGCCCGGTCATGACCGTGCTGCTCGAGCACCGCAAGCCCGATGGCGGCCTGGTCGCGGCCTGTCTGGCCGATCTCCTCGATGACGGACTCTCGGCCGTCTACAGCTTCTTCGATCCCGGCGAGGCCGCTCGCAGCCCGGGCACCGCCGTGATCCTGGCGCTGATCGCCGAAGCGCGCCGACGCGCGCTCCCCTACGTCTATCTCGGCTATTGGATCGGCGCGAGCCGCAAGATGGCCTACAAGACGCGCTTCCGGCCGCTCGAAGCTCTGACACCACGGGGCTGGGCGCCCATTTCACAATAGCGCCGAACCCGCTCTCGAGCCGCCCGATGCCGCCCCGCGGAACCGCCGAGCGCGACCCCACCGTCGCCACCAACCACCCCATTGCCGACGAGGTGAAATTCACCACCTGCTACATGTGCGCGTGCCGCTGCGGCATCAAAGTGCACCTGAAGGATGGCGGCATCCGGTATATCGAGGGCAACCGCAATCATCCCGTGAACCACGGCGTGCTCTGCGCCAAGGGCTCGGCCGGGATCATGCAGCACACCTCGCCGGCACGGCTCCGCAAGCCACTCATGCGCGTCGGCGAGCGCGGCCGCGGCGAGTTTCGCGAAATCGAATGGGAGGAGGCACTGGGGACGGCCGTGGACTGGCTCGGCACCATCCGGGCCAGCGATCCCAAGCAACTCGCGTTCTTCACCGGCCGGGATCAGAGCCAGGCCTTGACCGGATGGTGGGCGCAGCAGTTCGGCACTCCCAACTACGCCGCCCACGGCGGCTTCTGCTCCGTCAACATGGCCGCCGCCGGCCTCTACACCATCGGCGGCTCGTTCTGGGAATTCGGCGAGCCCGACTGGGAGCGCACGAAATATTTTCTGCTGTTCGGCGTCGCCGAGGATCATGATTCCAACCCGATCAAGATCGGCCTCGGCAAACTCAAGACGCGCGGCGCCAAGGTGGTCTCGATCAATCCGATCCGCACCGGCTACTCCGCCATCGCGGACGAGTGGATCGGGATTCGCCCCGGCACCGACGGGCTCTTGGTGCTCTCCCTGATCCACGAGCTGCTCCGGGCGGGCAAGATCGATGCGGATTATCTCGTGCGCTACACCAATGCCCCCTGGTTGGTGATCGACGACGAGGGTGCTGCCGATCATGGCCTCTTCGCCCGCGGCGGCGACGGTCAGCCGTTGGTCTGGGATCGCAAGCGCGAGCGACTCATCAGCGCGAGCGATTCCGATGCGCTACCGGCATTGAGCGGTCCGCACGCGCTCCCCGACGGGCGGCACGCCGCGCCCTCTTTCGAGCTGTTGGCGCGGCGCTGTCTCGATCCCCGTTACGCGCCCGACGCGGTCGCGGCCGCGACGGGCGTCCCCGCGGCCACGATCAAGCGCCTCGCCGCGGAGCTCGCGCATGTCGCCTTCGAGGAGGCGATCGTCCTCGACCAACCCTGGACCGACTGCCACGGCCGTCACCACGCCCGCATGATCGGCCGGCCCATCGCCATGCACGCGATGCGCGGCATCTCCGCCCACAGCAACGGCTTTCACACCTGCCGCGCGATCCATCTGCTGCAGTTGCTGCTCGGCGCCGTCGACACGCCCGGCAGCTTCCGCTACGAGCCGCCCTTCCCGCGGTTGATCCCGCCCTCTGGAAAGCCTGCACGACCCGTCGGCGCAAACACGTCGCTCTCGGGACCGCCGCTGGGATTTCCGCAAGGGCCGGAGGATCTGCTGGTCGACCCGGGCGGCAAAGCCCTGCGGATCGACAAGGCGTTCTCCTGGGAGGCGCCGCTCGCGGCGCATGGACTGCTGCATCTGGTGATCGCCAATGCCTGCCACGGCGATCCCTACCCGATTGACACGCTCTTTCTCTACATGGCGAACATGAGCTGGAACTCCGCGATGAATACCGCGGGGACCATGAGCATGCTCACCGAGCGCGATCCGGCCACGGGCGAGTACCGAATTCCGCGCATCATCTACTCCGATGCCTATTACTCGGAGATGGTGGCTTACGCCGATCTGGTGCTGCCCGACACTACTTATCTCGAGCGCTACGATTGCATCTCGCTGATGGATCGCCCCATCAGCGACGCCGACGGGGCTGCCGACGCAATCCGCCAACCCGTGGTGAAGCTGGACCGCGACGTGCGCCCGTTCCAGGACGTGCTGATCGACCTCGGTGCGCGCCTCAAGCTTCCCGGCTTCGTGAACGGCGACGGCTCACCGAAATATCCAGGCCTCTATCCCGATTACATCGTGAACCACGAGCGCAAGCCGGGGATCGGTCCGCTCGCGGGTCGGCGCGGCGCCGATGGCGGGCATGAGGGCATCGGCGCCGTCAATCCGCGCCAGCTCGAGCGCTACATCGAGAATGAATGCTTCTGGCGCACCGAGATCCCGCCAGAGGGCCGCTATTTCAAGTTCACCAACCGCGCTTATCTCGAGTGGTCGCAGGCGATGGGGTTTCGCGACCACGCGGAGCCGGTGGTGCTTCAGCTCTATAGCGAGCTGCTGCAAAAGTTTCGCCTCGCCGCGCAAGGCCATGGCCAGGTCCAGCCGCCGGCCGAGCACCGCGAGCGGATCGCGACCTATTTCGATCCGTTGCCGATGTGGTACCCGGCCTTTGGGGGTGAAGGCGACGGCTATCCGCTGCACGCGATCACCCAGCGGCCCATGGCGATGTATCACAGCTGGGGCTCGCAGAATGCCTGGCTTCGGCAGATCCATGGCGAGAACCTCCTGCACATTCACCGCGAGCGTGCCGCCGAGCTCGGGCTCGGCGACGGCGACTGGGTGAGGGTGACCAGCCCGCACGGGCGCATCACCGTGCGGGCGAAGCTCATGGACGGGGTCAACCGAGATACTGTCTGGACCTGGAACGCGATCGGCAAGCGCGCGGGCACATGGAACCTGGCGCCGGGCGCGCATGAAACCACGCGCGGGTTCCTGCTCAATCACCTCATCAGCGAGCTGCTGCCGGCGCGCGAGGGCGGCTACCGCTACGCCAATGTCGATCCGGTGACAGGACAAGCGGCCTGGTACGATCTGCGCGTCAAGATCGAGAAGGCCGCGGCACCCAGGGACCACGCCGAGCCCAGCTTCGCCACGCTGGGGGCGCCGCCGCTTGCCGCACGGCCCTCGGTGCTTCGCTATGGCGCAAAGTTCCGGCCGCCGAGACCGAGCACATGACCAGCCTGCCCGCCCATCCTCAGGCAAAGCAGCTCGGTCTCGTCATCGATCTCGACATCTGCGTCGGCTGTCACGCTTGCGCCGTTAACTGCAAGCAGTGGAACAGCGGCGGCGTGGCGGCGCCGCTCACCGATCTCGAGCCCTATGGCGCCGATCCCCTGGGGGTCTGGTTCAATCGCGTGCACACCTTCGAGGTCGGCGAGGGCGAGACCGGACGCACCGTGCATTTCCCGCGCTCGTGCCTGCATTGCGCGGAGCCGGCCTGCGTGACCGTGTGCCCCACCGGCGCCAGCTACAAGCGTGCCGAGGACGGCATCGTGCTCGTCGACGAAGATCTCTGTATCGGTTGCAAGCTCTGCTCCTGGGCCTGCCCCTATGGTGCTCGCGAGTACGATTACGACGCGGGCGTGATGAAGAAATGCACGCTCTGCATCGACAAGATCTACAACGAGACCCTCGACGAGGCGAGCCGCGTACCCGCGTGCGTCTCGACCTGCCCGGCCTCGGCCCGGCACTTCGGCGATCTCGGCGATCCCGGCTCCGCCGTCTCCAAGCTCGTGCACGAGCGCGGCGGCTACGATCTGATGCCCGAGCTTGGCTACGCCCCCACCAACAAGTACCTGCCCCCCCGACCACGCCGAACCGCGGCCGCAAACGTCGGCGCGCCCGAGGAACTGGCGCCCGTGCTGCCCGCCGGAAGCGGCGGTTTCCTCGCCTGGATCGACCGGCTGCTTTCCGGTTGAGACATGCACCCGGCGCTCTCGGTCATCGTATTCACCACTTTCTCCGGCGCGGGCTACGGCTTGCTGGCCTGGCTCGGCGCTTGGGCCGCGGCGGGTTGGCTGCCGGCCAATCGCGGATTGGCCGCGACCTCGCTCGGGCTCTCGCTGGGCGCCATCACGGTGGGTCTCCTCTCCTCGACCCTTCACTTAGGGCGTCCCGAGCGCGCTTGGCGCGCCTTCTCCCAATGGCGCAGCTCCTGGCTCTCGCGCGAGGGCGTATCGTCGGTAGCGACCTACGCACCGGCGCTGCTCTTCGCGCTGGGTTGGCTCGTGATCGGCAGCACCAGCGGAGTTTGGGCAGTGTTCGGTGCGCTGGCGGCGGTGGGCGCGGTCGCAACGGTGGTTTGCACGGCATTCATCTATCGGTCGCTGAAGCCGATCCAGCGCTGGAGCAATGGCTGGGTGCTGCCGAATTATCTCGCGCTCTCCGCGATGACCGGCGTGCTGTGGATGATCGCGGCGATGTCCCTGTTCGGACTGGCGGACGATTATCTCGTGCTGGCGGCCTTTCTCTGCATTCCGCTCGCGAGTTTTCTCAAGGTGCGGTATTGGCGCTTCATCGACCGCACCGCAAGCGAGAGCGATGCGGGCACGGCGACCGGGCTCGGCGTGCTCGGCCCCGTGCGGCTTTTCGAGGCGCCGCACACATCCGAGAACTATCTCATGAAAGAAATGGGATTCCGCATCGCCCGCAAGCACTCGGTAAAACTGCGGATCATCGCCCTCATCGCCGCGTTCTTCCTGCCGCAGCTGCTGACGCTCGCGGCCCTGCTGGTGCCGGCGGCGCTGGTTCCGGCCTGTGCCGTCGCCGCCGCGGTGATCGCGACCGTGGGCGTCCTCGTCGAGCGCTGGCTGTTCTTCGCGGAGGCGAAGCACTCTGTGACGCTCTATTACGGCGCGGAGCGGACGTGACGGCTAATCCGCCGCGGCGCCCCTCGCTCCGAGCGCGCGCAGGCAGTGGTCGACCCAGAGTTTGGTGAGCTTCTCCTCGACCGAGTTCTGGGCAAGGCGCGTGCGCAGGTTGGCGAAGTCCACGGCATCCATGCTCTGGTCCTGGTTGAAGCAGGAGAACACCGTCGTCTCCGCGCCGGTCTCGGGGTCACGGTGCACCTGCAGGCACTGGGCGCAGATTTCTTTCATCATGCATTGCATGGGCGAGTTGATGGACGCGATGGCGCGGTGCTCGCGCTTGAGGAACGGCGCCAGCACCCCGTGACGCGCTCTCGCCACGGCCGCCATCATTCCGTCGGAGCCGATGGCGATCACCCGGTCGACAGCCGCCAGCGCGATGTCGACGGGACCCAGCCGGCCCTCGGCATAGGCGGTCATGGCGTCCACGATGTTCGCGACCATGGTCTTGTCCCGCGGGCGGCCCGGTGGGAAGCCCGGCGCCTCGTCGCAGCACCACACCACTGCGTCGGCGGCCTTCTCGATCTCCTCGACCTTATAGCGATCCTGGCGCCGCTTGTACCCCGCAAAGTAGAGCACGCGCGAGCCCGCGGCGCGCAAACCTTGGCCGATCGAGAACAGCACGGCGTTGCCGAGGCCGCCGCCCGCCAGCAGCACCGTTTCGCCCTTCGGCAGCTCCGTCGGCGTGCCCGTCGGTCCCATGAGAATCACGGGCTCGCCCGGTTGCAGCAGCGTGCAAAGATCGGACGATCCGCCCATCTCCAGCACGATGGTCGAAAGCAATCCGCGCGCGCGGTCGACCGCGGCGCCCGTGAGCGCCAGGCCCTCCATGCCGAGCGTCGTGCCCTCGGCCTTGGCGGCCAGCGTCTCGTAGTTCTGC
>DASZHJ010000369.1:0-7687 GCA_035938015.1 Allostellaceae bacterium
GAGCACCGCATCCAGGTCGACGACCTCTTCGGCGAGAATTACCCGATGGAGGCCTTCGACCGCATGCTCGAGGCGGGGCGAAGCGGCGAAAGCTTGAAGCTGTTCCTGGAGCCCCGCTGACCCTACCCTCCGGCCACGTCGCGATGGCAGGGTGAGGACGGGATAGACTCATCCCCGCGGGAGGTAGCGCATGCACGAAATTGCGATCAATTGGCTGGCGCTCCTCGTGGCGGCGCTGGCGCGGATGATCCTGGGCGCGGTCTGGTATTCGCCGCCGGTCCTCCTCAAGCCTTGGCTCGCGGCCGCCGGCATCAGCGAGGCGGAGATGAAGGCGCGTTTCCCCAAGGCGCTCATCGCGGATATCGTGGGCTCGCTGGTGATGGCCTTCGCGCTCGCGCATCTCGTCAAATTCGCGGGCGCGGAGAGCATCGGCTACGGAGCGGGGTTCGGATTTCTCGCCTGGCTAGGCTTCATCGCGGTCACCAGCTTCTCCGCGATGCTCTACGAGCACCGGCCGTTCACACTCTGGCTGATCGGCAACGGCTATCAGCTGATCGCGCTCCTGATCATGGGCGCGATCCTTGCGGTATGGCCGTGATGGTCAGGCCGCCCGGGTGGTGACGCCCTTGGTCTGCAGGAGGTCCTTGAGCTCGCCGCTCTCGAACATCTCTCGCACGATGTCGCAGCCGCCGACGAACTCGCCTTTGACGTAGAGCTGCGGGACGGTGGGCCAGCTGGAGAAGTCCTTGATGCCCTGGCGGAGCGCGGGGTCGGCGAGCACGTCGACGCCTTTGAACTTCACGCCCATGTGCGTGAGGATCTGGACGACCGCGGCCGAGAAGCCGCATTGTGGGAAGACCGGCGTGCCCTTCATGTAGAGCACCACGGGGTTGTCGGAAATGTCCTGCTTGATGCGGTCGGCGACGACGGGGTCGGTCATGAGGTCTTGTCCTTGAGTGTGAAGAGGGAGTGCCGGTTCAGTCCTCGGGCAGGCTGGTCTGCAGCGCCAGCGCGTGGAGCTCGTTGCCCATGCGCCCGCGCAGCGCCTGGTAGACCAGCTGGTGCTGCTGCACGCGGGTCTTGCCCTTAAAGGACGCGGAGACGACGTGGGCAGCGTAGTGATCGCCGTCACCCCGGAGGTCCTCGATGGTGACGCGTGCGTCCGGCAGGCCCTCCTTGATGAGCCGCTCGATGGTCGCCGCGTCGATCGCCAAAAGATTACTCCGGTTTTGCCTGCGTTCTCACGGAGTTGCCATGTAGTCCGGCAGCCATGCCTCGTGAGCCCGCCTGAGGTCTGCGGTCGATATGGCACCGTGGCCCTCGACTGTCAACGCATCGCCGCCGGTCGGGCCAAGCAGGGCTGCCGGTATGCCTGCCGTCTCAGCGCGGACGATGAAGCCGGGAGCATCCGGGACCGCCAGAACATACCGGGCTTGGTCCTCGCCGAAGGCGGCGGCATAGTCGTTTAGGCCTTTCGGCAAAGCGATAGCCGCGCCGACCGTGCCCGCCATCGCCATTTCCGCCACCGCGACCAGCAGGCCACCGTCCGAAATGTCATGGCAGGCGCTCACGCGGCCCGCCTGGATTTCCGCGCGCACGAAATCGCCGTTGCGGCGCTCGGCGGCGAGATCGACGGGCGGCGGCGCACCCGCCTCGCTGCCCGCGATCTCGCGCAGATACAGCGAGGCGCCAAGATGTCCCTTCGTCTCGCCGATCAAGACCAGGCTCTCGCCCGTGCGCTTCAAGCCCAGCGACACCGTCTTACTCACGTCGGCGAGCAAGCCGACGCCGCCCACCACTGGCGTCGGCAGGATGCCTTTGCCATTGGTCTCGTTGTAGAGCGAGACGTTGCCGGAGACGACGGGGTAGTCGAGGGCAAGGCAGGCTTCGCGCATGCCCTCGATGCAGCCCACGAACTGCCCCATGATCTCCGGGCGCTCGGGATTGCCGAAATTCATGTTGTCGGTGATGGCGAGCGGCGTGGCGCCAACCGCGGTGAGGTTCCGCCAGGTCTCCGCCACCGCTTGCGCGCCGCCGCGTTTGGGATCGGCAACGCAGTAGCGCGGCGTGCAGTCCGTCACCAGCGCCAGACCCTTCATGGAGCCCTCGAGCCGCACCACCGCGGCATCGCCGCCGGGCCGCTGCACCGTATTGCCCATGACGAGATGGTCGTACTGCCTCCAGATCCAGCGCTTGGAGCAGAGATCGGGCGCGGCTAGCAGCTTCCCGAGACTCTCGATCACGCCGGCCTTCGCGCCGATCTCGCTCGGAGCGATCTCCCGTGCGGGGGGCGTCGCGACCCAGGGCCGGTCGTAAAGCGGCGCTTCCGTCACCAGCGGGCCCACGGGCATGTCCGCCACCACGGCGGCGCCCATGCGCAGCACCAGCCGGCCCGTCTCGGTGACGCGGCCGATATTCGCGAAATCGAGCTCCCATTTCCGGAAGATGCGCTCGGCCATGGGCTCGCTGCCGGGCTTCAGGATCATCAGCATGCGCTCCTGGCTCTCGGAGAGCATGATCTCGTAAGGTGTCATGCCGGTCTCGCGTGTCGGCACGCGGTCGAGATTGAGCTCGATGCCGAGCCCGCCCTTGCCTGACATCTCCACTGAGGACGATGTCAGGCCCGCGGCGCCCATGTCCTGGATCGCAACGATGGCGTCCTCCGCCATCAGCTCCAGGCACGCCTCGATCAAAAGCTTCTCGGTGAAGGGATCGCCGACCTGCACGGTGGGGCGCTTTTCCTCGGCGTCGGCAGTGAACTCGGCGGACGCCATGGTTGCGCCGTGGATGCCGTCGCGCCCGGTCTTGGCGCCGACGTAGATCACGGGGTTACCGGGGCCCGCCGCCTTCGAATAGAAGATGCGGTCGGCACGCGCGATGCCGACCGTCATCGCGTTCACGAGGATGTTGCCGTTATAGGCGGGATGAAAATTGCACTCGCCGCCCACCGTCGGCACGCCCACGCAATTGCCGTAGCCGCCGATCCCCGCCACCACGCCCGCCACCAGATGGCGCGTCTTGGCATGATCGGGGCTGCCGAAGCGGAGCGCGTTCAGGTTCGCGATCGGACGCGCGCCCATGGTGAAGACATCGCGCAAGATGCCGCCGACGCCGGTGGCCGCGCCCTGATAGGGCTCGATGAAGGAGGGGTGGTTGTGGCTCTCCATTTTGAAGATCGCGGCCTGACCGTCGCCGATGTCGATCACGCCCGCGTTCTCGCCGGGCCCGCAGATCACGCGGGGCCCCGTGGTGGGGAGCCGCCGCAGCCATTTGCGTGAGGATTTATACGAGCAATGCTCGCTCCACATCACCGAGAAGATGCCGAGCTCCGTCAAGTTCGGCGTCCGCCCCATGATCGCAACGGCGCGCTCGAACTCCTCTGGCGTGAGCCCGTGCTCCCGGACGATCTCGGGCGAGATGTGGGGGTCCTGATTCATGAGCCGAGAGTCGCAACTCCCCTCCGCCCTCGGGAGCGGAGAGGCAGGGTGAGGTGGGGGATTCTCCGATGCCGGCCGACCAATCTCAACAGCGACATCTCCCCGAAATTGGCCGCACGAACCCACCTCACCTAACCTCTCCGCCCCTGAGGGGCCGAGAGGGACCGACTGAAGTCCTCACGTGGAGCCGATCAGGCGAGTGCCGCGACGATGCCGTCGAAGAAGGGCTTGCCGTCGGTGCAGCCTTGGAGCGGGTCGGTGGCGTCCTCGGGATGCGGCATCAGGCCCAGCACGGTCTTGGTGTCGTTGAAGATTCCGGCGATGTTGCGCGCGGAACCGTTGTCGTTGGCCTCCTCGGTGAGCTCGCCCGAGGGCGCGCAGTAGCGGAAAGCGACGAGGCCCCTGTCCTCGAGCCGGTCGAGCGTGGCGTCGTCGGCAAAGAAATTGCCGTCGTGGTGTGCCACGGGCACGCGGATCACTTGGGCACTCTCGTAGCCCGAGGTGAACAGGCTCTGGCTGGTCTCGACCCTGAGATGCACGTCGAAGCAGTGGAACTTCAGAGTGCGGTTGGCGAGCAGCACGCCCGGGAGCAAACCCGCCTCGGTCAGCACCTGGAAGCCGTTGCACACGCCCAGCACCGGGGTGCCGCGCGCCGCGCGCTCCTTCACCTCGCGCATGATGGGCGAGTGCGCGGCCATGGCGCCGCAGCGGAGATAGTCGCCATAGGCGAAGCCGCCGGGGATCACGATGAGATCGGTCTTGGGGAGCTCGCTGTCCCCGTGCCAGACGCGCCGCGGCTCCTTCCCCGAGCTGCGCCGGAGCGCGTCCATGATGTCCTGCTCGCGATTGGAGCCGGGAAACACGATAACGACGGTATCCATGTGAGGCCTCGACTCGGGAAAGAGGGCGGGGCGGCCTTGAGATAACCCGCCGGCGCTCCCCGATCAAGCACGCGGACGAGTCGCAGGCTTCGCGGGGAACCGCAGTCTTTGTTTTCGGCGGCTTGGCGCTTCAAGACGCAGTGCCAAGAACGCCAAGGAAAGACGGTTGCGTCTCCGAGCCACACCATCACCAGGATGATGCGGCCGATTGGGAGATGACCGCACCTCGCCTCGCTTAGCCCTTCGGCGAGGGCCGCTTCCGCTTGGGCTTGCTCGGCAGCGTATGGATGGTGGCGCCTTCGCCGAGGCTTTGGCGCAAGGCGGCTTTGAGGCTCGCGGGGCGACCGTGCTTGCGCAGAA
The DNA here is from genome assembly GCA_035938015.1 of Allostellaceae bacterium. GTDB lineage: Bacteria > Pseudomonadota > Alphaproteobacteria > ATCC43930 > CGMCC-115725 > DASZHJ01. Next base: position 4,679 of record DASZHJ010000369.1, read on the forward strand.
GATCGCGGAAGGCCTCGTCGGCGAGCTCCTGGAAATCCATCATGCGGTCGCGCGCGAGCAGGTCGAGCGCCGCCCAGGTGTCGTCGTCGATCTGAATGCGTTTGCCGGGCATGAGCGCGCCTCAGGATTCGCCGTCGTAATAGTCGAGGCTGTCCTCGAGCCTTCCCATGAGCCGGAACGGGCGCGGCTGGGATTCGCCGGGCCCCGCCATCATCGAGAGCGCGCCGACCTTGCGGCTGTCCGGATACTCCGCGATCTCCGGCAGGACCTTGGTGGAGATCGAGAGGTAGCGCAGCTCGGCCTCGGAGGTGTTGATGAGCTGATGCGCGCGCTCGGCATTCCCCGCGGGGCAGACGATGACGTCGCCCGCGCGCACGGCATAGCGCTCAGCGCCGAAGCGCAGCGTGCCCTCGCCCGCGAGGATCACGAACATCTCGTCGTTGGCGTGATGCACGTGATGCGGCCACGCCTTCTTGCCCGGCGGCACCACCGTCAAGTTGCAGCCGAGCTTCGTCGCCCCCAGCGGCGCCGCGATCTGCGCAAAGCGGGCATCGAAGTCGGAGCCGGTTTTCGTCGCGGGATGCGGCGAGAGTGCGACGTCGGCGACGTTGATGAAGGGCTTGGACATGGCGAGGCTCCTGATCGCGGGCGGTAGAAAGGAATTAGGGATCGGCGAGGCAAGATCCATGGCCGCGTCGAACCCACTGATCTCGGTGGAAGTACGCTCGCGAAGAGCGTCGCTCAGGCCTTGATCTCGATCGCGTAATTCTCGATCACGGTGTTGGCGAGCAGCTTCTCGCACATGGATTTGACGGTCTCGTGCGCGCGCTTGGCATCGATCTCGGCGAGGTCGAGTTCGATCACCTTGCCTTGGCGCACGTCGTTGACGCCCGCGAAGCCGAGCGACGCCAGCGCGTGGCCAATCGCCTTGCCCTGGGGATCGAGCACGCCCGATTTGAGCGTAATGTGGACGCGCGCTTTCATTTCTCGATCCCCTCTCGGTCGAAGGACGCCGCCTGAACTCACTGCAGCGTCTTCGGGCCCTTCATGTCGGCGGGGCCGCCTTCGGGAAGGATGCCGAGCCGGCGCGCCACCTCCTGGTAGCCTTCCTCGACGCGGCCCAGATCCTGGCGGAAGCGGTCCTTGTCGAGCTTCTCGTTGGTCTTGAGGTCCCAGAGCCGGCAGTTGTCGGGGCTGATCTCGTCGGCAAGCACGAGGCGCATCTCGTCGTTCTCGTAGAGCCGGCCGAACTCCAGCTTGAAGTCGACGAGCTTGATGCCGATGCCGAGGAAGAGCCCGGTGAGAAAATCGTTCACGCGCAGCGCCATCTGCATCATGTCGTCGAGATCTTGCGTGTTCGCCCAGCCGAAGGCGGTGATGTGCTCCTCGGAGACCATGGGCCGCTCGAGCGCGTCGTTCTTGTAGTAGTACTCGATGATCGAGCGAGGCAGCTGCGTGCCCTCGGCGATGCCGAAGCGCTTGGCGAAGGAGCCGGCAGCAATGTTGCGCACCACCATCTCGATCGGGATGATCTCGACCTCGCGCACGAGTTGCTCGCGCATGTTGAGCCGGCGCACGAAATGCGTGGGCACACCGACTTCCGACAGCTTCACCATCAGGTATTCGCTGATGCGGTTGTTGAGGACACCCTTGCCGGTGATCGTGCCCTTCTTCTGGTTATTGAACGCGGAGGCGTCATCCTTGAAATATTGCACGAGCGTGCCGGGCTCCGGGCCCTCGAACAGCACCTTGGCCTTGCCCTCGTAGATCTGGCGGCGGCGCGACATGGCCTCAATACCTTAATGATTTCAGATGGATCGGACGGTAGGCGGGTCCGGCGTGACCCGGCAGCGGCGCCGCGCTCCTCCTGGGGGGTATGGGGCTGCTGTATAGCAAGGGTTCGCCCCCGAAACAATGACGCCCGGTGGCGCGCCCGAGAAACCAATGCCTTAGCGCGGGAAATGCTAAGGCAGGATCTCTTTCCAGCCCTCGACCTTGGGCGCCCAAGAGGCAAAACGCAACCTCCAGTGCCGCTCGCCGTGGCCGGGCTTGGCCAACGCCAACAGACTGCTCGATACCGTGCCGAAGCCGGTCTCGGTCGTAAAGCGCATGGCGCCGGTGGGACCGTCCTCGGGGGTGGCCTCGCGGTCTTCTAGCAGCGCCTGCCAGTCCCTGAACTCGTTGCGGTCGGGATCGGGCGCCTTCGCCTTGGCGAAGCGCGGCCGGTAGCGGCGGATGCGGCTTACCTCGGCGTCGTCGAGCTCGCCCGCCGTCAGCATGGAGAGCCCCTCGCCGATCGGCTTTACGGCAAGCCCGAACGTTCCCGTGGGATCGGCATGGCGGAGCCAGAAGGCGTCACGGTTGTCGGCGATGATCATATTGAAGGGCCGATAGGTGCCGGGCACCAGGTGCTTAAGCGCCCGCGCGGCCTCCACGGCGTCGGCGTAGTCCAACGCCTCCAGCACCAACTCACCCCTGGAGCGGAAGCCCTTGGCGCGGCCAAGGGTGCCGTGCCGGTTCAGCATCGCCGCCACGACGCCGGCGTCGTTGACGCCCAGCCACGAACCGCCGGCCTCGACGTCGAGTCCGGCTACCACCTCCGGCCGGTCGGGCCAATGCCGCGCTGGCGGCTTCCACGGCCGTGTCGCCATCTCGTCACGGTTGGCGCCCAGGATGAGCGGCCAGTCGTGACCGGGGCGGCGCAACAGGACGACGGTGCACATGCGCTTGTCTCGCGAGAGGCGGGGTTAGCACGATATAGTGACGAGGGAGAGGCCGTCGCCTGCAGAGCGCGCGGCCCTGCTCTGCAAGGGAGTATGCGATGTCGGGCTTCGACGAGCGCGAGAGGAGCTACGAAAAGAAATTCGAACGCGACCAGGAACAGGCCTTCAAGGCCAAGGCACGCCGCAACAAGCTGCTGGCACTCTGGGCCGCCGAGCGCATGGGCCTCGCGGGCGCCGCCGCCGAGGCATACGCCCGCCAGATCGTAGAGGGCGAGGTGCGTCACCG
>DASZHJ010000370.1:0-2990 GCA_035938015.1 Allostellaceae bacterium
ACAAGGCAACGCACGTGCCCGTGGGCGAGGACCAGAAGCAGCACGTCGAGCTCGCGCGCGACATCGCCGGCGCCTTCAACCGGCGCTACGAGGTGGAGTTCTTTCCGCTGCCGGAGCCGCAGATCCTGGGCGCAGCGACCCGCGTCATGAGCCTGCGCGACGGCACCAAGAAGATGTCGAAGTCGGACACCTCGGATTACTCCCGCATCAACATGACCGACGACGCCGAGACGATCCGCCAGAAGATCCGCAAGGCCAAGACCGATCCGCATCCGATGCCCGCGACGCTCGCCGAATGCGAGACCCGGCCCGAGGCCGCGAACCTGCTCGGCATCTATGCGGCACTCGCCGACAAGAGCCTGGAGGCGACGGTCGCGGAATTCGCGGGCTCGCCCTTCTCGCGCTTCAAGGAGGCGCTGAGCGACCTTGCGGTCTCCGTGCTGGGCCGGATCGGCGGCGAGATGCGCCGGCTCATGTCCGACCCCGAGTACATCGACCGCATCCTTCGCCGCAGCGCCGAGCGCGCCCGCGCCATCGCCGAGCCCAATCTGCGCGAGGCCTGCGACATCACGGGGCTGCTCAGGCCCTAGCGCGGAAGGGACGCGCCTTGCTCGATCCGCGCGCTCGCGCGATGCGCGGAAAGCCAAATATCGGCTTTCGGTCGGCTGCGAAGTCCGATTTTCGCTGAATCGCCCTCGTTGATATCCTTCGACAAATCGGGTCTGCCTTCCCAATCTTGGCGTTGCGGCCTCCATCCCGCTTGGACGGAGCCGGGCGGTCGCCTGGCTCCAGCGCGTCGGAGGGCGCGCGCTCCTCTGCACTCTCAACCGGTTCGCCGCACTCCGTGCCTCGCTCGCCATGTCGACAGTCGAGCATGCCGTCGTTCATTGGCGCTCAACAAAAGGTTCCTTCGCAGAACTCCCCAGTCTCGTCATGCGCCTGCTTGTCACGCGCATCCCCGTGTTCTTCTGCAGCCAGAGAACACGTGGATGACTGCGGCAAGCGCGGTCATGACGACAATGCTGGAGCGAGAGGGAGCGGAGGCGGTGGTACCCAAACTGTACCACTACCGGAGCGGAGCCTCGCGAGCGCGGTTCCCGCCTAGAGAGACGTCGTGCGTCCTTCGACTTGCGTCCTCGCTCCGCTCCGGACGCGGCTCAGGATGAGGTGCATCGTTACTGGCACAAAGCCCGTCCCTCGACGCTGCCAAGCAGCGCTCGGAAAGAGGGGGCTCGGGTCGAAGGATGCCGGGAGGCGCCCCAACCGCCGTCAGTGCTGATCGGCACCCGCGGGCGGCTCGCCTTCGAAATAGGTGGTGGCCTCGGCGATGGCGCGGTTCCTGGGCATGAAGGTGAACATGCGCACGGGGCTTGGGCCCACCGCGACGAAGGCGTGAGGCACGCCCGCGGGGATCGCGATGGTGTGATTGGCCTCGACCAGCCGCTGCTCGTCGCCGAGCCGGAGGTCGAGCGTGCCCTCGAGCAGGATGAAGACCTCGTCGACGTCCTTGTGGACGTGGAGCGGCGCGCCCGCCCCAGGCTCGATCACGCTGTAGCCCGCGATGCAGGCGAGCCCCTGGTCGCGGCCGGCGAGCACGAAATTGCGATAGCCCGGGCGCCAGGGGATCTCGTGGGCCTCGGTGTTGGGGATGATGGGCATGGGCGGCCTCCTCGGCAGATCGGCTGCACCGATGGTAGCACGCCCGTGGGCTGCGCCCTAAGCGGGGTCGCGGAAAGCCCAGAAATCGCCGCAAACAGGGGCTGAAAGCGCTTTGCCCGGCCGCGGGCACGGTTGTAAGGTGCCGAAGGCGCCCCTCATTCGACCGGCGCAGCACTTTTCTTTGGCTTTCGCATGGACATCTACCTGCCGATTGCCGCGGTTTCCGTGGACGTATTCGTCCTCCTGGGGCTCGGCGCGGCGGTGGGGTTCCTGTCGGGCGTGTTCGGCGTCGGCGGAGGCTTCCTGCTGACGCCCTTCCTGATCTTCATCGGCATTCCGCCGGCGGTCGCGGTCGCCTCCTCCGCCAATCAGCTGGTGGGCGCCTCGGTCTCCGGCGTGATCGCACACTGGCGGCGCGGCAACGTGGATTTTCACATGGGCGCCGTGCTGCTGGTCGGCGGCTTCGCGGGCTCCGCCTTCGGCGTCTGGTTGTTCGCGTTGCTTCGGCGGCTCGGCCAGGTCGAGCTCACCGTCAGCGTCGCCTATGTCGTGCTGCTCGGCACCCTGGGCGCGCTCATGCTGGTGGAGAGCACGCGCGCGATCCTGCGGCGGAACCGGGCGGGCGCCGGGCGACGCAAGCTGCACCAGCACATGTGGATCCACGGACTGCCGCTCAAGATGCGGTTTCGTCGCTCCAAGCTCTACATCAGCGCGATCGTGCCGACCGGGCTCGGATTCGTCGTGGGCGTGCTGTCGGCGATCATGGGCATCGGCGGCGGCTTCGTCATGGTGCCCGCGATGATTTACATGCTGGGCATGCCGACGGCGGTGGTGCCGGGCACCTCGCTGCTGCAGATCATCTTCGTCGCCGCCAACGTGACGGTGCTGCAGGCCGCGGGAAACGGCACGGTGGACGCGTTGCTGGCGGTGCTGTTGCTGGTGGGCGGCGTGGTCGGCGCCCAGCTCGGCAGCCGCTTCGGCTCGCGGCTTCGCGGCGAGCAGCTGCGCGCTCTGCTGGCGCTCATGGTGCTGGTGGTGGCGGCGAAGCTCGCCCGCGATCTCGGCGTCAGGCCGGACGACCTCTACTCGATCGTCGTCGTAGGGAGCGAATGAGGCGGCGGCAACGGCTCATGCTCCTCCTGCTGCTCGCGAGCCTTGGCCTTGCGGCGGCGAGTGGCCCGGCGCGCGCGCAGGCGCTGGTGGCCGACCTCACCAACCACCTGGTGGCCATCACCACCGGCTTCACGGGCACGAGCGTGGTTCTGTTCGGCGCCACCGACGGCAACGGCGACGTCATCGTGGTGGTGCGCGGACCGGAGCGCGACATCACC
>DASZHJ010000371.1:0-2271 GCA_035938015.1 Allostellaceae bacterium
CCAGGAAGTGGTCTCGCGCATCGAGCATCGTGCCCGTGCGCGCAGCCGCATCGTTCCGGTCGCCTATGACGGCTACGCGCCCCAGGATGGCGTGCCCGTGATGGCGGGCGATCGCGCGGTCGGCACCATGGGGTCGGCGGCGGCCGGCCGCGGCCTCGCCATGGTGCGGCTCGACCGGGTCGAAGACGCGCTCGCGGCCGGAACCGCGCTCGCCGCCGGCGGCGTCCCGATCCGCTTGGTCAAGCCCGACTGGGCGCGGTTCGCTTGGCCGGGCGAAGCCAAGGCCGCCCCTGCGGTGTGACGCTCGACCCCGTGCCCCCGGCCGGATAGGTTCCGGGCAACGACGAGGATCATCGTCGACGCGAGGGAGGGCGGGATGACCTATCGCACCATATCGCGGCGCGGCGTGCTCAAGGCGGGCGCCGCCATGCTCGGCGCGGCGGTGCCGCAGACACTGGCTTCGCCGGCATTCGCGCAGGGCGGCTTCGACTGGAAACGCTTCAAGGGCGAGCATCTCGAAGTCCTGCACACGCTGGGGCCGCGCGCCGCGCTGCTGCAGAAATACGAGAAGGAGTTCCAGGGCCTCACCGGCATCAGCGTCGGCTCCGAGCAGGTGCCCGAGCAGCAGCAGCGCCAGAAGGTCGCGATCGAGTTTTCCTCCGGCACCACCAGCTTCGACGTGGTCACCATGCCGTACCACGTGCAGAAGCAGCTCTGGGGCCGCGGCAAGTGGCTGATCGACCTGCGTGACTTCATCAAGGACCCGAAGCTCACCGCTGCGGACTTCGACTTCGCCGACTACGCCAAGGGCGCGATCGACTACGCGACCCAGCGGGACGGTCGGCTCGACACCGTGCCGCTCAATCTCGACTACTTCGTCATCTACTGGAACAAGGAGCTGTTCGCCGCCAAGGCCGTCGAGTATCCAAAATCGTTTCCCGAGATCATCGAGGCGGCACGCAAGCTCAACGATCCCAAGAACGGAATTTCCGGCTGGATCTCGCGCGGGCTCAAGAACGCCAATCTGCCACCCTATCTGACCTTCCTGCTCGGCCAGGGGGTCGACCCGATCGACGCCGACCTGACCATGCACATGGACGGCCCCGAGGCGGTGGCGGCGGCGAAAATCTATCAGCAGCTCAATCGCGAGTTCGCGCCGCCCGGCGTCACCGGGTTCAACTGGAACGAATGCCAGACCAACTTCATGCTCGGCCGGGCGGCGATGTGGCTCGACGGCATCGGCTTCGCGCTGCCGCTGGAGGATCCGACGAAGTCGCGCGTGGTCGGCAAGGTCGGCTACGGCGTGATTCCGCCCGGCCCCGTGGCACAGCGCTCACCGCTGTTCGGCGACGGCATCGGCATTTCCCAATCGAGCAAGAAGAAGGAAGCCGGCTGGCTCTATTGCCAATGGGCGACCAGCAAGGCGATGGCGCAACGGCAGCTCGAGGGCGCCTACGGCGCGCCGGGACGCGGCTCCGCCTACGAGGCGGTGAAGACCTCCGGCAATCTCAAAGCGCCGCGCGAATGGCTCGACTGCATGATCGGCTCGGTCAAGATCGCCCGCGCCGCACTGCCCGACATCGTGGCGGTGACCGAGTTCCGCGACACCTTCGGGGTTGCGCTGACCAACATGATCACCGGCGCCGATCCGCAGACGGAACTCAACAAGGCGACCGAAGCGTTCCGTCCGGTGCTGATGAAGACGGAGAAGGGGTGAGCTTGACGGTGCACAGACCTCTCGGTTCCCCTCCCCCCGCGCGTCAGCGCGGTGGGGAGGGGTCAGGGGTGGGGGGCCCTTGTGCTCAGCGTTAGCAAACAAAGCAAGACCCCCCACCCGGCTCGCTTCGCTCGCCACCCTCCCCACCGCTCGCTGCGCTCGCGGGGGGAGGGAAAGAGCCGCCGGCCCTACGTGCGCTTCGTCATGCCGGCGCTCGTCGTCATCCTCGCCGTCATCGTGCTTCCCTGGGTCTTCACCCTCTACATGAGCGCGCACGACTGGAAGGTGACGGGCACGCGCACCTTCGTCGGCCTCGCCAACTATGCCGGTCTCGCGACCGACGAGCGTTTCCTGTGGGCGCTCGCGCGCACGCTCTATTACGCGGCCCTTGCCGTCGTCCTGCCGCTCGTGCTCGGCACCGTCGCGGCGCTGATCTTTCACCGGCGTTTCCCGCTGCGCGGACTGCTGCGCGGCGTCTTCATCCTGCCGATGATGGCGACGCCGGTCGCCGTGGCGCTGGTGTGGACGATGATGTTCCATCCGCAGCTCGGCGT
>DASZHJ010000372.1:0-4855 GCA_035938015.1 Allostellaceae bacterium
CCAGAACCGCTGGACAAAGCGACCGCGAAAATGCCGGCCATTCTTAACGTCGGCTTCACCCGCGCGGACGGAGTCTCGGGGGATCCAGGGGAATTCCTCGAAGGAGGGAGTGTCATGACCGCCGCAACTGTACCGTCCGCAGCCGAGCACACAAAACCGCGCGAGCGCCGCAAGCAGGCGCGCAGGGGTACGCTCTGGCATGGCGAGCTCAAGACGCCCGCGGGGGTCTTCGCCTGCCGTGTCCTGAACCTTTCGGCGCGCGGTGCCAAGCTCGAGATCGACGGCCCCGTAGCGCCCGGCCAGGACGTGACGCTGACCATGGAGCCGCTCGGCGAGTTCTCGGGCTCGGTCGCCTGGCAGCGCGACGGCAAAGCCGGCATCCACATCAAAGAGCATCGCACGACCCGCACGGAGATCACGCTGCCGCGCTCGCTCGCCAGCGAGACGCACCCCGGCGATTGATCGCGCTAGATCCGGTTGCCCGACTGCTCGGGTGATCCGCCCATGCCGGCGGGGATGTGGGGCGGCCAGCTCGCGAACCAGATCGAGAGCGGGAAGATCGGCGGCGGCTCGCCGGCATCCGCCAACCAAGGATCGACAGCATAGGGAGCGCCGGTCGTCTTTTTCTCGATCACCGCCGTGTTGCGCATGGTGAGCGCGATCAAGCTGCCGCCATGAGCGAGGCCACTCACGCGGTGCAGCCGCATGAGCCCGTCCCGATCGAGCATCGTCAGGTAGGTCCAGGTGTTGACGGATTCGTCGATGCAGTCGAGCTGAGTGTCATCGCCTGCGTTCGGCTCGCGGCGCTGATGCGCCGAGGTGCCCGTGCGCGCGCCCACCTCCGCCTCCAGGATCGCGATCGCCGCCGCGATCTGACGTCGCTCCCCCGACGAGCTCGTGGCCGCCGGCTCAAAGGCGGCGCGGACGCGCTGCCACTCGGCGTCGCTGAGGGCGATGCGGCTCTCGACCTTGCAGCCATAGCCGTGACAGACGTGGAAATCTCCCGGCGTCGGCTGCGCCTCGGCATATTGCGCCAGATACCCATTGGGCGCGTCCGCACACCCGCCGAGCGCGAGCAACCCTGTCAGTGCCAGCAGGCGAGCCACCCACCCTCGCACGATCGTACTCCCCGAAGCCTTCCCAACGAGCCGCGCCGACGATAGCGCATCCTCGCAAACGGCGTGCCAGCAAACGTGGCGGCGCATCGGTGGCATTCGCGTGGCGCAAGTCCGTGCACCTGCGCACCCAATCGGGCATGAGTCGATCCCAAAGTGCGCAGCCGGTGTCACACTTCGCGATCGTCGAACAGCAGCATGATCACGTCTTCGTTATTGGGTGCGAAGATCCGCCGATCGGCCCCCGACGCTCGCCCTTCGGGCGTCGCGAAGGCCGCTTGGATCGCCGCCAGGCTGTCGAAGTGCAAGGTCGCAACCAGGTGGAACCCCGGGCCGCCGGCCGGGGTTACGATCGGTCCGCGGCTGACCTCGTACTTCCTCAGGCCGGGAAGCTGCTTCGCCAGCGGTATGTGGACCTCGAAATAATGCTTGTCGAATGCGGCAGGGTCCTTCGGGGTCTTGTAGATCACAACCATCCGAGCCATCGCGGTTCTCCTCATGTGTTAGAGCGACCAGAGCGACTGGGGGACCGCCACCGGGAGCGGGACGTTTGCCTCAGGCCCTACCAGCCAGTCGTTTGATGCCGGCCGCTTTCGACGAGACCGCCGTCGGCGGTCGGCGCCCCGCGCCCGACCGCCTGCCTACGCCGCGTCCGCCTTGCGGCGGGGGATGGCGTTTAGGGTCTTGCCGATCTCTTGCTCGGCGCGGCGCAGCTCATAGAGCTGCTGCAGGTTCATCCAGAACTCCGCGCTCGTGTTGAAATAGCGGCCCAGGCGCAGCGCCGTGTCGGCGGTGATCGCCCGCGTGCCGTGCAGAATGCCGGTCACTCGATTGGGCGGGACGCGGATGTCACGCGCGAGCTGCGTCGCCGTGATACCAACCGCCTCGATCGCCTCGGCCAAGTGCTCTCCCGGATGAATCGCGCTCCGTGCCATGCCTTGCCCTCAATGATAATCCTCGATCGTCACCTTCTCAGGCCCGGACGACCCACTGGGCCATGCAAAACAGATCCGCCACTGATCATTGATCCGGACGCTGTACATCCCGGCTCGATCTCCCTTCAGCCGCTCCAGCCGATGCCCCGGAAAGCTCGCTATGTCGCGCAAACTGGTCGCGGCCTCGAGCCGGTCAAGCGTCTTCTCCGCTTGGCGACGAAGCGACTCGAATTGCTTCGTCCGCTCGCCCCTCGCGAACCTCTGGGTTCGCTGGTCGCCATAGCTCCGGATCATGCGCATAATTGGGGCGGATTATGATTTACGTCAAGAGTAAATCCAGGAAGCCAGCGGAGAGTTCCCACGTGTTTTCGCGAGCACCTTCCATGCCGGGCAAGGCCAATCTGCGGCACGCAATTGCCCCGGTGCGCCTGGCCACCTATGCTCCTAGTAATGGCAGCATTCGCGTCCAGCAAAACGGGGCCGGGGCTCGCCGACCCCCGGGCGTTGCTGCGCCGCCTGTTCGAGGCGGCGCTGGCGGCGGCGGATCCCGCGAAGGTCGTGCCGCCGCACCTGCCGAAGCCGCCGAAAGGTCGCACGCTCGTCGTGGGCGCGGGCAAGGCGGCGGCCGCGATGGCGGCGGCCGTGGAAGCGCACTGGCCGGGGCAACTCAGCGGGCTCGTGGTGACGCGCTACGCTCACGGGTTGCCCGTCAAACGCATCGACGTGGTCGAGGCCGGCCATCCCGTGCCCGATGCCGCCGGCACGCGCGCCGCCCAGCATATCCTCGAGCTCGTGCGAGGCTTGAGCGCGGAGGATCTGGTGCTCTGTCTCGTCTCCGGCGGCGGCTCCGCTCTGCTCACTTTGCCGGCGCCGGGGATCAGCCTGGAGGACAAGCGGGCGGTGACGCGCGCGCTCCTTACCAGCGGCGCCACCATCTCGGAGATGAATTGCCTCCGAAAACACCTTTCGGCGATCAAGGGCGGCCGGCTCGCTGCCGCGGCGGCGCCCGCGCGCGTGGTGTCGCTCGCGATCTCCGACGTGCCCGGCGACGATCCCGCCGTGATCGCCTCGGGACCCACGGTGCCCGATCCCACCACCTTTGCCGACGCCCGCGCCATCCTCGAGAAATATCGGATCGAGCCGCCGGCGGCGGTGGCGGCGCATCTCGCCGCGGCTCGGGAGGAGACGCCGAAGCCCGGCGATCCTCGGCTGGCAGCCGCCGAATACCACCTGATCGCCACGCCCCAAGGCGCGCTCGAGGCCGCCGCGGCCGCCGCGCGCGAGGCCGGCGTCATGCCGGTCATTCTGGGTGATGCCATCGAAGGCGAAGCGAGGGACGTGGCGCTGATGCATGCGGCGATCGCGCGCCAGGCGGCGGCGGGACGGCTCATCGTCGCGGAGCGCGCGCTGGGCCTGCCTCTGGTGCTGCTTTCGGGCGGCGAGACCACGGTGACCGTGCGAGGCAAGGGCCGCGGAGGCCGGAATGCCGAATTCCTGCTGGCGCTGGCGGTGGCGCTCAACGGCGCGCCCGGCATTCACGCGATCGCCTGCGACACCGACGGCATCGACGGCACCGAGGACAATGCGGGCGCGATCGTCGGCCCCGAGAGCTTCACGCGCGCGTCACAAGCCCATGTCAACCTCAAGGCGATGCTCGCGGAGAACGACGCCTACGGCGCCTTCGAGGCGCTGGGCGATCTCGTGGTCACCGGTCCCACACGCACCAACGTGAACGATTTTCGCGCGATCTTGATCACTCCAGAGGCAGCGACTCATGGCGCGCAGCACTAAAGCCGCTCCGGCCATGCGCCGGAGACGGTCGGCCAAGGTGGTGGCGACGCTCGGCCCCGCGAGCTCGTCGCCGGAGATGATCGCGGCGCTGTTCCAGGCCGGGGTCGACGTGTTCCGGCTGAACTTCAGCCACGGCACGCAGGACGACCACCGGGCGCGCCTCGACACCATCCGCGCGCTCGAGGAGAAGACCGGGCGTCCCATCGGCGTCATGGCGGACCTCCAGGGGCCGAAGCTCCGGCTCGGCACCTTCGAGGGCGGCAAGATCGCGCTCAAGGCGGGCCAGCGTTTCCGGCTCGACCTCGACAAGGCGCCAGGCGACCAGCGCCGCGCGCCGCTGCCGCATCCCGAGATCTTCGCGGCGCTCGAGCCGGGCGCGGAGCTGTTGCTCGACGACGGCAACGTGCGGCTCAGGGTCGAGAAGCACGGCGACGATTTTGCGGAAACCGTGGTGGTGGCGGGGAGCGCGCTCTCGGACCGCAAGGGCGTCAATGTGCCCGACCGCGTGCTGCCGCTCTCGGCGCTCACGCCCAAGGACCGCGCCGACATGGCCTATGCCTTGAAGATCGGCGTCGACTGGATCGCGCTTTCCTTCGTGCAACGCCCGGACGATGTCGCCGAGGCGCGCAAGCTGATCGCGGGCAGGGCCGCCGTTCTGGTGAAGCTCGAGAAGCCCGCGGCGATCCAGCGCCTCCAGGAGATCATCGAGCTCAGCGATGCCGTGATGGTGGCGCGCGGCGACCTCGGCGTGGAGATGCCGCCCGAGGACGTGCCACCGATCCAGCGGCAGATCGTGCAGGCCTGCCGGGTCGCGGGCAAGCCCGTGATCATCGCGACGCAGATGCTGGAATCGATGGTGCGGCTGCCCGTACCGACGCGCGCCGAGGCATCCGACGTCGCGACCGCGATCTACGAAGGGGCGGACGCCGTGATGCTCTCGGCCGAGACCGCGTCCGGCGCCTATCCCGTCGAGGCCGTCGCCATGATGGACCGCATCATCCGCCGGGTCGAAGC
>DASZHJ010000373.1:0-13340 GCA_035938015.1 Allostellaceae bacterium
ACGATCCCCGGCGGCGCCTCGGCGAAGCCCTTCATCACCCACCACAACGCGCTCGACATGGACCTCTACCTCCGCATCGCGCCGGAGCTGCACCTGAAGCGGCTCCTGGTGGGCGGGCTCGCGGATACCGTGTTCGAGATCAACCGCTGCTTCCGCAACGAGGGCATCTCGCCGCGCCACAATCCGGAATTCACCACGCTCGAGCTCTATCAGGCCTTGGTTGACTACACCGCGATGATCGCGATCATCGAAGACTTGATCACCGCGGCGGCGCGCGAGGTGGCGGGCGGATTGCAGATCTCCTACGCCGGCAAGGCGATCGATTTGACCGCGCCCTGGCCGCGGCGGTCGATGGCGGAGCTGGTGCGCGAGAAGACCGGCGTCGATTTCCTCGCCATTGCCGACGACGCGTCGGCGCGTCGGCAGGCTCGCGCGCTCGGCGCCGAGATCCACGAGACCTCGGGCTGGGGCCGCGCGCTCGAGACGGTATTCGCGCACGAGGTCGAGGACACGTTGGTCCAGCCCATCCACGTAACGGAGTTCCCGCGCGAGATCTCGCCCCTCGCCAAGGGACACCGCAGCGACCCGCGGCTCACGGAGCGCTTCGAGACCTACATCAACGGCTGGGAGGTCGCGAACGCGTTCTCGGAGATCAACGACCCCCAGGACCAGCAGGCGCGGTTCGAGGCCCAGATGCGCGAGCGCGAGCTCGGCGACGAGGAGGCCCAGCGCCTCGATGCCGATTACGTCACCGCCCTCGAATACGGCATGCCGCCCGCGGGCGGCATGGGTCTCGGCATCGACCGTCTCGTGATGATCCTGACCGACAGCCCCTCGATCCGCGACGTCATCGCCTTCCCGACCATGCGGCCCAGAGGCTGAGGGTGGGCCTCCCACCAGCAGACGCTCCGCGCCGGCCACTGAGCATCCTGCGCCAGCTGTTGCCGCTCTATCAATTCTTGCGGCCCTACTGGCAGCGCATCGTCGGCGCCAGCGTCGCGCTGGTGATCTCCTCGGCCACCGTGCTCGTGCTCGGCCAAGGGCTGCGCTATCTGGTCGATCTCGGCCTCAAGACGTCGAATACCCGCTTGCTCGATTGGGCCGTCGGTCTCCTGCTGGCGACGGTGGTCGTGCTGGCGCTCTCGACCTATTGCCGGTTCTATCTGGTCTCCTGGATCGGCGAGCGCGTGGTCGCCGATCTTCGCAAGGCGGTGTTCGATCGCATCATCGCCATGAGCCCGGCCTATTTCGAGACCACCAAGACCGGCGAGGTGCTCTCGCGGCTGACCACCGATACGACGCTGCTGCAGACCGTGATCGGCTCGAGCGTGTCGCTGGCGTTGCGGAACCTGCTCATACTCTTGGGCGGCCTGGTCATGCTGGCCGTCACCAGCGTCAAGCTGACGGGGATCGTGCTTGCCGTGGTCCCCATCGTCGTGGTGCCGATCCTGACGTTCGGCCGCCGCGTGCGGGCGCTCTCGCGCAGCTCGCAGGACCGGATCGCGGACGTCGGCGCCTATGCCGAAGAAATGATCAATGCGATCAGGACGGTGCAGGCTTTCACCCATGAGGATGTCGACCGCGCGGACTTCCGCGTGCGCGTGGCGGACTCATTCGACGTCGCGATTGCCCGGATCCGGGTGCGGGCATTCCTGACCGCCGTCGTCATCCTGCTCGCTTTCGGAGCCGTCGCGTTCGTGCTTTGGGTCGGCGGGTATGACGTCGTGCAGGGACGGATGAGCGGGGGCCAGCTCACGGCCTTCGTCTTCTACGCGATCCTAGTGGCCTTCGCGGTCGGCACGCTCTCGGAAGTCTTCGGCGATCTGCAGCGCGCGGCGGGCGCCACGGAGAGGCTGCTCGAGCTGCTGGCCATAAAGCCGGACATCGCGGCGCCCGAGCACCCCGTGGCGCTCCCCGTGCCGCCGCGGGGTCGGGTCGATTTCGAGTCCGTCACGTTCTTCTATCCGGCGCGGCCCGATCGGCCGGCCCTCGATGATTTCACGCTCGCGATCGCGCCGGGAGAGACGGTGGCGCTGGTCGGCCCCTCCGGCGCCGGCAAGACCACGATCTTTCAGATCCTGCTTCGATTCTATGAGGCCTCCGAGGGTGCCGTGCGCGTCGATGGCACCAACATCCGAGACGTCGATCCCAAGGAGCTCCGCCGCCGCATCGGCCTGGTGGCGCAGGATCCCGTGATCTTCAGCACCTCGGCGCTGGAGAACATCCGCTATGGCCGGCCCGAGGCCAGCGAGACCGAGGTCCGAGCCGCCGCGGAGGTCGCCGCCGCCGACGGGTTCATCGAGCAACTGCCCGAGCGCTTCGACACGTTCCTGGGCGAAAAAGGCGTCAGGCTGTCCGGCGGACAACGGCAGCGCATTGCGATCGCGCGCACGATCCTGAAGAACCCCGCGATTCTGCTGCTCGACGAGGCGACATCGGCGCTCGACGCCGAGTCCGAGCGCGCCGTGCAGATCGCGCTGGAGCGTCTCTCGAAGGCGCGCACGACGGTGGTCATCGCCCACCGCCTTGCCACGGTGCTGAAGGCGGATCGCATCGTGGTCATGGATCAAGGGCGCATCGTGGCGCAAGGCTCGCACGAGGCGCTCATCAGGGCGGGCGGGCTTTATGCGCGCCTGGCGGCGCTTCAATTCACCGACAAGCCCTTCGAACGAGCCGCCGCGCCTTCTTAGGACGGCCGCCGCCGCACCAGCCAGTAGTAGGAGAGAAAGGCGCCCACGGCCATGGCGGCGATGGTGCCGCCCAAGGGCAGGGGCGTGCCGTCATAGAGCGCTGCGACCGCAAGGCCCGACAGGCTGCCGCTCCCCATCTGGATCGCGCCCATGAACGAAGCCGCGAGGCCCGCCATGTGCGGCAACGGCTCCATCGCCGCCGCCGTCGCATTAGGCAGGATGAGCGCCAAGGCCATGACGTAGGCCATGATCGGCAGCATGAGGGCCACCGGGCCGCCGACGCGCGACCACGCGATCCCCACCACGACCGCGGCCGCGCTGAGCAGCAGCGCAAATCCGCCGCGCATCACTTGCTCGCCGGCGTATCGATGCGCGAGCCGGCCGTTGAGGAAGGCGCCGATGATCAAGCCCACGGCGCTCAGCGCGAAATAGAATCCAAACTGCGCCACGGGCACGCCGTAGACGCCGATCAGCACGAAGGGCGAGCCCGAGAGGAAGGAGAACAGTCCCGCGAACACGAATCCGTTCACGAGTGCGCAGCCGAGCGAGCGCCGATTGCTAAAGAACGCGCCGGCATTGGAGACGAGGCGGCCTAGGCGGAGCGCGTAGGGATCCGGGTTCTTGAGGGATTCCGGGAACAGCAGCACGGTTGCGGCGAGCAGCAGCGCACCGAAGCTGCCGAGGAAGACGAAGATCGCCTGCCAGCCGAAGTGATTGATCAGAAACCCGCCGAGGATCGGCGCTACCAGCGGCGCGATGCTCATGGTGAGCGTGATGTAGGAGAGGGTCTGCACCGCGCGGGGTCCGGTCATGTGATCGCGCACCACCGCGCGGCCGAGCACGGGGCCGACGCACGCGCCGCAGCCCTGAATGAGCCGCGCGGTCACCAGGGCTTCGA
The DNA here is from genome assembly GCA_035938015.1 of Allostellaceae bacterium. Lineage (GTDB taxonomy): Bacteria > Pseudomonadota > Alphaproteobacteria > ATCC43930 > CGMCC-115725 > DASZHJ01. The sequence goes on from DASZHJ010000373.1 coordinate 3,589, forward strand.
TGCTGGAGCTGACCGCGCAGGCGAAGCCCGCGAGCGTGTAGATGGCAAGGCCCGCGATCAAGATGCGACGCCGGCCGAACCGGTCGGAGAGCGGTCCGCAGAAGAGCTGCGCCCCGGCATACCCCACCAGGAACAGGCTCAGCGTGAGCTGCACGCTCTGCGGGCTGGTATTGAAGCTGCTGGTGATGGTGGGCAGCGACGGCAGGCTCATGTCGACAGCGAGCGCGGTCATGCCCGCAAGCGCGCCCAGCAGCACCGTCAGGCCCCAGGACTGGGGTTTCAGCATGTCGATCCGACGGTCGGCCTCAGGGGTTCTCGAGGCTCAGCACGCCGCTGTCGTAGTCGTAAGCGAAGAGCTCCGCATAGCGCGCCCAGTTCACCACGGTCTCGAACACTTCGCTCGCGTCCTCCTCGCTCAGATGGTCTTCGAGCTCGCTGAGGAACCGGGCGCTGGGCGCGGTATGGCCGGGCCGCTCGTCGAGCACGCGCCGGATATGTGCGACCAGCGGCACCGAGCGCAACAGGTGCTCGGCGAAGAGCTGCTTGCGCTTCAGCATGTCCGCCTCGGCGAGCGCGCGCCCGGCGGGTGTCGCCTCGATGTCGCCGCCGCCCACCTGCGCCAGCCCCATGAGCTGCAGCGTCTCGATCAAGGGGAAAAGATCGTCGACCGAGAGCGACAGCTCCTCCGCCAGATGCGGCAAGTCGGCGCGCCCGCTGAAAGGCGCGGCGGTCAGGGTATCCAGCAGCGCCATCAGCTGCTGGATCGAGGCCGGCGGCAGGCGATAGGAGATGCTGGCGGCCTGGGTGGGCGTGCCGCGCTTGCCAGGCTCGCGGCCGGGTTGCGTGGTGATCTGGGTATAGACCTCATCCACGATCTGGCGAAACGTGGCATTCGCGTGGTCCCGCGGGCGCGGCAGCGGCACCGGCAACTCCGCGCGGATGCGGCCGGGGTCGCTCGAGAACACGATGACGCGGTCGGACATCTCGACCGCCTCCTCGATGTTGTGCGAGACGAAGACGATGCCCTTGGTGGGCACCCGCCGCGCGGTCCAGAGATCGGCGAGGTCCCCGCGCAGGGTCTCGGCGGTCAGCACGTCGAGCGCCGAGAACGGCTCGTCCAGCAGGAGCACGTCGGGGTTCACCACCAGCGCGCGGGCGAAGCCCACGCGCTGGCGCATGCCGCCCGAGAGCTCCTTGGGATAAGCGGACTCATAGCCGTCGAGCCCAATCAGGTCGATCGCCGCGATCGCGCGCTTGCGGCGCTCGTCGCGCGGCACGCCCTGCGCCTCGAGGCCAAGCTCGACATTCCCGAGCACGGTGAGCCAGGGGAACAAGGCGAAGCTCTGGAACACCATCGCGACGCCGGTCACGGGCGCCACCACGGGCGTGCCGCGGTAGGTGACGGAGCCCTCGGTCTGCGGTGTCAGTCCCGCGAGCACCCGCAAGAACGTCGATTTTCCCGATCCCGATTTCCCGAGGATGGCGACGATCTCGCCTTCCTTCAGGCTAAAGTCGATATGGTCGAGCACCAGTCTGCCCGCGCGGTCGGCGGTGCGGTAGGTCTTGCAGACCTCTTTGGTTTGCAGCAGCGGCTGTGCGTCGGCCATGGCGGGCTCTCTCAATCGAGGCGCAGCCGCTCTTCGGCGAGCGTATAGAGACGTCGCCAGAACAGCCGGTTGAAGGTCAACACAAAGAGGCTCAGCATCGTGATGCCGAGCACGATGCGCGGGAAATCGCCGGTCGCGGTCCATTCCGCGATATAGGCGCCGACGCCGGTCGCGACGAATTTGTCGTCGCCCCACTGCGCCACTTCCGAGACGATGCTGGCGTTCCACGCACCGCCCGAGGCCGTGATGGCGCCCGTGACATAGGCAGGGAAGATGCCGGGCAGGATCAGCTTGCGCCACCAGAGCCAGCGCGACACGCCGAGATTGCTCGCGACATACTGGTAATCCGTCGGCAGCGCCAACGTGCCCGCGATCACGTTGAAGAGGATGTACCACTGGGCACCCAGGATCATCAACACGCTGAGCCAGACCTCGACGTTGAGGTGATAGTCCCGGATCGCGGACACGAAGATCGGGAAGAACAGGTTGGCGGGGAAGGCCGCCAGGAACTGCACGATCGGCTGCGCGCGGTGTGCGATCGGCGGGCGCAGGCCGATCCAGACGCCGACGGGAACCCAGATGAGCGAGGCGAGCGCGATCAGCACCGATACGCGAACGAAGGTGGCGATGGACAACAGGAAGACATGGCCGACTTCCTTGAGCCCGATCTCGCTCCCCACATAGGCGACGACGCGGTAGAGCGCGTAGGCGGCGCCCAGCGCCAAGCAGGCGCCCCACGTCCGGTCGATCCAGGGCGCCCAAGGGCTCGGCGGCTTGGCGGGCTTTGGCTGCCAGGGATGCGCCGCCTTGGCGGTGCGGCTCAGGAAATCGGCAACGGTGTCGCCGGCCCAAGCCAGGAACTGGAACAGGCCCGCGCGCTGCAGCATGGTGAGAAACCAGGCACGCTCGCCTTCGCCCTCGGTGATCTCCTCGATCTTGAAGCGCTGCGACCACGCCAGCAGAGGCCGAAACAGCAGCTGGTCGTAGATCAGGATGAATGCGAGCATGGCCAGGATGGCGTAGCCGACCGCCTTGATGTCGCCTTGCTTGCTCGCGAGCGCGATGTAGGAGCCGATCCCCGGCAGAAGGGTGTTCTGGTCGTTGACCGTGATCGCCTCCGAGGCCACCACGAAAAACCAGCCGCCGGACATCGACATCATCATGTTCCAGACCAGCTGCGGAAGGGCGTAGGGCACTTCGAGCTGCCAAAAGCTCCCCCAGGGCGAGAGGTGATACATCCGCGCGGCCTCGCGCAGGTCTTGGGGCACGCCCAGGAAGGATTGGTAGAGACTGAACGTCATGTTCCAGGCTTGCGAGGTGAAGATCGCGAAGATCGCGGCGCACTCGTAGCCAAGCAGGCTGCCGGGGAACAGCGCAATGAAGCCGGTGACCGTGATCGAGAGAAACCCCAGGATCGGCACCGACTGCAGGATGTCCAGGATCGGGATCAGCAGCTTCTCGGCGCGCCGGCTCTTGGCCGCGGCGGCGGCATAGACCAAGCTGAAGATCAAAGAGACCACGAGCGCGATGCCCATGCGCATCACGGTTCGGAGCCCATATTCCGGCAGCTTCCAGGGCGAGAGCGAGATCTCGATTTCCTGGCCGCCGGAATAGGGCACGCTCATCTGCTGGCTGGCCCAGGCGATGAGCGAGATGAGGCCGATGACGAGCGGCAAGGCCACCAGGTCCCAGAAGCTGGGCCTGAGTCGCGTCGGCCACGCGACGACCGGCAGACCCCATCGCTGTGCCATCGATCCCCCGTACGCCCCTGAAGCCGCGTCGAGGTTTAGCCCAGGACCGCGTGGCTGCGAAGCGCAAAAGCGACGCAAGCGGCCGGGAAACCGAGCGTCACCGGATTGTCACGTGATCGCTTGCAAGCGCGTGCGTCCTTCGACGTGCTCGCAAGCTCGCTTGCTCAGGATAAGGGTTGTTTCTTTCTGAAATGCTCAATACCCCTCATCCTGAGCAAGCGACCCGAAGGGGAGCGCGTCGAAGGACGCACCCTTGGCCCGCCTCACTCCTCCAGCAGCTGGCTGATCTTGAGCGCGACGCCCATGGAGCCAGCGACCTTGAGCTTCCCGGTCATGTAGGCGAGGGTCGGGTTGAGATTGCCCTCGGTCAGTTTCTGCAGGTCGTCGAGGCTCAGCGTGAGCGTGGTGTCGCTCTCGCCCGCATCGTTGCCGATGGCGGCGGGAACCGCGGTGCCGTCCCAATAGATGATGCCGTCCGCGCCGAGGTCGAAGGTCACGCGATAACCAAGCTTCGGCGCAAGCGCCGCCTTGGCTCGAATGGCGGTTGTGGCGCTCTCGAGGGACATGGCGATGGGTCTCCCTTGGCTAAACCACGCGCACGCGCCGAAGATTGAGCGCGGGGTCCATCCAGAAACTGTCGTTCTCGTAACGCCGGAACAGGTCGGGCGGCAGGATGGATTGCCGCTCGATCGGCGTGACCCGGCGGCTCACGTCGTGCAGGCCCGGCGTCCCCAGGCGCGCGTCGAACTCGGGCTCGGAATATTGCACGTTGTCGAAATCATGCTTGAAGCTCGGCTCGCCCACGAAATCGTAGACCGCGTTGACCGCCTTCTCGGGCTCGCGCGTCAGCGTCTCGTACTTGATCAGCATGAGGCGGTCCGCCTCGTCGCTGTAATAGGCCTCCTTGAGCGCGTTCCAGGCGAAGCCCACCAGCCCCGCGCCCGAGGAGAGCGCCTCGACGCGGCTATAGACCGTGCCGCCGGGGTCGTAGTTGAAGATGCGCGAGGTCTCGAAGGTATTGCGGCGCATCAGCCGCTCGACGCTGTCCATGATCCACGGCAGGTGCCGCACCATCGCGATCACCCGCGCATTGGGATAGAGCCCCGCCACCAGCGACATCCGGCTGCACCAGAAGCGGTTGGTGTCGAACACCAGCTTCCGCGCGTGGACGTCCTTGTAATAGCCCAGCACGACGCCGCGCAGGATCTCCTTGCGCTGCTCGTTGTTGAAGAACACGCCGAACTCGTTGCGCTGGCTCATCTCGCCCAGGAGCGCCAGCATCAGCGAGCCGACGCCGCTGGTCATGCCGGCGTGAAAGCGCGGGTTCTGCCGCAGGATGCCCGCGAGCAGCGTCGAGCCTGCCCGCGGCAATCCCGAGATGAAGTGAATGCCGTTCTGCATGGATTCCGTTGCGCAGCCCCCTAATCCCAAGCGCGGCCGATTGAACCGAAGCGTCAGGGGCTAGTCAAATGGCCTGGTCAAAAGGGTCAGTCGACCGGCGACAGCAAGAGTGCCGTCCGCTAGGATCGGGCGCCAGAAAACCACATGAGGACCGCATGAGCGCTCAGACCCATACCGATGCCGAGCACGAGCTGATCGAGACCGCCAAGCGCGTGCTCCCGGGCGCAAGCTTCGGGAATATGGCCGGGGACGTCGTCATCCGCGAGGGCCGTGGCGGTCGGGTCTGGGACGAGAGCGGCAACGAATACGTGGACTTCCTGTTGGGCTCCGGTCCGATGCTGGTGGGCCACGCGCATCCCGAGGTGATCGCCGCCGTGCAAGAGCAGGTGGTGCATGGCACCACTTTCTTCGCCAACAATCGCCAGGGCATCGAGCTCGCCGAGGCGATCGTGGAGGCGGTGCCTTGCGCCGAGAAGGTGCGCTTCGTCTCGAGCGGCTCCGAGGCCGACGCCTACGCCATGCGCCTCGCGCGCGCCTTCACGAAGCGCGACAAGATCCTCAAATTCGAGGGCGGCTATCACGGGATGAGCGACTACTCGCTCATGAGCCTGGCGCCCAAGCGGCCCGGCAACTTCCCGCGGGCGCTGCCGGATTCCGCCGGCATCCCGCAGAGCGTGCGCGACGAGATGTTGATCGCGCCCTTCAACGATATCGAGATGGTCACGGGCCTGGTCCGCGAGCACAAGGACGAGCTCGCGGGCGTCATCGTCGAGCCGTTCCAGCGCATCATCCCGCCGGCGCCCGGCTTCCTGCAGGCGCTGCGCAAGCTCACGGCCGAGCACGGCATTCCCCTGATCTTCGACGAGGTCGTGACCGGCTTCCGCCTCGCCTACGGCGGCGCGCAGGAGTACTACGGCGTGACCCCTGACATCTGCACGCTGGGCAAGGTGATCGGCGGCGGCTTTCCGCTGGCGGCGATCGCGGGGCGCGACGACATCATGTCGCACTTCGACCGCGCGGTGGTGGGCGACGAGGGCTTCCTGGTGCAGATCGGCACGCTCTCCGGCAATCCCGTGGCCTCCGCCGCGGGCCTCGCCAGCATGGCGATCCTGAAGCGCCCCGGCGCCTACGAGCGCATCTTCGCGACGGGTCGCGAGCTCATGGGCACCTTGTCGGAGCTGCTGAAGCGCGCGGGCATTCCGGCGGTGGTGACGGGCGAGCCGCCGCTGTTCGATGTCGTGTTCGCCTCGGGCGACGTTCGGGACTACCGCGCCACGCTGCGCGGGAATGCCGATTTGATGCGGCAGTTCAACCGGCTGCTGCGCGAGCGCGGCATCCTCAAGGGCGAGTCGAAATACTACATCTCCCTCGCCCATGATGCCGCCGACATCCGCCACGTCTGCGAGGCTTGGGACTCCGCGATCAAGGAGCTGGTGAAGCGGCCCAAGGTCGCGTAGCGGCCGAGGCGCGCCGGTCCCGGGTCGCGCCGGCGCTCCTCCCGGAGGCTGTCAGCGTAGGCGCCAGAAGGACGTGGTGCTCGCGCGATCGACGCTGGCGCGGTCCATGCCGATGTCCCGCAGGGTTCGGTCGTCAAGGCTCGCGAGCAGGCGCCGGTCGTGGGCGCGCTCGTGCCGGCGCTTGATCCAGCGGGCCAAAGGCGGGTGCGGCCACCAGGTCCGCAGCTCCGAGGGTGAGCCGGCCCCGTCCGAGCGACCCCGAGAGTGAGCCCGCGGCTCCGTCGATGCGGTCCAGATGCCGGTGGCGACGCCCATCACGCCGATCAGCACGTTCGCGCCGACCGGCTCGCCGATCAGCGGCGCCGCCAGCAGCGAGGCGGTCACGGGATTGAGCGTGATCGTGCTGGCGACGCGCGTCGGCGTGGTGCGCGCGAGCGCGATCGCCCAGAGGAAGAAGGTGAGGGCGGCGCCGACCGCGCCGAGGTAGAAGATGGCGGTCCATTGCGGCCAGCCGAGCCAGCCGCTCGCGGACAGGCCACCCGTCGCCCAGGCCAGACCGAGGAGGCAGGCCGAGCCCGATCCCATGCCCATCGTGACGAAGGTGAGTGGGCTCGAGCGCACGATCAGGGGCCGCGACCAAACGCTGTAAAGGGCAAAGCACAGGGTGCCCGCGACCATGATGAGGTCGCCGCGCCAGGCGCCCGCCGGCGCATCGGCGAGGCCCGCGATCAGCGCGGCGGCGACCCCGGCGATCGCCACCAGGACCCCCGCCGTCTTGCGCGCCGTGAGCGGCTCGATCCGCAGCAGCGCCGCGACCACCATGGTCATGAGCGGCAACATCGAGAGCGCGACCGCCCCGCGCGCCGCCGTGGTGTAACGGAGCGCCAGGTTGAAGACGCTTTGGAAGATCGCGAAGAACAGGATGCCGAGCGCGCCGACGCCGGCCCAATCCTGTCGTCGCGGCCATCGGCTGCGGAGCGCGAGCGGCAGCAGAAACACGAAGCCCAGTCCGAACCGAAGGGCCGCGAGTGTCGCCGGGTCGGTGGCCCCGATGGTGAAGCGCGTGACCGCCGTGTTCACGCCTCCCAAGGAGCTCGAGAGGATCGCCGCGAGAAGGCCGAGCCGCTCTCGCGTGAAACGCGCGCTCGGGGCGACCAGCGTGCCATCGCCGATGCCCCGAGCATAGCCGGCCGTGTAGCGATCGCTTTCCGTCATGGCACGGGATGGTGGCGAGCGCGCCTCGGCCGCGCAATTACTTGAGGAGTATTATTCGCGCAGAGGCTCAGCGCTCGGCCCGTCCGTTTTCCGCATGCCCGCGCTTGTTGCGCACAAGCCCGGCCATGACAGCCGGGCGCGAAATTGCTATGGTTTTTTCGCCAGAAGGAGGCTCGGAAAGGCCGCTCCCATGACCATCGCTGTCCGTCCGCTCACGCCCCATATCGCCGGCGAGGTTTCCGGCTGCGACCTCACCAAGCCGCTCTCCAAGGCCGAGGTCGCGGCAATCGAGGCGGGCATGGACCGCTGCGCGGTGCTGGTCTTCCACGACCAGGACGTCACCGACGAGCAGCAGGTCGCCTTCACCCGCAATTTCGGCACCATCGAGAATTCCTACGGCGGCCACATCACGAAGACACAGGAGAAGCGGCTGGGTCCGCTGGTGAACGATCTCTCGAACCTGGGCCTCGACAACAAGCCGCTGCCGCGGGACGACCGTCGCCGGATGTTCAACCTCGGCAACCGGCTCTGGCACTCCGACAGTTCGTTCCGCGCCGTCCCCGCGAAATATTCGCTGCTCTCGGCGCGCGTGATCGTGGAGCGCGGGGGCAACACCGAGTTCGCGGACATGCGCGCGGCCTACGATGCGCTCGATGCCGAGACCAAGGCCGAGATCGAGGATCTCGTCTGCGAGCACTCGCTCATGTATTCGCGGGGCGCGCTCGGCTTCATGGAGCTGAACGAGGAGGAGCGGGCGATGTTCAAGCCGGTGCGGCAGCGCCTGGTGCGCCGGCATCCCGTCTCCGGGCGCAAGTCGCTCTACTTGTCCTCGCACATCGGCGGCATCATCGGTTGGCCGGTGCCGGAAGCGCGCGCCTTCATCCGCGACCTCACCGAGCATGCGACCCAGCCGCACTTCGTCTACGTCCACAAGTGGCGGCGCCACGATCTGGTGATTTGGGACAACCGCCAGACCATGCACCGCGTGCGCCGCTTCGACGAGACCCAGGTGCGCGACATGCACCGCACCACGGTCGCGGGCGACGCGCCGACGGTGGAGCAAGCGCAGCAGGTGGCGTGAATGGCGGCTCGATGAAGATCGAGATCGTCTGTACCGGCGATGAAGTCCTCACCGGCAAGATCGTCAACACCAATTTCAGTTATATCAGCCAGCGCCTCGAGGATTCCGGCCTCTCGGTGCACTGGGGCACCACGGTCGGCGATGACCGCGAGGGCCTGCTGGCGGCGTTTCGGCTGGCGTCCGAGCGGGTTCAGGCCGTGATCGTGAACGGCGGCCTCGGGCCCACCGTGGACGATCTCTCGCAGGAGGTGGCGGCGCGCGTCGCCGGCGTCGATCTCGTCCTCAACGAGGAATGGCTTGCGCGCATGGAGTCCTACTTCACGCGGCGCAGCCGGATCATGCCGCCGAACAACCGCAAGCAGGCGATGCTGCCGGCGACCGCGGAGATCCTCGACAATCCCATCGGCACCGCCTGCGGCTTCGCGCTCGATGTCGGCAAGGCCCGGTTCTTCTTCACGCCGGGCGTGCCGCGCGAGCTCCGGCGCATGCTGGATGAGCAGGTGATCCCGCGCCTGCTCGCGCGAAGCGGCCTGCAGTCGACCATCTATCTGAAGCGCTTCCACTCCTACGGGCTCGGCGAATCTCACGTCGACGCGCTGCTCGAGGGCTTGGAGGACCTGGTCCCCGACCGCGGCATCAAGCTCGGGTTTCGCGCGCACTACCCGCAGCTCGAGACCAAGCTCACCGTGCGCGGCACCGACATGGCCGATGTCCAGCGCAAGCTGGCGCCCGTGCAGGCCGAGGTGCGCAAACGGCTCGGCAATTTCATCCTTGCGGAAGACGACCAGACACTGGAAGGCGTGGTGCTCGCGGGGCTGACGGCGTGCCAAGGCACGCTCGCCGTAGTCGAGAGCTTCACCGGCGGCCAGATCGCCGCGCGGCTGGCGCCGCTCCCGGGCGCGGAGGCGGTGTTTCGCCGGGCCGTGGTGGCGCGGGATCTGGCCGAGCTCAGCGCCTCCGTCGGCCTCGAGCCTCCGATCGCCGAGATCACCAAGGAGACCGCCGAGGCGGCGGCTCGCGCCGCCCGCTCGACGACCGGTGCCTCCCACGCGCTGGCGGTCCTGGTCGATCTGGACGAGGGTGCCGACCGCATCGATTTCGGCGGCACCATCTGCATCGCGATCGCAACCGAAGGCGAGACGGTCCTCCGCCGTGCCCGGGTCATCGGCGGCCGCGACTGGGTGCGCCTGGGCGCCGTCGAGCTCGGCCTCGACTGCCTCCGCCGCCATCTCCAGGGCCT
>DASZHJ010000374.1:0-4491 GCA_035938015.1 Allostellaceae bacterium
GCACCACCCGCGGCTCCGAGAGCCCTTTGGCCCGCGCTGTGCGCACGTGGTCCTGGGAGCGCATCGACAACATCTCCGAGCGGGTGATGCGGGTGATCAGCGCCATCGGGATGGTCCCGAGCGTGCAAGCGGGCAGGATCAGGTGATGCACGCTGAGCGCGATGAAGTCGAGCCGCCCTGAGATCAGGCTGTCGACCACCGACATACCCGTCACGCGCGGCGGCTCGACGCCGATCGGCATGAGGCCACCGATCGGCAACCAGTCGAGCGTTGCGCCGAACACCAGGATGAGCATCAATCCCAGCCAAAAGATCGGCATGGAGACGCCGAACAGGGTCACGGTCATCACGGTGTTGTCGAAGCGCGAGAGCGGCCAGATCGCCGCCAGGACACCCAGCGGCACGCCGCCCGCGACCGACACGAAGAGCGCCGCCAGCGACAGCTGGATGGTGACCGGAAAGGCGTCCCAGACGTCGGTGAAGGCCGGGTGATTGCTGTGCAGCGACGTGCCGAAATCGCCGTCCAGCGCGTCCACGGCAAAGCGGAGATATTGCACGTAGATCGGCTGGTCGAGGCCGAGGTCATGGCGCAACCTCGCGACTTGCTCAGTGGTGGCGCGGTCGCCCAGCAGCATCTGCGCGACGTCGCCGGGCAGCACATGCATGGTGAAGAACACCACCAGGCTGACCCCGATCAGCACGAAGACCAGCTGAATGATCCGCCGGACGATGTATTGCGTCACGCGGCGCTCGAACGGCGGCACGGTCGCCGGCGCCGGCCGGCCATCAACCCAAGAGCCATGAAACCTCCCGGCGGCTATCTGACCGCAGATGCCGCCAGACCGCAATGTCGCTCCGGCCCAATCGCCCGTCTTGCCTTTGGAAAGCCCTGTCGATCGGCCCGTCGCAAGGCCATGACAGCGCTCGGCCGGAGGCGCTAACCTTGCCGCTCGATCATGCCATGAGGAACGTTGCCGGGAACCCGCAGGGGGCAAGCATGTCGACGGGAGTTCTTAGACTCGGGCTGGCGCTCGTCTGGTTGGCCTTGCCGGCGCTCGCCGAGGCCAAGACCTTGGTCTACTGCTCGGAAGCCAGTCCGGAGACCTTTAATCCCATGGTGGGCGCCGCGGACTCCACCATGGATGCGGCCGCCAAGCCGCTCTTCAACCGGCTCGTGGAGTTCAAGCCGGGCACCACGGAGATCGGCCCTGCGCTCGCCGAGAGCTGGGACATCTCCGGCGATGGCACGGTCTACACCTTCCATTTGCGCTCCGGCGTGAAATTTCATGCCGCCCGGGACTTCGCGCCGACGCGTGCTTTCAACGCCGATGACGTGGTCTATTCCTTCGAGCGGCAGCGCTCGGCGGACAATCCCTACCACAAGCTGTCGGGCGCCAATTACCAGTTCTTCGGCAGCACGGGCCTGGCCAAGCTCATCAGATCGATCGAGAAGATGGACGACCTCACCGTCCGCTTCACGCTCAACAATGCCAACGTCACTTTCCTCAGCAATATTGCGCTCGATTTCGCATCCATACTGTCGCTCGAATACGCGCAAGCGATGACGGCGCAAGGGCATCCCGAGCTGATCGACCAGCAGCCGATCGGATCCGGTCCGTTCATCCTGGTCGAGTTCCAGAAGGACAGCCTGATCCGCTATCGCGCAAATCCCGATTACTGGGGCGGCGCGCCCAAGCTCGATGCGCTCGTGTTCGCGATCACGCCGGATCCTGCGGTGCGCATCGCCAAGCTTCGCGCGGGCGAGTGCCAGGTGACCACCCAGCCGCCTCCGGCGGATATTCCGGCGCTCGCGCAGGACCCCGCCATCGAGCTGCTGCGCGAGGAGGGGCAGAATATCGGCTATCTCGGCTTCAACGTCGAGAAGCCGCCGCTCACGGACAAGCGCGTGCGGCGCGCGCTGGCACTCGCCATCAACAAGCCCGCGATCATCGACGCGATTTACCTGGGCTCGGGTAAACAGGCGCGCACCGTGCTGCCCCCGACCGAGTGGGGCTCGGCCCAGAGCCTCGATCCCTTCCCGAGCGACCCCAATTCGGCCAAGGCGCTCCTCGCGGAGGCGGGGTATCCCGCCGGCTTCTCCATCAGCCTCTGGGCGATGCCGGTGTCGCGCCCCTACAACCCCAATGCCCGGCGGATGGCCGAGCTGATCCAGGCGGATTGGGCTGCGATTGGCGTCAAAGCCGAGATCGTCAGCTACGAATGGGCGGTCTATCTCAAGAAGACTCAGGAGGGCGAGCAAGACGCGTTTCTCCTGGGTGGCACCAGCAATAACGGCGATCCTGACGACCTCCTGACCAACCACCTGAGCTGCGCCGGCGCCAAGGCAGGCTCCAACCGCACGCGCTGGTGTTTCAAGCCTTACGACGACCTTCTCGATCAAGCGAGACGCATCGCCGGCCAAGGCGAGCGCAAGGCGCTCTATGTCAAGGCGCAGGAACTCGTGCGCGAGGAGGTGCCACTCCTTCCCATCGCGCACTCGCTGGTCTTCATGCCGATCCGCAAGGAAGTGCGCGGCTACGTCCTGGACCCCTTCGGCCGCCAGAATTTCGCCCGCGTCGATCTTGCGAACTAGCAGAACGCGCTAAGTCGCCTCGCGGCGCGAGGGGATGCCAAGGCTCACGCCTTCTGGCCGGGTTTCGCGGCTCCGGCCCTGCGACGCAGGACCGTATCGCCGGTGGAGAGCAGCAGCGCGGCCCGGCTCTCCCTGAGAAGCGCGGCGCCTGCCTCGAGTGTAGAGGCGGACTGAACTCTTGAACCCTATAATCCGCAATCGCGGATGATGCGGGTGTACGTAAGATGCATTTGCAGGAGAGGGTGGCAGTCCACAAAGAAGATTTTTCGAAACAAACCCGATTTGCTCGCGGACGTTCACCGGGCGTCCCTGAGCCGGATCACGGTCCAGGACGCCGCCGGCAGGCTGGCGCGAATGCGGCCCGCCTCCGCAGTCACCCCTTTGAGCGGCGACGGCTTTATGCGGTCGGGACTCTCCTTGGTGTTGACCGCCTCGAGGTCGGTATCGTGAAGGGTGAGCGCGTGGTCGAGCGCGAGGCCGTCAAATCCTTCGGCCCTCACCTCGAGCGGCAACTCCTCGCGGAGGTGGCGGTTGAGGGCGAAGAGCGTGAGGCTCTTGGCATCGGCGTCATGCACGGCCGCGAGCTTGAGATGGGGCACCGCCGGCAGCGGGTAATATTGATCGAGCGGCCCGCGCGGATCGAAGTAGCGGGTCTCGTAGATCGACGAGTCCGTCTCGACCCTGAGCACGCGGCCACGGCCGAACTTGCTCATCTGCGCGAACGGAAAAAAGATGGTCTGCCGCCAGGCCGGGCCGCCGTCCTCGGTCATGATCGGCGCGATCGCATTGACGAGCTGGGCCAGGCACGCCGCCTTGACGCGGTCGGCGTGATTGAGGAGCGAGATGCAGGCGCCGGCGAAGGCGAGCGCATCCTCCATCGTATAGACCTCCTCGAGGATGTGCGGCGCCACCGGCCAGTTCGGCAGCACGCGGGTCTCGCGATTGCGCCGCGTGCGATACCACACGTTCCACTCGTCGAAGCTGAGCATGAGCCGCTTGGTCGAGCGCCGATGTGCCGCCACCGCGTCGGCGATGGCAACGACCTCATCGATGAAGCTGTCCATGAGGTCGCTGCTGGCGAGGAAGGCCGCGGTGTCGCCGGCGTAGTTGTTGAGATACGTATGTAGCGAGATGTATTCGACGTGATCGAAAGCGTGCTCGAGCACGGTCTGCTCCCAGCTGCCGAAGGTAGGCATGTTGCGGCCCGACGAGCCGCAGGCGGCGAGCTCGATCGTGGGATCGGTCCACTTCATCATCTTCGCGGCCTCTGTGGCGATGCGGCCGTACTCTTGGGCAGTCTTCATTTCCATCTGCCAGGGGCCGTCCATTTCGTTGCCGAGGCACCAGAACTTCACGCCATGCGGCTTCTCCCAGCCATGGGAGCGGCGGAGATCCGAAAGGATGGTCCCGCCCGCATGGTTGCAGTACTCGACATAGTTACGTGCGGCATCGCCTCCGCGGGTACCTAGATTCACCGCGAGCATCGGCTCGATGCCAGCAAGGCGACACCAGTCGATGAACTCGTTGGTGCCGAAGCGGTTGGTCTCCGTGGATTTCCAGGCCAGGTCGAGCCGACGCGGCCGGCTCTCCGCGGGTCCGACGCCATCCTCCCAGTTGTAGCCGGAGACGAAGTTTCCGCCGGGGTAACGCATGATCGTGGGTCCGAGCTCACGGACCAGCGCCAGTACGTCGCGGCGGAATCCGCGCTCATTCGCCTGCGGATGCCCAGGCTCGAAAATACCGCCATAGACACAGCGACCGAGGTGCTCGACGAAGGCGCCGAAGAGCCGCGGATCGGTGGTGCCGATCGCGAAATCCCGGTGCAGCAGGGCTCTGACCTCACGCATGAGTGGATGTCTCCATTGCAGAATGGGCCGCGCGCGCGACGGGGAGGGGAGG
>DASZHJ010000375.1:0-4021 GCA_035938015.1 Allostellaceae bacterium
ATACGCACGACCTGTGGCTGCGCGCCCGCGTGCGGCTCGCGACGCTGGGGAAGCTCGCGGCCGCCGACGCCTTCCGCTCGCTCGGCCTCGACCGCCGCCAGGCCCTGTGGGAGGTGAAGGCGCTAGGCTCCGTCGAGCCGCTGCCGCTCTTCGCCTGGAGCGAGACGCGCGAAGCGGGCCTCGAACCCGAGGTCGCGCTGCCCGCGATGCCGTTGTCGGAGCATGTCGTCAACGACTACCAGACGCTGCGGCTCTCGCTCAAAGCGCACCCCATGAGCTTCCTGCGCGCGCATCTCAACCTGCCGCATTCTGATTCTGCGACGCCATCCCGCAAAAGGGCCCCGCGCATCCTGTCCTGCGACGAGCTGCACAGCGTCAAGGACGGCGCCTACGTCTCCGTCGCCGGCGTCGTGCTCGTGCGCCAGCGCCCCGGCTCGGCCAAGGGCGTTGTGTTCATGACCGTCGAGGACGAGACCGGCATCGCCAATGCCGTAGTCTGGCCGAAGACGCTGGAGCGCTTCCGCAAGGTCGTCATGGGCGCGCGCCTCATCGTCATCCACGGGCGCATCCAGCGCCACGAGGACATCATCCACGTGGTCTCGCAGCGGCTGGAAGACCGCAGCGACTGGCTACGGCTCCTGTCCGAGCATGGGCACGAGATGAAGGCGCCGCTCGCCAACGCCGACCACGTGAAGAGCCCTGACATCCGCGCCGAGCAGCCCGGGTTGCACAACGGGCATCCGCGCTGGTCCCAAAACCCGCGCGACCCGCGTCTCACGCACCCACGAGATGCGCGCATCGTCCCCAAGTCGCGCGATTTTCACTGAAGCGGTGGCTGCACCGGCACCGAGGCATCGCCCTTCAGCAGCACCGTATTGGGCACGCCGTCGGCGCCCATGAATACCGCGAGGATGCGCGCCGGCCCCGAGCCGGTGTTGCGGCCGTTGTGGGCCACAGCGATCGCCTCCATGACCGCTTCCCCGGTGCGATAGACGCGCGTGCCCTGCGCGCCGTAGTCGACGGTGACCTCGCCCTCGAGGATGTAGTCGAACATCGGAACGTCGTGCTGGTGCCAGCCGGTCGCCTCGCCGGGCAGCATGGTGATGATCGCCGCCGTCACCTTGGCCGGCTTGCCGGCGGGATAGGAGATTGTCTGGCCGAGCACGGTCTCGCCGGTGCTGAGCAGGAACGCGGCCTCCTCGCGCGTTGCCGCGCGATAGCTCGAACCCAAGAGGATGCCGAGCGCGAGCAGGAACGGCGGCGCGGCGAGCGCGGCGCGTCGGGCAAGTCGCAGCGTCGATGCGAAGAGCATGGTTGTGGACCTTTGCCTGCCGGTGGCGCGGTAACACGCGCACCGCAAAGGAGAAAAGCAGATGGGCAGTTAACGCCGGCCTAGGAGGGCTCCGGCTTCTGCTGCCGGGCTCGACAGCGGAGCTCGCGGCCCCGATAAAGGTTGACCCACGGCCGGCCGCGACCGCGAAACGGACACCGATGCCCAAACCCGCCACTACGAGCCGGCCCGTCCCCATCCCGGGCTGTCTCCCGCGCATGCGCTCGGTAATGATGGTGCTCGCGTTGCTGGCTGCGCTTATGGCCCTGCATCCGGCAGCGGCGCAGGATGCTCGCAGCGCGCCCGAGGCGGCAACCGACTCCTCCTCGCGGACGCTTGCCTTCGCCGAGCGCCACATGGTCTCCGCCGCCAACCGCTACGCCGCGGGCGCCGGCCGCGAGATCCTGCGTGCGGGCGGCTCAGCCGTCGATGCCGCGATCGCCGTGCAGCTCGTGCTCAACCTCGTCGAGCCGCAGTCGAGCGGGCTCGGCGGCGGCGCCTTCGTGCTCTACTGGGACGCCGGCAAATCCGAACTCACGGCGTTCGATGCGCGCGAGACCGCGCCCGCCTCCGCCACGCCCGACCGCTTCATCATCGAAGGCAAGCCGATGCCGTTCCAGACCGCCGTGCGCTCCGGCCTCAGCATCGGCGTGCCGGGCATCGTGCGCCTGATGGAGACCGTGCACGCGCGCTACGGGCGGCTGCCGTGGGCGCGCCTGTTCGAGCCGGCGATCCGCCTCGCCGAGACCGGCTTTGAGGTGTCGTCACGGCTGCATCTCCTCCTGCGCGCCGCGGGCCCCGAGAGCTTCGTGCCGGAGGCACGGCGCTATTTCTTCACTGCCACCGGCAGCGCCTGGCCCATCGGCTACGTGCTCAAGAACCCCGAGCTCGCCGCCACGCTGAAGCGCATCGCGGCTGAAGGTGCGCGCGGCTTCTACGAGGGCCCGGTCTCCGAGGCGATCGTAAAGGCGGTCGCTGACGCACCCACCGCGGCCGGCGGCATGACCCTGCAGGACCTCGCGAGCTACGCGGTGAAGGAGCGCACGCCGGTGTGCTTCGCCTATCGCGGCAATAAGATCTGCAGCGTTGGCCCGCCCTCTTCCGGCGGTCTGACGGTGGCGCAGACGCTGACACTCCTCGAGCCGTTCGACCTCGGCAAGGGCCGCGCCGCCGCGCTGCAGCCGCAGGCGATGCATCTCATCGCGGAAGCCGAGAAGCTCGCCTACGCCGACCGCAACCGCTATCTCGCCGATCCTGACTTCGTGCCGATCCCCGGCGGCCTGCTCGATCCGCAGTACCTCTCCGAGCGCCGCGCGCTGATCGATCCGCTGCACGCGATGGAGAGGCCGAAGGCGGGCGTTCCCCCCGGCGCGGCCCGGCAACCGTTCGGCCGCGACGCCACGCGCGAGCGCGCCGGGACGAGCCACATCTCCATCATCGACGATGACGGCAACGCGCTCGCGATGACGACGACGATCGAAGGTGGGTTTGGCTCGCACGACTGGGCTGCGGGCTTCCTGCTCAACAACGAGCTCACCGATTTCTCCTTTGTGCCGGTCGACGCCGACGGCCAGCCCGTCGCCAACGCGGTTGCGGCGGGCAAGCGCCCGCGCTCCTCCATGGCGCCGACGATCGTGTTCGACGACGCGGGCCGTGTCCTGGCCGTGCTCGGCTCGCCCGGCGGTGGCCGCATCATCCTTTTCGTGGTGAAGACGCTCGTTGCGCTCATCGACTGGGGCATGGACGCGCAGGCAGCGGCGGACCTGCTGAACTTTGGCAGCCAGGGCGACGGATTCGAGATCGAGCTCGACCGCGCCGCGATCTGGCCCGCGCTCGGGCTCAAGGCCTTTGGGCACCGCATCGTGCCGGACGACATGAGCTCCGGCACCCACCTCATTGTGCGGCGCGGGTCGCGTCTCGAAGGCGGAGCCGACGCCCGGCGCGAGGGCGCGGCGTTGGGCGACTGAGGGCGTCATGATCATCGTTACGGCTCGAAACCCCTCACCCGGTCCTCCACGCTGCGCGTGTCGGCCCGACCTCTCCCGTCATGGCGTAGCGTCATGGCGGAGCCATGCTTCGCATGGACCTCCGCATGGACGGGAGAGGTAAAGTCAGGGCCGTTCGCGCGGCCATTAGCTCAACAAGTCCCCTCTCCCCCTCAACAAGTCCCCTCTCCCGGGTAGGGTTAGGGTGAAGGGGGTAAGGACGTATATGTCTCCGACGAACTGGCAGAGAGCAGCACCGTGACGACCCGCACCATCACCGTTCTCGGCGCCGGCATCTTCGGTCTATGGCAGGCCTATGCGCTTGCGCGCGCGGGCCATCGCGTGCGGCTACTCGAAGCGAGCGCGCAGCCGTTCGCGCGTGCGGCGAGCCTCTACGGCGGCGTGATGCTGGCGCCCGAGCGCGAGGCGGAGACGGCGCCGCCGCTGCTGCGCGAGCTCGGCCACGAGGGCGTGGCGGCGTGGCGTGCGCTCTATCCGCAGCTCGTCTGCGTAGGCAGCCTCGTGGTGGCGGCCCCGCGCGATGCCGCAGAGCTCGACCGCTTTGCAAAGATGACGCAAGGGTACGAGCGCCTCGATTCAGAGCGGCTGCAGAAGCTCGAGCCCGAGTTGGCGGGGCGTTTCCCGTCCGCACTCTTCTTCGCTGACGAAGCGCACATGCCGGCTCCGGCCGCGCTCGATTTCATGC
>DASZHJ010000376.1:0-3926 GCA_035938015.1 Allostellaceae bacterium
CGAGACCTTCTACGTTCGCAAGGACTACACGAACGCCGCCGCGACCTTCGCCGACGGCTATGAGAAATATCCGAAGAGCCCTAAGGGCGCCGACTTCCTGCTGAAGCTCGGGATGTCGTTGGCCAATGCCGGCCAGAAGGACAACGCGTGCCGCGCCTATTTGCGCCTCGACCGCGACTATCCCCAAGCCCCCAGCGAGATCCGCGATCGCTCCGGCGCCGAGAAGAAGCGGTTGGGCTGCGCGGCCTGAGGCCGCGCCATGCCATATGCCGATGGGAATACCGACGCCGCTCCTCTGACCGATGCGGAGTTCGCCGCGCGGCTCGAAGTGCTCGGTCCGTTCGAGCGCGCGCCGCGGTTGGCGGTCGCGGTCTCCGGCGGCGCGGACAGTCTCGCTCTGGCGCTTTTGGCCGAGGCGTGGGCGCGGGCGCACGGCGGCATGATCGCGGCGTTGACCGTCGATCATCGGCTCAGAGCGGAGTCCGCCGCGGAGGCGCGGCAAGTCGGCGAGTGGCTGGCGCCACGCGGCATCGTGCATCGGACGCTCGCCTGGGAAGGGCCGCATCCCGAAAGCGACATCCAAGCCGCGGCGCGCGCCGCGCGCTATCGACTGCTGGAGGCCTGGTGCGGAGAGCAGGGCATTCTCCATCTCCTCACCGCCCACCATCGGGAGGATCGGGCGGAGACATTTTGGTTGCGGCTTGCGCGCGGCAGCGGTCTCGACGGCCTCGCCGGCATCTCGGCGGTGAGCGAGCGTGCCCACTGCCGCGTGCTGCGCCCGCTGCTCGATGTGCCGCCGGAGCGCTTGCGCGCCAGACTGCGGCTCGAGGATCAAGCCTGGATCGAGGATCCCAGCAACCGCAACGCGGAATTCGGCCGCGTTCGCGTGCGCGACGCCCGCGCGGTGCTCGCCGCGGAGGGCCTGGGCGCGGAGCGCCTGGAGGAGACGCTGCGCCATCTCGGCCGCGCCCGACAGGCGCTCGAATCCGGGACCGCCGGTCTCCTGGCGCGCGCCGTCACGGTGCACCCCGCGGGCTTCGCATGGCTCGAGGCCGAGCCGGTTCGGCGCGCCGAGCCGGAATTGGGCCTGCGCGCGCTCGCCGCGGTGCTGGCGACCATCGGCGGTACGGATTATCCGCCTCGCCTGGAGCGGCTCGAGCGGCTCTACGAGAGGCTTGCCCGCGATGCGCTCGGGCGAGGTCGCACGCTCGGCGGCTGCCGGCTGATCGGGACCGGCGCTCGCGTGCTGGTCTGCCGCGAGCCGGCCGCCATCGAGAGGCCGGTCGCGCTCTCTCCCGGTGGAACCTGCCTCTGGGATGGCCGGTTCCGCGTCGCGCTCGCGGAAAATTGTGTGGATGGCATGACGGTGGGGGCGCTGGGGCAGGAGCGCCGCGAGCTTTCGCCGCAGGCGCGAGAGCGCCTGCGGATACTGCCGGGCCCGGCTCGGCCGAGCCTGCCCGTCTTGCGCGACCGAGCGGGCTTGGCCGCGGTGCCCGCGCTCGCTTGGACGCGGCAACCTGCGCATTCCCTGGGCATTGCGAAAATCACATTCCGGCCATCGCGCGGGCTCGCACCCGTAGGCTTTACAGTTGTTTAATCCAGGGCGCATCTTATCTTCAGAAGATGGCTGCGCCGACGCCCCCGGGGTGGTGTGGTAGCATGCGGCCGGAACCGGCTGTATGCCCTTGAAAGGCTTCGATCTGTGAACAGCTTCGGTAAGAATCTCGCGCTCTGGATCATCATCGTCCTGCTGGTGATGCTCCTGTTCAATTTGTTCCAGAACACGACCAACCGCAGCAGCCAGCAGGAGATGCTGTACAGCGACTTCCTCAACGACGTCACCCGTCACCAGATCACGTCGGTCAAGATCCAAGGCAATACCGTCACGGGAACCCGCACCGGCGGCAGCTCGTTCACGACCTACACGCCCAGCAACGATCCCGACCTCGTCAAGACGCTGCGCGACAACAACGTCCAGATCAAAGTCTCGCCCTCCGAGGAGAACGTGCCGTCGCTGTTCGGCATGCTGATCTCCTGGTTCCCGGGCCTGCTGCTGATCGGCGTCTGGATCTTCTTCATGCGCCAGATGCAAGGCGGCGGCGGCCGGGCCATGGGCTTCGGCAAGAGCCGCGCGCGGCTGCTGACGGAGAAGGTTGGCCGCGTCACCTTTGACGACGTCGCCGGGATCGACGAGGCCAAGGCCGAGCTCGAGGAGATCGTCGAGTACCTGAAGGATCCGCAGAAGTTCCAGCGGCTCGGCGGCAAGATCCCGAAGGGCGTGCTGCTGGTCGGCCCGCCCGGCACCGGCAAGACGCTGCTCGCGCGCGCGATCGCCGGCGAGGCGAACGTGCCGTTCTTCACCATTTCGGGCTCCGACTTCGTCGAGATGTTCGTTGGCGTCGGCGCCAGCCGCGTGCGCGACATGTTCGAGCAAGGCAAGAAGAACGCGCCCTGCATCATCTTCATCGACGAGATCGACGCCGTGGGCCGCCATCGCGGCGCGGGCCTGGGCGGCGGCAACGACGAGCGCGAGCAGACCCTCAACCAGCTGCTGGTCGAGATGGATGGCTTCGAGGCGAACGAGGGCGTGATCCTGATCGCCGCCACCAACCGGCCGGACGTGCTCGACCCCGCCCTGCTGCGCCCCGGCCGTTTCGACCGCCAGGTCGTGGTGCCGAACCCCGATATCGTGGGACGGGAGAAGATCCTCAAAGTCCACATGCGCAAGGTGCCGCTCGCCTCGGACGTCGATCCGCGCACCATCGCGCGCGGCACGCCCGGCTTCTCCGGCGCCGATCTGGCGAACCTCGTCAACGAGGCGGCGCTGATGGCCGCGCGCAAGGGCAAGCGCTCCGTCTCGATGTCGGAGTTCGAGCTCGCCAAGGACAAGGTGCTGATGGGCGCCGAGCGGCGCTCGATGGTGATGTCCGACGACGAGAAGAAGACCACGGCCTATCACGAGGGCGGCCACGCGCTGGTCATGCTCTATACCGAGGGCCACGAGCCGCTCCACAAGGTGACCATCATCCCGCGCGGGCGCGCGCTCGGCGTCACCATGTTCCTGCCGGAGCAGGACAAGTACTCGCACTCGAAATTCGAGCTCGAGGCGCGGCTCGCGGGCCTGTTCGGCGGTCGCGTCGCCGAGGAGCTGATCTTCGGCACCGAGAAGGTGACCACCGGCGCCTCCGACGACATCCGCCGCGCCACCAGCCTCGCGCGCCGGATGGTCACCGAGTTCGGCTTCTCCGACAAGCTCGGGCCCCTGCGCTACAGCGAGAACGAGGAAGAGGTATTCCTCGGCCACTCCGTCACCCAGCGCAAGAACATGTCGGACGCGACGGCGAAGCTGATCGACGAGGAGATCCGCCGCGTGGTCGAGGACGGCGAGCGCAAGGCGCGCCAGATCCTGACCGAGCACATGCAAGAGCTGCACTCGCTCGCCAAGGGTCTGCTGGAGTTCGAGACCCTGAGCGCCGATGAGATCAGGCGGGTGATCCGCGGCGAGAAGATCGTTCGCGACACCGGCGGCCCCGCCGAGGATCCGCAGCGCCAGACGACGCCGCGCCCGCGCTCCTCCGTGCCGCCCACCGGCAAACCCGCCGGCGGCTTCGAGCCCGAGCCGCAACCCGGCGGCTGAGCCGCACCCCTCACCCCGACCCTCTCCCGCAAGGGGAGAGGGGGAAGAGACGCGCTGAGAGACCCTCTCCCCTCGTGGGAGAGGAAGGGGCCAGTCGCGAAGCGACGGGAAGGTGAGGGGGCCCCCACGCATCTTTCTGCACCCCTCACCCCGACCCTCTCCCGCAAGGGAAGAGGAGGAAGCGGAGCGCAGCGCCTTTTTTTGGCCACCTCGGCTTAGCGGTTTGTTGACCCGCGGCGGGCTAGCTTGAGATATAAGGCGGGCGTTGAGGAATTGGGGACGAGGCCGG
>DASZHJ010000377.1:0-7761 GCA_035938015.1 Allostellaceae bacterium
GGGGATCGGCAGCAACTTCGCCGTGTTCTCCTCCCGGGTTTCCCAGGCGAAATCCATCAGCGCCTCGGCGATCGCCGATCCGCGCGGGCTCACGCCATCGGTGGTGACCGTGACAGTGGGGCCGACGTCGCGGATGTTGGCGCGCGTGAAGCCCGCGCAGAGGCTGACCACCAGCGCCTCGCCCTTGCGCTCGAACACATCGGCCCGCGACAGCGCCTCCACCATCGGGCCACTCTGCGTCCGGCCGTGATTGAGGCCATAGATCGTCGGCCGGCGCGCGATCACCGTCACCGGCTTGATCTCGCCCTTCATGGCGCGCTCCAGGAGCGCGCCACCCTGCCAGGCGCGCTCGTACTGGTCGATATGCGGATATGTCCGGAACGCGATGAGTGCGCTCGCGTGATCCGCCATCGCCTGGGTCACGTTGGCGTGGAGATCGAGCGTCACGATCACGGGCACATCAGGCCCGATCGCGGCGCGCAGGCGCCGGAGCAGCTCGCCCTCGCCGTCCTCGTGCTCGTCGGTTACCATCGCGCCGTGCAAGTGCAGGAGCACGCCGTCGATCGGGCCTTGTTTTCT
The DNA here is from genome assembly GCA_035938015.1 of Allostellaceae bacterium. Taxonomy (GTDB): domain Bacteria; phylum Pseudomonadota; class Alphaproteobacteria; order ATCC43930; family CGMCC-115725; genus DASZHJ01. Next base: position 580 of record DASZHJ010000377.1, read on the forward strand.
CGCGGCACCCACGATCAGCCCGGCGATCTCCTCGAAGGCGCCGCGCGTCACCAGACCCGACGGGTTGGCGCTGGCGGAGACCGGATGGATCAACGTCCAGCCGTATTTGTCCGCGGCCTCGAAAGTAGCGCCGAAGGCCGAGCGGGTGTCGCGGAAGGCCGCGGGTATCTCGTTTTCCAGGTGAAAATCGCGGCGCCGGAATGACGCCATGTCGGTGACAACGCGGCTGAAGGTGTTGGTCTCGTGCATGAAGCGAGCGGCGAGCACGCGCTTGGCCATAGGGTGCCTCTCTCGATGCGAAATTCCGCGCTATCTTGGCCCGGAGCCGCCCGGCCGTCGATGGCCCTCTCGCCTCGTCTTGTCGCAATGCGGGATTTGCTTTGCGCCGTGCGCGGCGCGATCATGCGGGCAGCATCACGGAGGCGCGCCCATGCCCGACACTCTGGAGTCCCGAAGCTGGGAGGCCATGCCGTGCACGCCCGATAACGGGCCCGCGCGCACGGCGGCGATCGGTCTCGTCACCCTCGCCAACGACGTGGTGATCGAGCGCGAGCTCGGCACCTTCCTGGCGCCGGTCGAGGGCGCGGCGGTGTTCGCAAGCCGGATCCCGCTGATGCTCGAGCTGACGCCGCAGACGCTGCGCGACATGGAGGCGCACATCCCCCGGGCCGTCGAACTCATCGTGCCCGACGATCGGCTCGACGTGATGGCATTCGGGTGCACCTCGGGCTCCATGGCGATCGGACCCGCGCGCGTGGCAGCGGCGGTGCACCGCTCGCGCCCCGGCATCCCCGTGACCGATCCCGTGAGCGCCGCCTTGAAGGGCCTGAAGGCGCTGGGCGCGCGGCGGATCGCCCTGCTGACGCCTTATCCCGACGCTGTCAACGACGTCGTCGCAGCCTACGTCGGCGCCCAGGGATTCGAGATCGCCGAGCGCGCGAGCTTCAAGCAACCGAACGACCCCGCCGTCGCCCGGGTGCCACCCGAGGCAATCTACCGAGCCGGCCTCGAGCTCGGCCGCCGCGCCGTCGACGCGCTCTTCATCTCATGCACGGCGCTTCGCTGCTCCTCCGTCATCGAGCGCATCGAGCAAGCGATCGGCAAGCCCGTGGTCGCCAGCAACCAGGCGCTCGCTTGGGACTGCCTGCGGCTCGCGGGGTGCCGCGCCAGCATCGAGGGCTATGGCAGGCTGTTGCGGGAGTGAGTCGGCTTGTGATGGCGCGGTCGAGCTCGAGTGACGGAGCCTTCTTGTGGCCGTGATTCCCAATCGGCGGCCTGGCCCCTCGGCTTTGCGGCTGGAGCCTTTGCCCGACATCCTTCAGCGCTTGATGGCGCTCGGAAAGGAAACGCTGTCTCAGGATTTCAAGGGCATCACGAAGGACGGCCGCGTGGTGCCCGGACTCTTCCCGATCTCCCGAACGGGCGTCTCGACGGAGCGGATCGCGGAGGCAGCGGCGATCTATCTGCGCTCGCTGACCCCCGACCAAAGGCGACAAGGTTGTTTCGAGGTCAAGAGCCCGACCTGGCGCCACTGGTGCAACGTGCATCCATTCCTCATGCGGCACGGCCTCTGTCTCAAGTTCTTGGAGCCGCGGCAGCGTGAGGCGGCGCTCGGCCTCATGCGAGAGAGCCTGAGCGCCAGCGGATACGAAACCGCGCGGAACGTGATGAAGCTCAATGAGCACATCCGCGAACTCACCGGGCGAGACCCGGAGTTCGACGAGTGGTTCTATTGGATGAGCATCATGGGTGCGCCCTCCACGACCGAGCCCTGGGGCTGGCAGATCGACGGCCACCATCTCATCGTCAATTGCTTCGTACTCGGCGACCAGATGGTCCTCACGCCGAGTTTCATGGGCTCCGAGCCGGTCGTGGCGGAGTCCGGCAAATATGCGGGGACCCGCGTGCTCGCGGCGGAGGAGAGCCGGGGCCTTGCGCTCATGCGCGCGCTCGAGCCGGCGCAGCGCGCGCGGGCGACGATCGCCGAGACGCTGCCCTCGGAGCTCTTCACCGCCGCCTTCCGCGACAACCTTGAGCTCGACCATCGCGGCATCCGCTGGAGCGAGCTCTCGCAGGCTCACCAGCGGCTCCTGCTCGAGCTCGTCGAAACCTATACCGGCCGCATGCGGCCCGGCCACGCCGAGCTCAAGCTCGAGGAAGTAAAGCGCCATCTCGCCGATACCTGGTTCGCCTGGATCGGCGGCTGGGACAACGACACCAGTCCGTTCTACTACCGCATCCAGAGCTCGGTCGTGCTGATCGAGTTCGACCACCAGGGGCCGATCGCGCTCGAGGGGTCACGCACTCGCGACCACATCCATACGATCGTACGCACGCCCAACGGCAACGACTACGGCGCGGACCTGCTGCGGCAGCATTACGAACGCTACGACCATTCTCGACCCGACACGCTCCACCGCCGCGGCGTTGATTGAAGCATCGCGCGGGGCAGGCGACGATTGGCCCGCCACGGCTACGCCTTCACGAACACTTTCCGCGGGAAATCGCAGAACGGCTTGGCGCCGCGGTCGGTGACCTGGATGCATTCGCTGATCTCGACGCCCCAGTCGTCCATCCAGATGGCGGGGATGACGTGCAAAGTCATGTTGGGCTGGAGCACCGTCTTGTCGTGCGGGCGCAAGCTCATGGTGTGCTCGCCCCAGTCCGGCGGATAGTTGAGGCCCACGGAATAGCCGATGCGGGATTCCTTGACCACGCCGTGGCGCGCGATCACGCGCCGCCAAGCCGCCTCGACGTCCTCGCAGGTGGCGCCGGGCTTTGCGGCGTCGATCGCGGCCTGGGTTCCCTCAAGCACGACCTTCTCCATGTCGAGGAGCTTCTGCGGCGGCTTCCCCAGATAGACCGTGCGCGCCATCGGGCAGTGGTAGCGCAGCCGGCACGCGCCGAGCTCGAGGATGGTCGCCTCGCCCCGGACGAACGGCTTGTCGCTCCAGGTGAGGTGCGGCGTCGAGGTGCCAATCCCCGTCGGCAGCATCGGGGCGAAGGACGTGTAGTCGCCGCCGTACTCCGGCGTACCCGCGACCTGCGCCGCGTAGATCTTGGCGACGGCGTCGCATTGCCGGACACCCGGCTCGACGGCGTCGACGGCGACGCGCATCACGCGCTCCATGATGCGGGCGGCCTGGCTCATGTACTCGATCTCGCGCGGCGATTTGACGGCTCGCACCCAGTTGACCAGCCCCTTAGAGTCGACGAAGCGCGCGTTGGGCAGCTTCGTCTTCAGCGCCTCATAGGCCATGGGCGAGAAGTAATAGGCGTCCATCTCGAGCCCGATGGTGCCCCGGTCGAGGCCGCGCTCCCGCATCTTCTCGGCGAGATAGTCGAAAGGATGCCGCTCGGTCGACTGCACGTAGTGATCGGGAAATCCGATGATGCTATCCGCCTTCAAGAAGGTCGTGAGCTTGGCGCCCGCGGCGTCCATGGCGCGCGTGCAGCAGATCGGCTCCGGGAGCCGCTCCCCCACCACCACCGCTTGCGGCGTATAGAACGACCAGCCGTCATAGCCCGTGAGATAATTCATGTTGGCGGGATCGACCGCGACCAGCGTGTCGATGCCCTGCTTCGCCATCGCCTGCTTGGTCTTCTCGATGCGCGCGAGGTACTCGGATTTCTCGAACGGCTGCATGGGCGGCTTCTCCTCTCCTTAGCGGTCTGCGGCGGCTGACAGCCATCGGGCCGTGAGCAGCGCGTAGGTGCGCGCCGCGTTCAAGGTCTCGGACAACGGCACGAACTCGTCCGGCCGATGGGCTTGGCGGACGATGCTGCCAGGTCCGAACAGAACCACGGGCGCGATGCCGCCGCGCTGGAGGAATCCGCCATCGCACGCCGCGGACCAGGCTCCGAGCGGGAGCGACGGTCCGCCCGCGTCTGCCGCGGCGGCGGCGAGCGCCGCAAAGATGGGGTGATCGGGCGGCGACTGCATCGCGGGCATTTCCATGGCGAGCCGTTCCTCGATCCGAGTCCCGGGGTAGGCGGCGCCGTCTTCGTGCAGCCGGCGCGAAAGCTCGGCGAGCGCCGAGTTCCCGTCCTCGCCGGGGATCAGCCGGCGATCGATCCAGAACGTGCAGCTGTCGGGCACTGCCGAGACTGTGAAGCCGCCGCTCACCGTGCCGACGCTCGCGCTCGGCGTGCCCAGCAGGGGATGCGAGCGAGTGCGCAGTTCCGCGTGGTGGCGCTGAACGGCCTCGATCGCCTTCGCGGCACCGTAGATCGCATTGGCGCCGAGCTCGGGCGAGCCCGCATGAGCGCTGCGGCCGCGCACCTTGACCTCGAAATAGGCATTGCCCTTGGCGGCGCCGATCGGCTGCAGCTCCGTCGGCTCGCCGATCACCGCCCATTCCGCGGCGAGTCCTTTTCTCAGCGCCTCTTGCGTACCCTTGCCGCCCTCCTCCTCGTCGACGCAGGCGGCGAAGATCACCTGCCGCGCCGGCCGCGGCAACCGACGTTTCACCGCCACCATCGCCAGGAGCATGCCGGCAAGGCCGGCCTTCATGTCGCAGGAGCCGCGGCCGTAGAGCCGCCCGTCCGCGATCTCTGCGCCGAAGGGATCACGGCTCCAGCCTTCGCCCACCGGAACGGTGTCGGAATGCCCGGTCAGCAGCAGCGCCGGTCCCGCCTCGGCGCCCCAGCAAGCCAACACGTTCGGGCGCCCGGGCTCGACCTCGGTCATCTCGGCATCGAAGCCGTGATCTCCGAGAAAATTCGCGATGAGATCCGCAACCGCCCGCTCCTCGCCGCTGACACTGGGCCGGCGCACCAGCTCCGCGGTAAGCGCGTAGAGTTTCTCGGGCGCGATCTCGCCCAGAATCGATTTCTCGGTGTCCGTCAGCATGCTCGTCCACCCAAATCCGGACAAGGGGCGGCTCCCTGCCCCGCCGGCCATCATAGCGCCTTCCGCGATTTGAGCGAGCGCGGCATCCCGGCGCTCGCCACGCGATCTTGCCTGGCTGGACCCGCGGGCCCCGTTACTGCGCCGCCGCGGCGAGCTTGCGGTACCGCTCGCGGCTTTTCATGAGATGCTGGCGCATGGCGGCGCGGGCGGCGGCGCTGTCGTGCTTGCGGATCGCGTCGTGGATGAGGCGGTGCTCCCGCTGGAACGCGTCGAGGTAGGCGCGCGCTCCGGACGCGCGGACCGGCTCCATGCGCACGGTCTGGCGCGGAATGATGAAGCGGCCGAGATACTCGAGGAAGCGCGCGAATTGCGCGTTTCCGGTCGCCTCGGCGATCGCGCGGTGGAAGGCGTAGTCCTCGTCGATCGCGGATTCATTGCGGGCGATGGCGCGGTCCATCGCGGCGAGCGCCTGGCCGATCGCGCGGAGTTGCTTGGCCGTGGCGCGCTCGGCCGCGAGACCCGCGGTCTCGATCTCGACCGCCATACGCAGCTCCATGAGGTCGACCACGGCCTCGAGCGACTGGAGCCCGTCGGGATCGATCCGGAACGGCCGCCGCTGCGAGTCGCTGGCAACGAAGGCGCCGAGACCCTGCCGCGTAGTGACCAGCCCTTGGGCCCGAAGCGCCGCCACCGCCTCGCGCACCACAGTGCGGCTCACGCCGAGCGCCGCCATCATCTCCTGCTCAGTCGGCAGCCTCGCGCCCGGCGACAGGCGGCCGCCGCCGATCTGCGCGGCGAGGCGGTCGACCACCTCGGCGGTGCGGTTCTTCGGCGGGCCCAGCGGCGTCAGGATCGCCGAGCTCTCGGAGTTGCTTGACAAGGGAAACCTCGTCCGTTGTATGCTCATCGTACAAGTGGGCGGGGGCGCATGCAAGCGAGCCTCCGCGCGCCGCAGAGGGAAAAAAGGCGCCCTAGGGCGCGATACAGGGAGAGGAACGATGCAGAGACGTGATGTGCTGAAGCTCGGCGCGGCCGCCGCACTGGGCGCCGCGGGTCTTGGTTATGCCTCGCGCAGTTCCGCGCAGGCGAAGCTGGTCCTCAAGGCCTCGGACGTCCACCCGGAAGGCTATCCGACCGTGGTCGCGGTCCAGAACATGGGCAAGAAGCTCGAGCAGGCGAGCAACGGCCGCATCAGCGTCCAGATGTACGCCTCCATGCAGCTGGGCGGCGAGAAGGAGGCGATCGAGCAGTGCCAGGTGGGCGCGCTCCAACTGGGTCGCGTCAGCGTGGGCGCGCTGGGCCCCGTGGTCGACGATCTCAACGTCTTCAACCTGCCCTTCCTGTTCCGCGACACCGCGCATATGGAGAAGGTGATCGACGGGCCGATCGGCCAGGAGCTGCTGGACAAGGTCTCCAACAATCCGAACACGCACCTGATCGGGCTCTGCTGGATGGATGCGGGCGCGCGGAACATGTACGACACCAAGCACCCCATCAAAAGCATCGACGACATGAAGGGCATGAAGGTCCGCGTGATGGGTAATCCGATGTTCGTCGACATGATGAACGATCTCGGCGGCAACGGCGTCGCCATGGGCTACGACCAGGTGTTCAGCGCGCTGCAGACCGGCGTGGTGGACGGCGCCGAGAACAATCCGCCGAGCTTCTACTTCGACAACCATTACCAGGTGGCCAAGTACTATACGATCACCGAGCACCTGATCGTGCCGGAGATCCTGATCTTCTCGCGCCCGACCTGGGACAAGCTCGACAAAGGCGACCAGGAGCTGATCGCGAAAGTCGGCCGCGAGGCGCAGCTCGACGAGCGCAAGCTATGGCAGGAGAAGGAGAAGGACGCGCTCGACAAGATGAAGGCCGCCGGCATCGAGATCGATACCGTCTCGGACAAGAAGGCGTTCCAGGACGCGGTCAAGCCAGTCTGGGACAAATACGGCGCCAAATACGCCGACCTCATCAAGCGCATCCAGGCGGTGAGCTGACGCCGCGCGTGGCACACCCCCCTCCCTACCCTCCCCCTCAAGGGGGGAGGGGAGATTTTCCGGCAGACACCTATAGCCCCTCCCCCCTTGAGGGGGCGGGTAAGGGAGGGGGATCGCTCCCCGATGTCTCCGCGCAAGGCGACCGCGAGAACCAGTTCCGGCGGGTGCCGGAGCCTGGTCTGCTCGATACGGAGGAACCGGGCCCGCTCGCCTTGGGCCTGCGCGCGGGCATGAGCGCGCTCTATCGAGCCTGCGTGCTCGTTGCGGGCGGCGCGTTGGTGTTGATCTCGGCGGTGATCCCCTATGGCGTCTTCACCCGCTACGTGTTGA
>DASZHJ010000378.1:0-4902 GCA_035938015.1 Allostellaceae bacterium
CGGGAACTGCGTCTTTATCAGCAGCGGGAAGGCGGCCGAGTAGCCGATGAACGAGCCGAACGTCCCGATGTAGATGTAGGACATCACCCAGGTGTGCTTGCGCTTGACGATGGCGAGCTGGTCGCCGAAGGTCGAGCGCGCGGAGGTGAGATTGTTCATGAACAAATAGGCGCCGATCACCGCGATCGCGAGCGGCAGCATCCACATCAGTCCCGCGTTCTGCAAATAGATGCCGCCGGCGCCCGGGGTCAGCTGATAGAGATTGATCAAACCGACGCCGAGCAGGATCGGCGTGAGCAACTGCACGCCGCTCACCCCGATGTTGCCGCCGGCCGCGTTGAGGCCGAGCGCCCAGCCTTTCATGCGGTCGGGATAGAAGAAGGAGATGTTGGCCATGCTCGACGCGAAGTTGCCGCCGCCGAGACCGGCGGTGGCGGCGACGATCAGCATCAGCCAGAACGGCGTATCGGGCTGGGTGACGAAATAGGCGAGCGCGATCGTCGGGATGAACAGCACCGCCGCGCTGAAGATGGTCCAGTTGCGGCCGCCGAAGGTCGTGACCGCGAAGGTGTAGGGAAAGCGCATCAGCGACCCGATCAGGCCCGGCAGCGCGACGAGCTGAAACAATTCGTCGGTGGTGAATTTGAAGCCGGCCTGCGGCAGCTTGGTCGCGACGATGCTCCAAACCAGCCAGATGGAAAACCCGAGATGCTCGGCGAAGATCGACCAGATGAGGTTGCGCTGGGCTATGGGCTTCCCGGTCGTTTTCCAGAATGTCTCGTCGTCCGGGCGCCAGTCGGAAATCCAGGTGTTGCGCTTGCTCATCAATGGGCTCCTTTCCGCTCGATCTCTTGACCGCGCGGAAGCTCTCGCAAGCGCCGTGCCACAGGTAAGCTGCTGATAAATCGAGCATTTCAGGGCAATCCCGCAGTGACCGATGCACGTTTTGTGGGCGTTGCGGCACGACTTTGTGCAGTGCAATAGATTTAGGCAGCCGCCGCTATTTCGCGCAGCAAAAAAGCCTCAGTGGCGGAAGACGGGCCAACCGCGGCGGCGTGCGTGTCAGCAACGATCTGCAAGTTTTTACAATGCCGATCCGGCTTGGGTGGCCTGAGCATCCGCCGGAATCGGCAACGATCTGCGACCGCCCTCAGCCTTGCCGTGCCGGGAGAGTCGTTTCGCGAATTAACAGAGAAATACAGGCCGCCACGCTCCGGGCCATCGCCGCGCGGACGATTGGGTGGCCGGCGAAATGATCTGGATCCTGGAATTAACAGGGAAATACAGGCGTCGCGGACCGGGGCGTCTCCGCCCGCAGGCGGCTCTGTTGCCGGCCTCGCGGTCGCGTCTTCGGAATTAACAGGGAAATACAGGCCGTCGCGGTTGCCCCGTGCGACCGCGGTTTCCTGACGGGCAGCGCCGGACGAGCGCCGGAAGGCCGTTCCTGGCGATCTTCGCGTCGACGCTTGATCCGGCTTGTTCTCTCGTCCGATCGCGATACCCATGATGCACTGCACCGGTTTCATCTATTTATTTTCGCGAATGAGACCAACACGCTTCATATGTTCCGATCGAAACTTGCCGCGTCGCCGTCCGCCGTTTCGAACGCACTGCAGCACAGGGTGCTTGTCCGACGTCTGGTTTTCACGTCGGAAAAGGCGATCACCCGCGCGCCGGAGGGATGGGCCGGGGCGGGGTTGCGGAGCGCGTAGGAAAGACGCGAGTCTTTGCCGACATCGATGCCGCCTTCGGCGAGCAGCGTGGCGACCGTGGCGCGCGTGCGCGCGATGCTCTCGGCGAGGCGGGCGGCGAGCACTTCGGGCGGAGGCTCGACCGGCAGCCCATGCTTGCGGGCGAGCCGCATGGCGGCGCGATCGCCGGTCTCGGCGTGCCGCACGACGGCAGCCACGATCTCCGCCGCGCGCTCGCGGAACAACGCCCCTGCGGCACGCATGCGCGCGCGGGGGAACATCGGAGCGCCCCTGGAACCAAGTTCGAGCATGGGTTTCGATTCCAATTGATACCGTGTGCATTGATAATATAACGAATTGGAGAAGTCAAGCCGTACCGTTGGGAGTAAGTAACTTTTTCGTGAGATGGAATATAACTGGTGGTTTTATTACAAGCGTCATACTCATTCCGACCGGCGACCGCGCGCTCCCAGGGGAGCTTCGGGCGAGCGCCTCACCCCGCCCGCACCGCCGCCCCCTCCAGCACCACCGCGAGCAGCTGAATCAGCGCGCGCTTGATCGCCGCCTGGCGCGTGGGCGAGACGATCTGCGCGCCGAGCAGGTCGGTGACGTAGAACACGTCGACCACGCGCTCGCCGAAGGTCGCCACGTGCGCGGACGCGATGTTGAGGTTGAGCTTGGAGAGCGTCGCGGTCAGCTCGTAGAGCAGGCCGGGCCGGTCGAGCCCCGACACCTCCACCACGGTGTAGCGGTTCGACCATTGATTGTTGATCAGCACCTCCGGCTCGATCGCGAACGCCTTGAGCCGCGGCCTGGCGGACGCGCGCTTGGCCACCACCTCGGGCAGCCGCATGGTTCCGCTGAGCGCCTGCTCGATCCCATTGGCGATGCGTCCGGCGCGGCGCACCTCGTCGTCGTCGCGCTCGAACTCGCGCGAGAGCGAGATCGTGTCGAGCGCGAGCCCGTCGGTGGTCGTGTAGATCTGCGCGCCGACGATGTTGGCGCCGGCCGCCGCGCACGCCCCCGCGATGATCGAGAGCAGCCGCGGGTGGTCGGGCGCGAGCACGGTGAGGTCGACCACCTGGCGCGCGGGATCGAGCTCGAGCTCGGTCGCGAGCTGCTTGCCGGCGCGCTCGGCCTCGCGCACGAAGCGCGCGTGGGCGACCTTGTGCGGCAGGTCGACCTTGAGCCAGTAGGCGGGATAATGCCGCGCCAGGTAGCGCTCGACGTCGGCGGCGGGCCAGTCCGCGAGCTCGGCCTTGAGCTCGGCCTGCGCCATGGCGACGCGCTGGGCGCGGTTGACCTCGGAGAAACCGCCGGTGAGCACCGGCTCGGTCTCGTAATAAAGCGCGCGCAGCAACTGCGCCTTCCAGCCGTTCCACACGCCCGGCCCGACCGCCCGGATATCGGCGGTGGTGAGGATGATGAGCAGCTTGAGCCGCTCGAGCGACTGCACCACGGCGGCGAAATTCTCGATGGTCTTGCGGTCGGAGAGATCGCGCGACTGGGCGATCGTCGACATCACCAGGTGGTTTTCCACGAGCCACGCGGTGGTCTCGGTCTCCGCCGGCGAAAAGCCCAGGCGGGGACAGAAGCGGCGCGCGATCTTCGCTCCGGCGATCGAGTGGTCCTCGACCCGCCCCTTGGCGATGTCGTGCAGGAACAGCGCCACGTAGAGCACGGTGCGGTGCTGCGGCTGGATGGTGCGGATGAGCTCGCTCGCGAGCTTGAACTCGTCGCTGCCGCCGTGCTCGATCTCGGCCAGCATGCCGATGCAGCGCAACAAGTGCTCGTCGACCGTGTAGTGATGATACATGTTGAACTGCATCATCGCGACGATGCGGCCGAACGTACGCACGAAGCGCCCGAGCACGCCCGCCTCGTTCATGCGGCGCAGCACCCGCTCGGGATCGTTGGGCGAGGTGAGGATCTCCAGGAACAGCCGATTGGCCTCGGGGTCCTGGCGCAGGCGGTCGTCGATCAGGGAGAGCGAGCGCGCCGCGATCCGAATGGCGTCGGGATGGAACGAGAGGCCGTGCCGGTCGGCGAGATGGAAGATGCGGATCAGGTTGACCGGGTCGCGGCGAAATACGTCCGGCGCCGCGACGTTGATGCGGTTGTTGTCGACGACGAAATCCTCGGTCTCGCTCAAGGTGCGCCGCCCGCGCGGGCGGAACCGCGCCATCATCCGGCGCAGCACCGGCAGCGCCACCTGGCGGTCCTCCAGCTCCGCGCACAGGATCGCGGTGAGATCGCCCACTTCCTTGGCGATCAAAAAATAGTGCTTCATGAAGCGCTCGACGTCCTGCAGCCCGGGATGGCGGGTGTAGCCGAGCCGCACCGCGATCTCGCGCTGGATGTCGAACGACAGGCGCTCCTCGGCGCGCCCGGTCAGGAAATGCATGTTGCAGCGGACCGACCAGAGGAAATCCTCGCAGCGGCGGAAGCGCCGGAACTCCTCGCGGTCGAACACGCCGTGCTCGATCAGCTCCTCGGGCTCGCGCACGTGATAGACGTATTTGGCGATCCAGAACAACGTGTGCAGGTCGCGCAGCCCGCCCTTGCCGTCCTTCACGTTGGGCTCGACCAGGTAGCGGGACTGCCCGGCGCGGCGGTGGCGCTCCTCGCGTTCGGCGAGCTTGGCGGTGACGAAGTCGCGCGCGCTGTTCTGCGCCACGCCCTTGATGAAGCGCGCGTTCATGTCCTCGAACAGCTTGCGTTCGCCCAGCAGGAAGCGCGCCTCGAGCAGCGCCGTGCGGATCGTCATGTCGGCCTTGGCCTGACGGATGCATTCATCGATCGAGCGGGTGGCATGCCCGACCTTGAGCCCCATGTCCCACAGGCAATAGAGGATGGTCTCGGCGATCGACTCGCCCCAGGCGGTTTGTTTGTAGGGCAGGAGGAACAACAGATCGATGTCCGAGCCGGGCGCGAGCAGCCCGCGCCCGTGGCCGCCGGTCGCGACGATCGCCATGTGCTCGGCTTCGGACGGGTTGCGCGAGGGATAGAGATGCCGGACGGCGAAGTCGTAAAGAACGCGGATCGCCTCGTCCTGCATGAAGCACAGCCGCTCGGCGCAGCGGCGGCCGTGGCGGTCCTCGCGCAGCCGCTGCTCGGCGATGGCGCGGCCGGCGGCGAGCGCCGCCTTGAGACGCTGGGCGACGGCGGTGCGCAACTCGCGCTCGCGGCCGCGATGGACCTCGGCCAAGGC
>DASZHJ010000379.1:0-13337 GCA_035938015.1 Allostellaceae bacterium
GCGATCGGCTGCTCGCTCGCGCTCCGCGCCGTCGTGATGCCGCCGTCGGACAGCATGATGAAGAGCGGCACACCCAACGACCGCTCGAGCTCGAGAAGATACTTGAGCGCAATCGGCGCCACATAGGCGTTGGCAACGCAGGTGGAGAACCGCTCGTACTCCCGTATTTCAGGCGCGATCTCGGCGGACGCGCAGACGGCGACATCGGGGTACGCATCGGCGATCAGTTCCTTGGCGCGCAGCTCATGGGCAGCATTGCGATAGCTATTGAAGAACGCAACCGCGATCGAGCGCACGCCGCTGTCTCGGAGCACCGCGGCAGCCTCGCGCACCGCTTGCTCGTCGAGCGGAACCACTACGCCGCCGTCGGCGCCAATCCGTTCCGGTACGGATCTTCTCAGCCGCCGCTCGACGAGCGGCGCCGGTCGCTCGAGCTGCAGATCGAAGGTGTCGTAGCGGAGCTCGTTGCCGATCTCCAGGACGTCCCGGTACCCCTCGGTGGTAATCAGGCCCACCAACGCGCCCCGCCGCTCGATCAGCGCGTTGGTGACGAGTGTCGTGCCATGCACCACGCTTTCCGCGCGCGCCTCCAGCGCGCTCAACCCTTCGACGATGGCGCGGCGCGGATCGTCCGGCGTGGTCAGCAGCTTGTTGATGCTGAGCCTGCGGGTCTGGGCGTCGTAGAGGACGATGTCGGTGAAAGTGCCGCCAACGTCGGCGCCCGCGAGGTAGCGGGTCATAGACCATAGACCTCGCGCGCCACCGTCTCCGAAATGAGTCCCGCCTCCAGGTCGGCGCGCACCGCGGCGCGCTCGCGCCTGCGCGGGTCGCCGAAGCCGCCGCCACCGGGATAGCGCACCCGAAGCCTGTCGCCGGCCGCGATTGGGCTTTTCCCTTTCAGTGGGAAACCGCTGTCGCGGCCGTTCCAGATCACGCGAGAGGCTGCGCCGGCAGCGCCACCGAGCACGCCGCGGGCCGGATGGTGCACGCGCTCCACCAGCAGCGACAGCATCGCCGGCCGGTCACCGGTGAGCTCGATCTCGACGTCCTGCCCAAGCCCGCCGCGCCGGGCGCCAGGTCCGCCGGAATCGCAAGACAGCTCCTTGCGCCAGATCCGCAGCGGCGAGAGCGCTTCGATGATCTCCATCGAACCGCACACGACATTCGAGGGAAAGCAGGTGGCGGAGAGCCCGTCCTTTGCGGCGCGGGCGCCCATGCCGCCGTTGATGAAGAGGATCGCGGTGTAGCGCCGGCGATCCTCTTGATACCCCGAGACGAGTACCCGCAAAGTCGGCGCGCTGCCGGATTCGGCGACGATGCGCTCGCCCAGCGCCGGCGCCAGCGCCTCGTAGATCGCGGCGGCGAGGCAATGCCCGACCAGCTGTCGCGCGTGCACCGGTGCGGGAAATCGCGGATTCAAGATCGAACCCTCGGGCGCGCTCACGTGGATCATCCTGTAGCTGCCTTCGTTCCGCGGCGTCGCGGGATCGAGCGCGCATTTCACGGGATAACAGGAATAAGCCTCGGTGTAGTTCATCACGGTGTTAAGGGCGCGCCCGACCTCGGGCGAGGTGCCGGTGTAATCGATGAACAGCTCCTCTCCGCGCTTCTCCACCGTGACCTCGATGTGGACGGGCTCCTCGCCGGTGCCGTCAAGGTCGAGCGCGCTGCGGTAAGCGCCATCCGGGATCGCGCCGATCGCGGCCCGCATCGCGCGCTCGGTGCGGGCGCAGATCTCCCGCGATATCGGCGCAAGATCGTCGATCCCCTCGCGCGAAATCAGATCCCGCAAGCCGCGCGCGGCGGTCTCGCCCGCAGCGATCTGCGCGGCAATGTCGCCCAGCACCTGATCAGGCAATCGGACATTGGCCCGGATCATCGCTTGCAGATCCGGATTGACGCGACCTGCCACGAGGTAGAGCAGGGGCGGTATCCGGAGACCTTCCTCGAAGACCTCGCGCGTGTCGGCCGACCACAGCGTGCCGCCGATATCGGCCATGTGCGCGATGCTGCCGGTCCAGGCGACGAGCCGGGTATCGGCGAACACAGGCGCCAGGATCGTGATGTCCGGAAGATGCCCCGAGGTGAGCCAGGGGTCGTTGCAAATTCCGACATCGCCGGGTCGCCATTCCCGCGCCGGCCGGATCGACAGGAAGTGCGCGAGGGTGCGCGAGAGCGTCATGTTGAAGGAGGGAATGCCGATGGTGTTCTCCGCCATCGCGTTGCCGTCGGCGTCGAAGATCACGCAGGCAAAGTCGTTGGACTCGCGCACGATCGGCGAGAACGAGGTGCGGCGCAGCGTCGCCGCCGCCTCGTCGGCAATGGCAATGAGCCGCGTCCAAACGACCTGGAGCGCCACGGGGTCGTCGATGATGGTGCGATTGCGGGGGGCGGCGAGAACGTTGGCCATGATCACCTCACGGGCGGACGACTGAAGCGGTTCCCGTGGGGCCGGGTTTTCGGGGAATTTGCGGCGATTCCCGCAGGTTTAACGTGGTTTTTGAGGGTTTTCCGCGAAACCCAACCACCTTCAGCGAGCCGCCAAGTACCAAGGACGTCAATGGGTTGGCATCGGCGTGGCGTCCAAAATTGGGTTCCTTTTCCCGAGCCGGGGGGTTCGAGCATCTCCCTGGCGCCATGACGGTTCGTCCGCGCTCCCGCGCGCGGCGAGGGCGTTGCGACGAAAGCGGCGATCCCGGCGGGCGTGGTCATGGTTCTCTGTATCCGGTTCCGAGCGGATAGCGATGGACGGCGGGCGGTCCACTGACGATCCGCGTGCACCGTCTTACCCTCGAGGCGTAGAGGCAGCCTGAACAATCGCGAGCGCCCGGCATTTCAAGAACGGTGGGTTCTCCTCACGCTCGCGTCGTCATCGCTAAGGGAATGCAATTCCAACTCGTCGGGGACCGCGGTAGCCCGCGGCGCTCGTCGTTTCCGGGCTTTTCAAGAGCGAGCAAAATTGTTAACAGCGTTGGTTCGGGTGTCAAGGTAGGGGGCCTCGGGAGCGCGCCATGGCGGCAAAAGAGAAAGACAGCGCGGTCGCCAATCGCTCCTGGCACGCGATCACGCAGGAGACGCTCAAGCGCAACCAAGTGCGGCTCGCGACCTACGTGCCCGACCGTGTGCTGACGCCCCTGATCCGCGCGCTTCACGAAGACAAGGACTTTACCACCTTCGCCACCACCCGCGAGGAGGAGGCGCTGGGCATCCTCACGGGCGCCTGGATGGGTGGGATGCGGGGCGTGCTGCTCATGCAGACCAGCGGCTTCGCGACGCTCGCCAACGCGCTCGCCTCGCTCGCGGTGCCCTATCAAATCCCGCTGCTGATGATCGTCTCCGAGCGCGGCACGCTCGGCGAGTTCAACCTTGGGCAAGCCATGGTGTGCCGCACCATGCGGCCGGTGCTCCAGGCGCTGGGCATCGAGCATCACACGATCACCCGGATCGACGAGCTCGAGTTCATCCTGGACCGCTCGATCAAGCAGGCGATCGCGACCCAATCGCCGACCTGCCTGATCCTCTCGCCGCTACTGACCGGCGGCAAAACCTTCTCGCAGTGAGGATCGGGCGATGCCGCCGAACGAGCCCAAGGTCCTGAACCGGTTCGACATCACCAAGCGGTTGGTCGGCCTGCTGCGGCACGACGAGGCCGTGGTGGGCGGCATCGGCAACACGAACTTCGATCTCTGGGCCGCGGGTCGGCGACCGCAGAATTTCTACATGCTGGGCAGCATGGGGCTCGCCATCCCGATCGCGCTCGGCGTCGCGCTGGCGCAACCGCAACGCCGCGTCGTCGCGCTGGAGGGAGACGGGTCGCTTCTGATGCAGCTGGGCGTGCTCGCCACCATCGCAACGCTGCAGCCGAAGAATCTGATCATCGTGGTGATGGACAACCGCACCTATCAGATCACGGGCTCGCAACCGACCGCGAGCGCCTTCGGCGCCGATTTCGTGGCGATCGCGCGGGGCGCCGGCATCAAGCAGAGCGATTGGGCGCTCGACGAAGCGGGCTTCGAGCAGCTGGTCGCCCGCGCGCTCACACAGGACAGCCCCTCCTTCATCGCCGCGCGGATCGACGACAAGCCCGCCGTCGCCACCACCGATCGCGACCCCGCGCAGCTCCGCGACCGGTTCATGCGTGGTCTCGGCGTCAAGGAATAGAAGGGGTTCGGGCGCCGGAACGGCTTGATCCTCGCGTCATGCCCGGCGCTTAAGTCCGCTTTGGGAACGATAAGCCGCCCTCACTGATGCAAGCGGCAGGTCCGGGACGTGCCAATTTCAGGCCCGCCATTCGTACGCCCCGGCCGGTAATCCAGGCCTTCCGGACCCGTGCAGAGACGAAAACTTTGAGAGCGACTTTCGGACGGCTCACGGCAACCGCCGTCACGGTCAGCGCTGTCTCAAGTTTATTCCGAGAACCCTCGGACCTTTGGCGAAGGTCGCGGCCCGGCCGGATAGACAATGCGCACATCGACTGGGTTCAGTTCGCAGTCGCGGCGGAATTGGCTGGATCTCGCCGCGTTCGAGCTTGGCCGATGAGGCAGTGTCGTCGCCGTATTCTGTTAGCGGTACGCGGGACGGCTCCACCGACGAGTGGGTGCCGCCGAATCCAGCCGCCGTCCCCCGCTCAGGAGGGCGGCCTCGCAGACTGCTCGATCCGATGCGGAGGCATCGGCGCGAGCGCAAGCGCTTGGTGGATTTGCGCGACGACCGCGGCGCCCTCGCCGACCGCGGCCGCAACGCGTTTGGTCGAGCCGGATCTCACGTCGCCTATGGCGAAAATCCTGGGCCGGCTAGTCTCGAGCAGGAAGGCGGGGCGGGGCAACGGCGGCGCGGTGAAAGCGCGGCCGGTCAATACAAAACCCTTGTCGTCCGTATCGACGCAGTCCTCGAGCCACGCAGAATTGGGATCGGCACCGATGAAGAGGAAGAGATGGCGCAACGCGCAGCGCCACGTCCTCGCGCTCGTCCGATCACGCAACATCGCGGCCGCCAATCCCGTTGCCCGGTCTCCCTCAAGGGCGGTGACTTCGGTCCCGGTATGCAGCACGACGTTGGGCAGCGCGGCGATGCGGTCGATGAGATAGCGCGACATCGAGGATAGGAGCCCTTGGCCGCGCAAGATGAGATGGAGCCGCCTGACCTGGGGCGCGAGAAAGACGACGGCCTGTCCCGCCGAGTTCCCGCCGCCGACCAGCGCCACTTCCTGGCCCTGGCACAGCTTCGCCTCGATCGGCGAGGCCCAATAGGAGACGCCGGCGCCCTCGAAGACGGCGAGATCCGGGATATCGGGGCGTCGATATCGCGCCCCGGAGGCCACGACGACGCAGCGCGCCCGGATGACGCGACCATCGACCAGCTCGAGGCGGTGCGCGCCGCCCGGATCATCACTGCAATGGAGGCGGCGGACCTCGAGAGGGATCGCCAGCTCGGCGCCGAACTTCATTGCCTGGTTGACGGCGCGCCCCGCGAGCGCCTGGCCCGAGATGCCGGTCGGGAAGCCGAGATAGTTCTCGATCCGTGCGGAGGCTCCCGCCTGGCCGCCGATAGCCCGCTGATCGAGGACGATCACCGAAAGTCCCTCAGAGGCGGCATAGACGGCGGTCGCGAGCCCCGCCGGACCGGCACCGACCACCGCCACATCGTTGATGGCGCCGAGATCGAGCTCGGGCGTGATGCCGAGACAGATCCCGACTTCCGCTTCGCTCGGATGCTTAAGCACACTGCCGTCAGGACAGACCAAAAGCGGCAGCTCGTCGGGCCGCAGCGCCAAGCGTTCCGCCAGCGCTCGCCCCTCGCCCTCCGCCGAAGCGTCGAGCACGGTGTTCGGATAGCCGTTTCGCGTGAGGAAACCCTGGAGACGAACGAGGTCGGGCGATGCCGGACTGCCGACCAGGATCGATCCGGCGCCCGCCTCGATCAAGCCGACGCGGCGCAAGATGAAGGCGCGCATGACGAGTTCACCGAGATCGGCCGATCCGATGACGAGCGCGCGTATATGCGCGGCGTCGAAGGGCAGAGCCGTGCAGCCTTGCGGCCCGGCTCGTCCGGCGGCGATCGCGGCGCGACCGCCGAGCAGGCCGACCTCGCCAGTGAATTGGCCGGCCCCGAGCGTCGTGATGGCGCTCTCGTGGCCGAGCCCGTCGCGGCGAACGACCTCGATCGAGCCATCGAGAACGAGCCATACCGCCGCGTTCCGATCGCCGGCAGCGAAGGCCACCTCGCCTGGTGCGAAGCGTCGTGGCCCTTCGCTGGCAAAGCGCCTCGCCGCGTCGATCTGAGCCTGGGTGAGCTCGGGGAACATCTGCGCGCGGCGTGTCTCGACGAGGCTCATCACTTTCCTCCTTGGTCCAGTAACAAGTCAGATGACGTGCCGGCCGCAAGACGATCATGAACCCCGCCGAGGCGCGGTGTCGATACTGCGGCCCTTGAGTTGGGTCAAAATGCGAAGAATCGCAGGCTCCACATCTTGTCCGCTTCACCGCTGAGACCGGAAGTGTGGACGACGCGTGTTGCGCTAATGAGTTCGCGACCTACTTGGCGCTGAAACCAACAGCACTAGGTCGGCTTCGAGGGACGTGCGGCGTCCGCTCAAGCCGAAGCCGCTCTAGGACTCAGCCGAGCCGCTCCGCCAACAGCTCGAGCGCCGCTTTGGCGAAGGCGCGCATATTCGCAACCCGATCCGCGGCTCCGGTCTCGACTGTGATGACCCGCTCGCTCGCTCCTACGACCGCGACGCACGCATGGCCCGCGGGATCGCCATAGCGATTGCCGGCTGGACCGGTGGCACCGGTCTCGCCGATCCCCCAACTCACCGAGAATCTTTGGCGAACCGTGCGCGCGAGCAGAAGCGCATAGGGCTCGGTCGCGGGCCGCATGCCCTCGAGCGCCGACGGAGGGATACCCAGGAGCAGCTCACGCGATTGTCGCGTGTAGACGACCGCGCCGCCGAGGAAATAAACAGAGGCTCCGGGCACCGCGAGCAGTGCTGCCGAGATGAGGCCGCCGACCGAAGATTCCGCGACCGCGATGGTCTCGCCACGCGCCTTCAGGCGCGCGCCAAGCCTCTCGGCAAGCGGGAGGAGATCCTGCATCGCCTCGTGCCCTATGCGTACTTCACGGAAGGAGGCGCAGGCTTCGCGGGAACCTCGGAGATCGTGATGATCTCCGCCGGCAGGGATTGCGGCTTGGGCTCGCCTTTGCGCCAGAGCCAGTAGACATTTTGCTGATTGCCGTTGACGGCAACCACCTTGTGGTTCCCCTTGGTGTCGATCGCATGGATGGTGACGCGGCCGATAAGACCGCCCTTGAGCGCTTTCATGTCCTCCACCGCCTCGCGCACCGCCTTGTCGACGCTCATGCCCATCTTCATATAGAGGACGACCGCGCGCGAGGTGCCGCATCGGATCGTCATTTCGCCGGCACCCGTGCACGCGCAGGCGCCGTAGCGCGTATCGGCATACATGCCCGCGCCGATGACGGGGCTGTCGCCGAGACGGCCCGGGTACTTCCAAGCCCAACCCGACGTGCTGACGCCGCCGGCGATCCGGCCCTCGGCATCTTGCGCGATGAAGGTGGTGGTGTCCTTGCCGATCTCGGGATCGACCGCCTGCTTGCAGAGCTCGATCAGCGGCGCCTCGGACCAACGCTTCTTGTCAGCCTCAGGCACCTCGTGCTCGAACCAGCGGCGCCACACGCGCTCGGAGTCCGCGATCAGGTTCTCGCCCGCTTCGGCGCCGATCTCGCGGGCAAAGCGCTCCGCCCCGGCGCCCACCATGAAGACATGCGGCAGTCGCTCCATCACCGCGCGGGCGATGCTGATGGGGTGCAAGTAGCCCCTGACCGCGCCCACCGAGCCCGTGCGCAGCGTGGTGCCGTCCATCACGGAAGCGTCGAGCTCGACCTCGCCCAGAAGATTGGGCCAGCCGCCGCGCCCGACCGTCCGTATGCTCTCGTCGATCTCCACCAGCCGGATGCCCGCCTCGATCGCGGCCAAGGCAGCCGAGCCCTCGCCGAGCAGACGCGCCGTGGTCGGCACGCCCGGCGTGCCCTCGTTGTTGGTGACGACGATCATGAGATCTCTCCTGGCCGAACGTCTTGGAGCGAAATAGATGGGGCGCAGCGGCCAATGCCGCTGCGCCCAGCCGATTTAGCAGCGAGAACGGGACTGCGTCTGAGCGTGCTATTCCCAGAAGGCCTCGATGATCGTTTCCTTGTCGTCGCCGATCACCAAGTTGAGCCGGTTCATGTTATGCGTGATGCCCGCAACGCCGTGATCCGGCATGATCACGCGGAAGTTCCTGGGCAGATCCTCCTCGCGCACCACCCCGGCGGTACCAGCGGGCGCCTTGCCCTTCTCGGCGAACTTCTTGCCGACACACTCCTTGCAGTCCTCTTTGGAGATCTTGGTCTCGGTCGCGCCCGGAACCTGCTTGAGCTCCACAACGTTGGCGGCGGCCCGGACACGCACGCCTTTGAAGGGCTGGCCGGCCTCGAGAGGGAAAAGCGCATCCATCGGCGCGAAGCCCATCGGCTTCTGCGATGTCAACGGAAAGACCGCGATGAACTGCAGGTCGAGGATGCCATCCGTGCCCGCGCCGCCGAACAGGGGCACCAGCTCGGCGGCGCTCCAGCCGCCGGAGCTCGCGAGTCCCCGCACCCGGACGACGTCTTGCTTGGGCTCGAGCTGGCTGCGGAATACCTCGACGCTGGTCACGTAAAGCACCGGCAGCTCTGGCGGAGGTCCGGATTGCGGCCGCCCGCCAGCACCGGCTTGTGCGTTCTCAGGCCCGCCGGTCGAGCCGGCATCAGGCGCTTGGGCGCTTTGCGCCAAGGCAAATCCAGCCAGGCTCGCCTGTAGGGCGAGGGCGAGGGCGAGAGTGCAGACTCGAGCAAACGGCCTTATCATTGTGTCCTCCGGTTCAGGGGCTGCTCGTGGAATCGCTCGTCATGATCATGCCGCGGGCATGCTGGTGGACTGGGCCGGCGCCGCGCCGGCCGCTAGCAGCGCCGGCTCGGCCCGATCGAGGGCGTCGAGCACCAAGTCCGTCGCACGCATCTTCGTCAGGCGGCAAAATGCAGTCTCCGTGCTGATGAAGGTGCCGTTCTCGGCGAGTTTGTTCACGGGCTCGCCGCCGCCGCACACGCTGAAATATTCGCAAGTCTCCCGGCATCTCGCGACGCCGGCCTCTATATCAGCCCGCATGCGCACGAAGCCGGCGCCTTTCTCGAAATCGACCAGCACGTCCCGGTTGACGTTGCCGAGGATGAAATCGCCATAGCGCTCGTTCTTCAGGCCCAGCAGCTCGGGCGAAAACGTGGAGATGTTGCCCGCGTGATCCATGCTGGTGATCGCGAAAGGCTCGACCAGGTCGTTGTGGAACACGGCTTCCTTCGGCCGAAGCACCTGCCTCAGCGCCTGCTCGATCTCACGGATGAAAACGATCTTGCCGGGCGCGGCGGCGGAAAGCCGCCAGAACTCGCTGAGAAAGGCGTAGTACGCGCGCTCGGCATCGACTTTGCCGAGCGACTGGGACACGTGCTCGCCTTCCGATTCCTCGACATTGAAGCAAACGTGATCGATGCCCTCCGAGACATAGAAGTCGAACATCTCGCGCGGGGCGTCCATGCTCTCGGTCGAGAGCACGGTGATCACGTGGAAGGGCACGCCGTGCTTGCGAAGCAGGCGGATGCCCCGGATGGTCTTGTCGAAAGTGCCGCGCCCCGCGCGGGTCACGCGATTGCGGTCGTGGAAGCGCCTGGGTCCGTCGATGCTGACGCCGACATTGACCCGCGCATCGAGCAGAAACTCGCACCACTCGTCGTCGATCAAGGTGCCGTTCGTCTGGAAGGCATGGGTGAGCGAGAGTTCCGCGGGCTTCAGCTGCGCGACCAGCTCGAAGGCATCGCGGTAGAAGCCGATCGGCATCACCATTGGCTCGCCCGCGTGCCAAATCACGGTCAGTCGATCGCGGGCCCATCCGGATTGGAACACCTGCGAGAACAGATTCACGAGCGTCGCGCGCTCGACCACTGCCTTCGAGCTACGGTTCGGGAGGTAGCAGTATCTGCAATCGATGTTGCAGAAGGGAGTCGGCTGGATGACCAACAGATTGATCTTGCGCATGCCGGCGCCGGCCTCCCCATTCTTGGTCGCCCTCTAGGGCCTAGTACGGGGAACCGTTGCCCCACCCACCATTGCGCCAGCCGTTGCCCCAGTTGTGCCAGTTGTTCCAGTCGTGCCAGTTGCCCCAGGGCGGCCCGAGGAAGATCCCGAAGCCGCCGTTGCCCCAACCGCCGTTGAACCACGCGACGCGTCTCTCGTCGCCGACCGGCACGACCGCGGCGATCCCGAGACCGGAGAATTCGGACATCGCGCCACGAATAGCATCCAGCCGCTCGGACACGCGCGGTGACGGCGCGGTGGGCGGCTCGGCGCTGGCGGGATGCTCGCGCGCGGTGCTCGGGGCGCTCGAGGCCAGCAGGATCGATATTCCGATGGCACCGGACGGAGCCAGGGCGGACAAGATTCTCAGGTATTTGCGATGCAGAGACAACGCACCCTCCCTTGTCGACTGCTTGCGCGCCCTCGGCCAGACCGAAAACAGGCGCCGCAGGCAAAAACCCTATCACGAACTCCAGCCGCGTCAAACTAACGCGCGGCGGATACCCTCATTGAAATAGGATGTTGCGGCATCGCCGGCTGTGACCTACGCCACTACGCTGCCGCCAAATTCTTCGAAGCAGCATCAGCCGCCGCCCGGCGGCCGATATTGGGCGAATTGGCGCTCGACCTCCTTGGGGTCGAGAGCGAGGCCGAAGGCGACGCCGGCGGCCATTTCGCCGGGATAGATCTCGTCAAGGCCGCGACGCAGGCCATCGATCACCGCGGCTGCAAGATCCTGCGGCGCGAGCTTCGGAATGGCGAGGCCGCGGGTCATGTCGGTATCGACCGCGCCCGGCAACACGCCCACCACGCGAGTGCCTTGGCTCGCGAGCTCGGCCCTGAGCGCCTGGGTCAGCGAGAGCGCGGCGGCCTTCGAGGCGCAGAGCGAGCCCATCATCGGCAAATTCATATGCGCGAGGATCGACAGCATATTGACGATGGTGCCGCCGCCATTGCGACTCAGC
This sequence comes from Allostellaceae bacterium, assembly GCA_035938015.1. GTDB lineage: Bacteria > Pseudomonadota > Alphaproteobacteria > ATCC43930 > CGMCC-115725 > DASZHJ01. The sequence continues at coordinate 11,131 of DASZHJ010000379.1, forward strand.
ACCGGGGCAAAGGCGCGACAAAGCCGGAGCGGACCGAAATAGTTCGTCTCCATCTCGGTGCGCGCGTTGCTCATGGCATCGCTGGAGGAGAAAGCCTGATTGAAGTTGAAGCCGGCGTTGTTCACCAGCAGGGTCACGTCGGCCGCGCGCTTGGCGGCGAGCTCGGCGTCCGCATCACTGGTGACGTCGAGTTTGATCGGTATGAGCCGGTCGGGCGCGCCGGCGACGAGCTGCTCGATCTGAGCGGGCTCGCGGGCCGCGCAGTACACCCGTTTTGCTCCGGCGTCGAGCAGTGCCCGCACCAGACATGGTCCGATACCCCGCGAGGTCCCCGTGACCAGGGCAACCGCGCCCCGTAGGGGATCGGTCGTTAGGGCCCGGGCCCGAAAGCGCGCGCTGGTCTGCTTGAAGGCGTGATGCAGCAGCGTGGTGTCGTCGCCGAGTACCACGCACTGAAAGCCCTGCCGGCGCCGGTCCAGCGCCATGGTGCTATAGAGCGTGAAGATGCCGCAGGCCGTGCCGGCCTTTCGGCACGCGGCCTGGACGGCGGTGATCGCCGCCTCGTGCGCCGGTCCGAGATCGGGAAAGCAGCCCAGCGACAAAGCGAGGTCGCCGGTGCCGATGAACACCAGGTCGATCCCCGGCGTGGCGGCGATCGCTTCGGCGTTCTCGACGCCGCGTTTGGTCTCGATCATCACGGCCACGAGCACGCCCTCGTTAGCCGCGGGCACGTAGCGCTTGAAATCCATCAGCGGCCGCACGCCGCCGCCGGATCGGTTGCCAAGCGGAGGGTAGCGCGCGGCGTCGACGGCGCGGCCCGCCTCCTGCGCGGTCTCGACGAGCGGGACGATCACGCCGACGGCGCCGGCATCGAGCGCCATGCCGATCTCCGCCGGGCCGTTCCGCGCGACGCGCACCAGCGGCGCCGACTTCGCCCGCACGACACCGATGGCGCCCTCGAGCGCCTGCCGCTCCCAGAGCCCATGCTGCAAGTCAAACACGATGGCGTCCGGCTCGGTGTCCGCTGCGAGCTCCGCAGCCGCCGCCGAGCCCAATGCCAGCCAGATGCAGCCGACGCAATCACCGCCGCGGATCCGCTCGCGCAAGCCGTGCGCGAACGGCCCCTGCCCGCTCAAGCCCAGGGGCCCTCGATGACCCCGCGGGTCTCCTCGACCGCGACTTTCCAGAGCGCCAGCATCTCCTCGTCGGGACGCCGGTAGTAGCCGCCGAAATTGCCGTCGCCGAGATAGGCGCGGACGCCCTTGGGATCCATCATGCGCAGCCGCTCGCTATTGATCATCGGCTTGCGCTCGTCGGGTGCGGTGACGTTGGCGATGCGCGTCCATGGAAAATTCTCCATCCATGAGGCGTGACTCGCCACCGGATCGATCTCCTGCACCTTGGTCCAAGTCTTGGGTGCATTGTACCAGTTGAAAAACCGCACGGTGGTGCCCGGATTCTCCATCATCCATTCGAGCGCCGCGGCGCCCGCGGGCGCGTTGCCGCCGTGGCCGTTGACGAACAGGATGCGGCGGAAGCCGTGCCGCTTCAGGCTGTCGAGCACATCGCGCACGATGCCGATCAGGGTCGAAACGCGCAGGCTCACCGTGCCGGGAAACGCCGTGAAGTAGGGCGTGGTGCCGTAGTTGATCGTGGGGAAAACCGGGACGCCCAGTGGTTCCGCCGCCTCCACCGAGACGCGCTCGGAAAGTATCAAGTCGACGCCGAGGCTCAGTTGTGCGTGCTGCTCGGTGCTGCCGATCGGCACCACGGCGCGATCGTCGCCCTTGAGATAGGTCTCGACCTGCATCCAATTCATCTCGGTGATCTTCATGACGAGCGAAGCCTCATTCTTTAATGGCAATGCCGACCAGGGGCTCGCCCACGCTGATGGCGAGGCTGGTCACATGATAGATCACCGGGCCGGAAACCTCGGCGGTGATCCGGTGCTCACCCGATCCCGCGAGATCGTAGATCACGCCGAGCGGCGCGTCGCGCTCGACGCGGGCGCCCGGCGAGACCGAGCAGTGCCAATAGCCCGCGACCGGTGCCGTCGCGACTTTCATCGTGTAAATCGGCGGGCGCGGCATCACGCCGGCGCGATCGGGCAGCATGCCGAGCTTGCCCATGATCCGTTTCACGCCGGTCTCGATCAGCGTGACGCTCTCCTCGGTCCAGAGACCGCAGCCGCCGGATTCCAGGAGAAC
>DASZHJ010000380.1:0-3793 GCA_035938015.1 Allostellaceae bacterium
GAGATGATCGGCCTCAAGACGGCCGCGCTGTTCGAGTGCGCCGCACGGCTGGGCGGGTTGGCTGCCGGCGTGGGCGACGAGTCGCTCGACAAAGCCGGCAAGTTCGGCTACCACCTTGGCGTCGCATTCCAGGTGATCGACGACATGCTCGGCGTCTGGGGCTCGAGCTCGCAAACCGGCAAGGCCGTGGGCAGTGACTTGAAGAACGGCAAGAAGACGCTACCGACGCTGGTCGCGCTCAAAGGCGGAGCGGCCGGCAACCGGCGCGTGCTGCGGGCCCTGCTCACCCGAGCCCGGTTCACCGCCGCCGAGATGGAGACCGCGCGCGCCATCATCACCCAGGCCAGCGCGCAGGGAATTTGCCGCCGGCAGGCGGCCGAGCATCTCGCCGAAGCCCGGCTGCAGCTGTTCGGCATGACCGACCGTCCAAACTGGGCCGTCCGGGCCCTGGCCGAGATGGTCACCACCCTGGAGTCGGGACTGGTTTAGGCGGCGTGGGCGACGTTCGCGAGGGCAGCGGATGGGCCGCGGCTGGCACAATGGTCGGAGGAGGATGGGGTCAGCGGCTATACCGGCGCGTACCCCGAGGGTCGTGACATATCTAGTTTGGGCATTGCTATTCCTTCTCGCCATCGGGCAGCCGGCCGCCAGAGGTCCCGTGATGGCACCGAGCGAAGTGATTGGTGTGCACGCCGGAACTGACAACGAGGGCCTCCAGGGCAAGGTCTACGTCGCACTGGGCGACAGCATCAGTGCCGGCCGCTTCGCGACCGCGCAAGATGGAACGTTCCCTGCGCTGGTTGCCGACAAGCTGGGAATGACGCTCGATCTCGTGGCTCGCAGCGGCGCCAAGGCCGCCTGGGCGATCCCCGAGCTGGGCGCCGTGACGGGCGCGCACCCGGCCCTGGTGACCATCGAGCTGGGCACCAACGATGTCGGCTTCAACACGCCGCCGGACGAGTTTGCGTCGCAATACGAGACCATCGTCAGCGCGCTGACGGCGCCGCACACGAGGGTGCTCTGTATCGGCAGTTGGCTGCCTTCCGTGAGCATCGACGCGACCATCGAGCAGGTGTGCCTGCGCCACGGCGGGACGTACGTCAGCCTGGAGGGGTTCTATGCAGTCAATGCGTTCCACGGCCAGGACGGTGGGTCGAGTTATCTCGGACGTGCCGACTGGTTCCATCCCGGCGACCAGGGGCACGCGGCGATGGCCGCCGCCATCCTTTCGGCGCTTGGCGCGGGACCGGCTCCGATTGTCGGCCCACCGCCGCCCGTCCCACAGATCCCTGACGTTATTCGCACCCATCCGAAATAGGCGGGCGAGTCAGTCGCTGGTGCGCTCAGCCTCGAGGACGTCGCCGATCTTGAGCGCCAGATGCAGTGCGAGCCGCACTTCGGCGTTGCGCAAGTCCACTCCGAGCAGATCCTCGATCCGGCCCAGCCGGTAGAGCACAGTGTTGCGATGGAGGTGCAGGCGGTCCGCCGCATCGGTCGGACTCCCGTTGGTCGCGAGGTAGGCGCCGAGCGTCTGCAGCAGCACGCCGCGGCGATCCTTTGCTCCCAGCCGCGCCAACGCGTCATCGCGAAATTGTCGTAATTCCGGCAATGGCTGCAGCGCGTAGAGCAGCCGGTAGAGACCCAGGTTCTTGAACGCCGTCGCGCTGTCGGGTCCAAAGAGGCGCCGGCCCATCGTCAACGCCTGCTCAGCCTCGCGTGCGCCGTTGGCGATCTCGGCCGTTCCGGTCCGGACCGCACCGTAGCCGAGCGCGACCGGGCCGCTGGCGGCGCGCGCCGCGCGATGGAGCTGCTCGACAAGGGCTTTGGGGTCAAGGGCGCGCCGGCCCGCAAGGCTGACCAGCGCCAGCGTTGACTCGCCCCGCTCACGCACCAACGCGCTGGTCCGCATGGTGCCCAGGTGACGTTCCCACGCCGCGCGGATTTTTGGCGCGCGGCCGGCCTCTGCGGGCTCGGCAGCGATGACCAGGTAGGGCGCATCGACGTCAAAGCCTTTGCGCTTCGCCCGTTCCCGAGCCGCCTGGTGCGAACCCGGCCGCCCCGCGGTCAGCACGTCGAGCAGTTCTTCCTCGACCTCGTCACGGGCATCGCGGGCGGCGCGCGCACGAACCAGCTCGATGGCACAGGCGTGCGCCGCCCGGCCCACCGCCAACCGATGCATCTCTCCCAGCTCGCCATCCGAGCCCAGCAATGAGAGAAATCCCGCGATGCTGCCCTGCACCAGGATGGGTGCGACCAGGCGCGCCTGGCCCTCGTTCAGCGGCCGCACCGCGACCGGCGGATCGAACGCGCTGAGCGGGACCTCTCGCAACCACTCCTCCAGCGCGGGGCGCTCGGCGGCAATCGCCGCCGAGGTAGTCTCGGAGAGCCGGCCGCTGCCGACGAACTCGACCGTGGAATCGCGCTCGAGCACCACCGGCACACCGGTCAGCTCGTGGAGCCGCGCCAGCAACGCGGGAAGGCCGCGTCCCGCCATCGCGAGCTCGCTCAACTGGCGATGCAAGTCCTGCGCGCGCTCGTGCAGCTCGGCTCGCCGGTCGACGATGAAGCGCAGGACCTGCTGCTCGACCTGGTCGAGCGGCATCGTCGCCGGCAACGAAAACAGTGGAAGCCCGTGCGCGTCGGCGGCGCGACGAGCCTCGGGTGACACGCGACCGAGGATGGCCGCTCCCGCCACGCCTTGCCCGGCGAGCGACTCGAGCAGGCGGGCGAGCGTGAGCCGCGGATCAACCGCGGTCAGCACCTGGGGATTGATGAGCAGCAACTCTCCGCCGCGAAGCGGGGTGAAGGCCGGCGAGCGTGCCCGCAGCGCCGTGCACCAGACCACCTCGCGCCGGCTGCCGGCTGCCCCAGCCACGAGCTCGGTCTCCTTGGGTAGGGCGCCGCGCCACACATCGTCCACCGTGACATGGGGGTGCGGGGGAGCGGCCGATTTGCTGGAGCCCATCTTCGTGCGCCGCGCCCTACGGCAGGGCGACAAGCGATATTATCCTACAGCGCTGAGGGCGCCATTAAGACGCTGAGCACAAAGGCAAATATCCCTCCCCCGCTTGCAAGTCGGGCGCTCTAGGCCGTTCGGACGCGGCGTCGAGACGGTCGGGTCGGTTTGGCCTTGGGGCGCGCGCGCTCTTTCGCCGGGGCCTTCTTCGCGCCGTTCTTGGCGGCGGGCGCGGGGGCGGCGGCCTTCGCCGGCGGTTTCCAGAGCGACTCGAGGTCGTAGTAGGAGCGTTCGCCCGGAAGGAACACGTGCACGATCACGCTGGCGTAGTCGAGCACGACCCAGGATCCGTCCTCGTAGCCGGCAGTGCGCAGCGGCCGCACGCCCTTCGCCTGGCAGGCCTCCACGATGGAGTCGGTGATGGCGCGCACCTGTCGGTCCGTATCGCCCTCGCAGATCACGAAGTAATCGGCGATCGAGCTCTTCTGCCGGATGTCGATCCGGACGATGCCCCGAGCCTTCTTGTCGGCAGCCGCGTTCGCGATGAGCCGGCTGAGCTGAAGGGGGGTCACCGACGTAATTATCGCAATCAGCGAGCCCCGGCGTGGAAAGGCGAGCGTGACATCAGCGAGCCCGCTGCATCAGACCTGGTAGAGCGCATGGTCGCGGATGTAGTCGGCCACGGGGGACGGCACCAGGTCATCGATCGGTGCCCCGCGCGCGAGGCGATCGCGAACCTGGTGGGCGGCGATCGCCGGCGTGTCGAGATGGACGATCCGGGTCCGGGCCGGCGCAAATCCCAGCTCATGCAGTGTCTGCGGCGCGAGCGCGGTCTCG
>DASZHJ010000381.1:0-3320 GCA_035938015.1 Allostellaceae bacterium
ACGTGCTCGCGGGCGCGCACCGCCATGTCCGCTCGGCCGCTTGGCGACAGATGCTGTGGACCGGCCGCTCGCGCGAGGAAGAACGAGCGCTCGGCGCGCAGGCCGAGGCGCTGCTGGAGCTCGTGGGTCTGGCGCAATTCAGGGACACCGCCGCGACCGATCTGCCCATGGGTGCGCAGAAGCTTCTGGAGGTGGTCCGCGCGCTTATGGCAAGGCCGCGCCTGCTGTTGCTCGACGAGCCCGCTGCCGGCCTCAACGACGGCGAGACCGCGGAGCTCGCCCTGCTCCTGAGGGCGGTGCGCGACAGCGGCGTCACGCTGCTGGTGGTGGAGCACAACATGTCGCTGGTGATGGGTGTCGCCGACGAGGTGATCGTGCTCGATGCCGGCGCCGTGATCGCCCGCGGCAGTCCCGCGGAAATCCAGCGCAACCCCCGCGTGATCGAGGCCTATATCGGCCAAGCCGAGGGTGTCCGCTGATGCTCGAGCTCAAATCCGTCAGCACGGGCTATGGCCGCCAAACCGTGGTGCATGAGGTAAGCCTTGGCTTGCGCGAGGGCGAGGTGCTGGCGCTGGTGGGCGCCAACGGCGCCGGCAAATCGACGCTGTTGAAGGCGATCTCCGGCGTGCTCGGGCTGCACGGCGGGGAGATCCTGCTGGGGGGCCGCCGCGTCGATCGGCTTGGGCCTCGAGCGCGTGTCCTCGCGGGCATCGCGCATGTTCCCGAGGGCCGCCAGGTCTTCGCCGGTCTCACCGTCGCCGACAATCTGCGCATGGGCGCCTATACGCGCCTCAGCGCGCTTTCGGCCGAGGAGCTGCGCCGCCGTGTCGATCGGGTGCTGGCGCCGATGCCGGCGCTGCTCGGGCGGCTCGATGAGCCCGCGGGCAATCTCTCCGGCGGACAGCAGCAGATGCTGGCGATCGCCCGCGGCCTGATGTCGGAGCCGCGCATCCTGTTGCTGGACGAGCCGTCGCTGGGCTTGGCGCCGGTGCTGGTGGCGGAGATCTTCCGGCTGATCGAGCGCCTGAGGGAGCAGGGTCTCGCGATCTTGCTCTCCGAGCAGAACGCGCGCCTCAGCCTGGCGATCGCCGACCGCGGCTGCGTCATCGAGAAGGGCCGCGTTGCCCTCGAGGGCTCGGGGCAAGCGCTCCTCGGCGATCCCGGCGTCGCCGAGCGCTATCTCGGGGTCGGCGTGTCGGTGGGCGAGGTCGGCGCCCAGCGCCATCAGCAGCTGGTCAGCCGGCTCAAGGAATTGTTTCAGCACGACGGAGCGCAATCATGACGGACGGCACGGTGTTGCGGCGGCTCGATGCGGTGGTCGACGAGTTCTGCCGGCGCACGCGCTATTTCCACGAGGCGATGACGCCGGGACGCGCACGCAGCTTCGTGCGCCAGCATCGCCTCAACACGCGCCAGCGCAACTCCGTCCTCAAGCTGCGCGTCGCCACCAATTGCACGGATTGGGAGACGCGGCTCAACATCATCCGCGCCTGCGCCGAGGAGGTGATCGCCGATCACGAGCACGGCCACGGCAAGGCGCATTGGGAGATCCTGGAGGAACTCGGCACCCACATCGGCCTCTCGCTCGAGGAGATCCGCGCGGCGGAGCCGCTGCCCTCGACCCAGATCGCCTGGGCCGCCTGGGAGGGCTTGATGAGCAACCGGCACTGGATCGAAGGCATCGTCGCCAACACCTGCGCCGAGCGCATCAACATCCCCGGCTACGGCACGGGTGCGCTGCGCGTGCACGGCTGGTTCGGCCTGGAGCGCCAGCGCTGGGGCAGGCTCTTCGGGCTCAGCAACGAGCAGCTGGATTTCTTCGAGCTGCACGAGCAGGCCGACATCGAGCACTCCGACATGGGCTGGCAGGCGGTCGCGCGCTTCTCCGCGCAATACGGCATGGAGGACGCCGCGGTCAAAGCCTGCGAGATCAACCTCCGGGTCTGGGAGCTCTACCTCAACGGCATCGCCGAAGCCGGCGATCGCGAGAGTTAGATTGCGCGTTTCTCTCGTAGATCGTCGGCGCGGCCCTCTCCGCGCGAAGCGGGGAGAGGGAGGGGACCCGTCGCTCGCGAGAGCGAGCGATGGGGAGGGTGAGGTGTGCTTCCGCGGCACCACTCGCGTTCGCCATCGACACCCACCTCACCCAACCTCTCCCCCCGCAAGCGGGCGGAGAGGGGTTTCGATGCCGGCCATCCAGCGAACGAAGACCCCAATCAGCCCGCGCCGATCGGCCGCTTGCCCGCGACCGTCGTGCGGTGCATCAGGCGGCGCGTGCCGTCGTAATCGTTGACGGCATAGTGGAGCGTGCAGCGGTTGTCCCAGATCGCGAGCGAGCCGGTCTCCCAGCGGAAGCGGCAGGTGAACTCCGGCCGCGTGCAGTGCTCGTAGAGGTAATCGAGCAGCGGCCGGCTCTCCGCCTCGGTCATGGTCTCGAAGCGCACGGTGTAGATGGCGTTGACGTAGAGCGCCTTGCGCCCGCTCTCGGGATGGACGCGGACCACCGGCTGCGCCACCTCGCGGTCGGCCTCGGGCTTGTCGCGCTCGATACCGATCGAGCGGCTGGTGCGCAGGTCTTTTGGGACCCCGCCGGTGCCGTAGGGCCGGCCGCTGTGCAGGGCGCGGAGCGGATCGAGCATCCGCTTCATGCCGGGGGAGAGCGCGTCGTAAGCCGCATACATGTTGGCCCAGATCGTGTCACCTCCATGCGCCGGCACCTCGCGCGCATAGAGCAGCGAGCCCATTGGCGGCTCCTCCAGGAAGCTGAAATCGGAGTGCCAGGCGTTGCCGAAGGTGCTGATGTTCCGCTCGTCCGCCTCCTTGAGCACCGCGATGATGTCGGGATACTCGTCCATGTGCTTGACATAGGGCATGCGCACGATCGGCCCGAAGAGCCGGCTCGCCGCCAGGTGCTGCTCGGGCGTGAGCCTCTGGCCGCGGAAGAACAGCACGAGATGCTCGACGAAGGCCTGGCGCAGCTCCGCCGCCACCGAGTTGCCCAGGGGCTCGGCGAGGTTTACGCCGCTGACCTCCGCGCCGAGCGCCCCGGCGATCGGTTGGACGGAAATGGACTGGTACGGCATGGGCGAGGGCTCCGAACGGCCGGCTTGAGCGGGCGCACAGCGATGGAGATAGTGTCTGTGCCAGGCATGACAAATCAACCCCGGCTCTTTCCGACACTTGCGAGGCCCCTGCGCTTCCATGAACGAGTCCTTCTCCACCCTTCAGGGTGGAGAAGGATTAGGATGAGGCGGGTGGTTGGGATGGCGAAGCCGCTGCGGCCGAGAACTCTGATTGCACGACGGCTTCGACGCGACGCG